>DCUZ01000005.1 GCA_002327305.1 Holophagales bacterium UBA2201 | reverse complement strand
CGCCGGTGGTGCTGGCGACGCCGGGGATGAGGAGGGGCGCTCCGCCCGGGGCGGGCCCGCCGGCGGTGGTGAAGGACCAGAGGGCGCTGTTGGCGAAACTGCAGTCGTTGACGGCCGCCACGCGCCAGTAGTAGGTCTGCCCCCCGGCGAGGTCGGACACCGTCACCGAGGTGGCCGTGGTGGTGGCGATGATGGCCAGGGCGGCGGGGTCCACCCCGAGGGCCACGTCGTAGTAGTCGGCGTTGGGCTCCTCCTCCCACACCAGCGTGACGGGGATCGCCACATCGGTGGATCCGTCGGGCGGGCTCACCAGGTTGACGCTCTCCACCGGGGTGCAGGGGGGCGTGGTGGAGGCGGTGGTGAAGGAGAAGGTGGCGCTGGCGGTGAGGCCGCAGACGTTGCGGGCGATGACGTACCAGTAGTAGGTGGTGTTGCCGGTCAGGGGCCCGGCGATGGTGGTGGTGGAGGCCCCGATCCCGGAGAGGAACAGGGGCGGGGTGGGGGAGGTGCCGAAGTAGAGGTCGTAGGAGGTGGCGTTGGGCGAGTCCTCCCAATCGAGGACCACGTTCGTGACGGCCACGCCCGTGGTGAGATCGGCCGGAGCGAGGAGGTTGAAGGCCCCGGGGAGGGGGCAGACGCAGACGTTGCAACCGCCGGCGCCGCTGACGCTGAGGGTGACATCGTCGATATGGCAGTCGTTCCCGAATCCGCTGATGCCGTGGAGGCCGACCATGACGGAGGGCTGGCCGGCATAGGCGGAGAGGTCCACCGTGTGCTCGGTCCACTGCGTCGTGCCGTTGTAGCGGGGCACCGCCGTGCCCACATCGGTCCAGGCGGTTCCGCCGTCCGTGGAGACCTGCACCCAAACCCGGTCGTTGGAGGTGCTGTAGCCGGTGTCGTGGTACATCCAGAACGCCAAAGTGGCGCCGGTGTAACTGCCAAGGTCTAACGGCGTCCCGTAGTAGAGTCGGGCGCTCTTGGGATCGGAGACGCTCCAGGAGTTGAAATAGGCGAGGTTGGCGCCGGAGTGGGCGGCCACGGCGGAGGGGTGGACGGTCCCGGCGTTGGTGCGCCACATGGGCTCGCCCCCGCTGGGCCAGTTGGTAGCGACGTTGATCCAGCCCGCGGGGAGGGCTGGGGGCACGACGCCGTCGAAGTTTTCCGTCAGAAGAACGGCACTCCCCGGGGAGCCGACCAAGACCTGGAACGCGCCCGTCCAGGTCCCCTCGTTGGAGGTGATGGCGAGGGTGAAATCGATGGTGGTCATGCAGGGCACTGTTTCGGCGATATAGACGCCGAAGGGGGCCAGGGAGGCGCCGGTGCCGCCGGCGCCGATGTTGGGGAAGTTGACCGTGGGGACGGTGATGGTGACCCCGGCCGTGGCGGTGGAAAGGGTGGCGCTCACCCCCGTGGCAGAGGCGGTCCCGGTGTTTGCGAGAATAACGGTGACGCCGAGCGTTTCACCGGGGTCCGCCACGCCGTCCCCGTTGCCGGCCCCGCCGCTGGCGCATACATCGGTGAAGGTGCGGGAGTCGTAGGCGAGGGTGGGCGTGCCGGGGACGCAGACGGTGCAGATGGGGGAGGATCCCGTGGCGGTTGCGACGACATCGTCGATGCGCCAGTCGTCGGCGTCGTTGCCCTGGTAGCGGAAGGCCAGGTGGATGGTCTGGCCCGCCAGGGCGGTCAGATCCAGAGTATTCTGGGCCCAGGCCGTCCCGACGTCCCCCGACCACAGTTCGGTGTAGGTGGCGGTGGCCGGGTTGGGGTCGGTGTCGGTGGTGTAGAGGACGCCGTGGTAGTTGTACCAGGAGCCTAACGAGTAGGTGTCCCGCTCCCAAAAGGTCAGCGCAACCGAGGCCCCGGCCGGGAGGGCCAGGGCGGGGGTGATCAGAAAGCCATCCTGCATGCCCACCGAGCTGTACTGGTGGTAGGCTGAAGCCGTGCCGGTGTGGAAGCTTGTGGTGCTTCGGACCCACTGCGTCCCGCCGGCATCCACATTGTAAGCGGCCCAGCCCGCGGGGGGGAAGGTCGTGTTCTCAAATCCCTCGTTGACCAGTATCACGGTGGTCGAGCCCACCTGTCCGGTGAAGTTGACCGTGGTGGCGTAGGCGCCGCCGTTGGCCGACACGGCCAGGGCGAAGGCGATGTTGGTCGCGCACGGGACCGTGGAGGCGATGTCGACCATGAAGGGGGTGAGGGAGGTCCCCGTGGCGGCCGGGAGCATGTCCGGGAAGGCGGCCGTATTGGCGAGGATGGTCACCCCCGGAGTGGTGGTGGTGAGGGTGCCCGAAACGCCCGCGGCCGGGCCCCCGTTGTTGACGAGGGTGACGGTGAAGGTGACCGTCTCGCCCGGGTCCGCGGCGCCGTTGGCATCCCCGGAGCCGCCGGTGGCGCAGAAGTCGTCAACGATGGCCATCGCGTCATACGCCAGGTCCGGCGGCGGGGTGACGGCCGAGGTGGTGAAGGAGAACTCCGAGGTGCTGGGGGTGATGCCGCACCCGTTGAGCGCCTCCACGGCCCAGTAGTAGACCGTGTTGTTGGTGAGGGGGCCAACGACGGTGGTGGTGGAGCCGGCGATGCCCGTCTGATAAAGCGGCGGGGGGCTGGTGGTGCCGAAATAGAGATTGTAAAGACCGGCCCCGGCGGAATCCGCCCAATCCAGAACCAAGTTGATGACCGGCTGGTCGATGGCGCCGTTGACGGGGGTCAGGAGGTCGAAGGCCCCGGGCAGGACGCAGGCCGTGCAGGAGACGAAGGCGATGCCGTCCATTTCCGTGCCGCCAGGAAAGGCGCCGATGAGGGTGGTGGCTCCCGTGCCGAGGTTCACGGAGCGCAGTTCACTCTGTGTTCCATAGGCCGCCATGTACATGGTGGAGGTATCCAGGTCGAAGTCCATCCCCTGGGCGTAGTTGGCGGCAAAGCCGATCGCACCGATAATCGTGCCCGCGCCGGTGGAGGAATTGATCTGGAGCAGATTGTCGGAACCGATGTCCACGCCGTAGAGTTGGCCGCCGCCGTCCGCGGCGAGATTGATGATGATGGGCCCGTTGGTGATGTTCCCGATCGTCGTGGCCGCGCCCGTGGTCGGGTTGATGGTGTAGAGGGTGGAGACGGTGCCGTTGGAGGAGGCGGCATAGACCGCGCCCGATGGCGTCTGGGCCATTCCGGTCCAGGTGTGGCCCGATGCCGGCGTGGCAGCGCCGACCACCGTCTTGGCCGTCGTGACCGTGCTGTAATGGACCAGCTGTTTGGCGGCGTTATCCAGCGCATAGATGCGCGTGTAGTCGCCGAAGAAGAAGTCGCCGGCGTACGGGTCGTCAGCGGCCCCCAGGGCGCCGATCGTGGTGACGGTGCCCGGCGAGGCGGGGAGGAAGGAGACGAGGGTGCCCGCTATAAGGTCGAAGGCGAACGCCTGATGGACGCAGGCGGTGCCGGTCCCCGTGGTAAAGGACCAGGTGGCGCCGGTGGTGGTGCCGCAGGTATTGTTGGCGATGACGTACCAGCTGTACGTTGTCGAAGCGGTCAGGGGGCCGGCCACCGTGTAGGTGGAGGGGACGATGCCCGCCGCCGCCAACGCCCCGTCGAACCAGATGTCGTAGGAGGTGGCGCCGGCGGAGTCGGCCCAGTCGAGAACCACATTGGTGAGGGGCTGGCCCGTGGCGCCATCGGCCGGAGCGGTGTTGGCGAAGGCCCCGGGGAGGGCGCAGGTGGTGAAGGACCAGATCGGACCGAAGGTGCCGCCGCAGGCGTTGCCGGCCGCGGCCCTCCAGTAATAGGTCGTGCCGGGCGTCAGGGGGCCGGCCACCGTGAAGGTGGAAACGGCGGGGGTGCCCACCGAGGCGACCGGGGGGGTGACCGTGTCGAGCAGGACCTCGTAGCCGGTGGCGCCGGCGGCATCGGCCCAATCCAGGACCACACCGGTCAGGGGCTGGCCGGTGGCGGCATCGGCGGGCGAGACATTGGTAAACGCCCCCGGCGGAACGTTGGCCGGGCAGGAGACGACGCAGGAGCCGTCCATCGCCGTGCCCGATTCGGTCGTGTTGTAGAGGACGGCGTCCAGGTTGAGGGCGGTGGAATCGCCGTCGCACAGCGTCCCGGGGACGTTGAAGTTGACGGTGACGAGGCCCGTGGTCCCGCCGGCGAGGGCGGGGCCGCTGATGGCCACGGTCGCGGTGCCGGCGGCCGCGGAGCAGGTGTCCACGCTCCATCCGGCCGGCAGGGCGGTGCAACCGGTATGGGTCAGCACCAGCGGGTCGTAATGCAGGAGGAACGACACGCTGGTGAGGCCGGAGGAATCGTCCACCGACACGGCGGGGGAGGTGCCGCCGCCGCAGGCCGGGGTGACGGAACCGATGGTGAAGGTCTTGGTGCCCCCGAAGCCCGCCAGGGCCAGGAGCAGGACCGCAATGCACGCCAACGCTTTCTTCATGACATCCTCCTTGATGGTTTCTTTTGGGGATTGAGATGCGAAACGGCCGCCCTCGGGCGGCCGCAGATGGAGATCGAATCGGTCAACGGGCGGGTCCTGCACCAAAGGGTGGGGCTATTCATCAATAAGATAATATGGCTGGGCTGGAAACGCACGGGGATAGAATAGTGCCTTTGGGGGGTGATGTCAAGGGGGGCCTTGTCACAATCCTCTTTCCGGCCTTCAGGTCGCCCTGCCCTGGGCGGCCACGGCCTCGGCGGCTTTCTTCGCCGCTTCCGCGTCGCCGAGATAATATGATTTCAGCGGCCTGAGATGTTCGTCCAATTCGTAGACCAATGGGATGCCGGTGGGGATGTTGAGCCCCACGATGTCGGCGTCGGAGACGCCGTCCAAATACTTGACCATGGCCCTCAGGGAGTTGCCGTGGGCGGCCACCAGCACTCGTCTGCCGTCCCGGAGGGCCGGGACGATGGCATCGTGCCAGAACGGGAGGGCGCGCTCGACCGTGTCCTTGAGGCACTCGGTCAGGGGGACGCTCCGCGGGTCCATCTCCCGGTAGCGGGGATCGCGCCCGGGCCACCGCTCGTCGGAGGGCTCCAGCGCCGGGGGAGGGGTGTCGTAGGAGCGGCGCCAGATCTTGACCTGTTCTTCGCCGAACTTCTTAGCCGTCTCGGCCTTGTTCAGCCCCTGCAGGGCCCCGTAGTGGCGCTCGTTGAGGCGCCAGGAGCGGACGACGGGGATCCACATGAGGTCCATCGCGTCGAGGGCGATCCAGAGGGTGCGGACGGCCCGTTTGAGGACCGAGGTGAAGGCCAGGTCGAAATCGTACCCTTCATTCTTGAGCGTCCGCCCGGCCTCGCGGGCCTCGTGAAGGCCCTTTTCGGAGAGGTCCACATCGGTCCAGCCGGTGAAGCGGTTCTCTTTGTTCCAGGTGCTTTCCCCGTGGCGCAGAAGAACGATCTTGTACATCAACGCCCCCTTCAATCAATGTAGGGGCACAGCATGCTGTGCCCTGTCCCTACGCCACCGTCACTTCCCGGCAGAGGTAGACGTCCTGGATGGCGTTGAGCAGTTCCACCCCCTCCTTCATCGGCTTCTGGAAGGCCTTGCGGCCGGAGATGAGCCCCATCCCGCCGGCCCGCTTGTTGATGACCGCTGTGCGCACCGCCTGGGCGAGGTCGTCCTTGCCCGAGGCGCCGCCGCTGTTGATGAGCCCCGCGCGCCCCATGTAACAGTTGACCACCTGGTAGCGGGTGAGATCGATGGGGTGGTCGGTGGTGAGGTCCGAATAGACCTTCTTGGAGGTCTTGCCGAACTTGATCGCGTCGTAGCCGCCGTTGCATTCGGGCTGTTTCTGCTTGATGATGTCGGCCTGGATGGTGACGCCCAGGTGGTTGGCCTGTCCGGTGAGATCGGCCGCCAGGTGGTAGTCCTTGTCCTTCTTGAAGGCGTCGTTGCGGAGATAGCACCACAGGAAGGTGACCATCCCCAGCGAGTGGGCGTACTCGAAGGCCTCGGAAACCTCCTGGATCTGGCGCGAAGCCCCGTCGGAGCCGTAGTAGATGGTGGCCCCCACGGCCACGCAACCCATGTCGAAGGCCTGGTCCACGGAAGCGAACATGACCTGGTCGGCCCTGTTGGGATAGGTGAGGAGTTCGTTGTGGTTGAGTTTGAGCATGAAGGGGATGCGGTGGGCGTACTTGCGGGCCACGGCGCCCAGGACGCCGAGGGTGGAGGCCACGGCGTTGCACCCCCCCTCGATGGCCAGGCGGACGATGGCCTCGGGGTCGAAGAAGGCGGGATTGGGGGCGAACGAGGCGCCGCCCGAATGCTCGATCCCCTGGTCCACGGGCAGGATGGAGAGGTAGCCCTTCCCCTTCAGCCGTCCCGTGTTGAAGATGAGCTGAAGGTTGCGCAGGACGGGGGCGGGCCGATCGCTTGGGATGAGGATCCGCTCCACGAAGTCCTTCCCGGGAAGGTGCAACTGCCCCTTCGGGACGGTCTTGCATTCGTGCTTGAGCAGGGAGTCGGCCTCGTTGCCCAGCAATTTGACGATGGAATCGATCATGGGGTCCCTCCTTTGGGTATTAGCGGGGCCGCGGGCGGCCCCGGGATGTCAGTATAGCCCAAATCAAGCTGCATTTCCAAGTTCCAAGTTCCAAGTTCCAAGATCCAGGATAAAAAATGGAAATTTGACGGGCTTGTCGGCTCCCGAGCGCACGACGGTATTGAACCTGAAACCTGAAACCTGGAACCTGGAACCTGGAACCGGACCATGATCGCGCGGTGTTGACTTGCGGCATGGCGCCCCTTATACTGAATGTCCCTTGACCCCGCCCCTTGAACCGTCCGTCCGGAGAATCCCGTGAGCCAGGCCGAGATGCAGGCCTATTGGGATTATGCCCTCCTGCCCGGTCCCCTGAAGGTGCAGGAGATCAAGACCATGCACGGGGCCAACTATTTCTCCGGCGGCCCCATCGTGGTCCTGCGCCTGGACCTGGGGGGCTACGACGAAGTATTCACCAACGCCATCCCCGGCTTCTACGAGCGGTTGGCCGCCGCCGTTCCCTCGCTGGCCGAGCACCAGTGCTCCGAGAAGCGGCCGGGCGGCTTTTTCTTCCGCGTGGAAAAGGGGACGCTCCTGGGCCATGTGGTGGAGCACACGGCCATCGAACTGCAGACCCTCGCCGGGATGGATGTGGGCTACGGCAAGACCCGCTCCACCAGCGTGCAGGGGGTCTACAACGTCGTGTTCCGGTTCATCGACGAGGTGGCCGGCGTCTATGCCGGCAAGGCGGCCGTCAACTTGATCAACGCCCTGCTCGAGGCGAGGCCCTTCGACGCGGCGGCGGCGGTCCAGACGCTGGTCGAGATCCGGGAGAAGCGCCTCCTGGGGCCCTCCACCCAGGCCATCGTGGACGAGGCGGCCGCGCGGCAGATCCCGTGGCTCCGGCTGGACGCCTACAATCTGGTCCAGTTGGGGACCGGCCGCTACCGCAAGTGGGTGCGGGCCACCGTCACCTCCGACACCAGCATCATCGCGGTGGAGACGGCCGACGACAAGGCCCTCACCGCCATGGCCCTCCAGGACGCCGGCGTTCCCGTGCCGGAGACCCTGCGCGCGGTGCGGGTCGAGGACGCGCTGGAATTCCAACGGCGGCTCGGCGGGCCCGTCGTCCTCAAGCCGGTCCAGGGGGCGCTGGGGGCCGGGGCGACGCTGGCGGTCGAAACACCCCAGGCCGTGCGGGAGGCGTTCGCCCTCGCGCAGGAGGGCGGCGCCGCCGTCCTGGTCCAGCCCTTCGTTCCCGGCAAGGCCTACCGCCTGCTGGTGATTGACTACCGGCTGGCCGCCGCCGTCCAGCTCGTGCCCCCCTATGTCATCGGCGACGGCGCCACCCCCATGCAGGCCCTGATCGAGCGTCTCAACGCGGACCCACGGCGGGGCTTCGGCGACAAGTCGCTCCTGACGCGCGTCGAGGTCACCGACGAGGTCCTCCGCCTCCTGGCGCTCAAGGGCTACGGGTTGGAGTCGGTCCCGCCGAAAGGGGAGGTGGTGGTCCTGGCCCTGACCGGCAACCCCAAGGTGGGCGGCTCGGCGCTGGACGTGACCGACGCCGTCCATCCTCTCAACCGGTTCCTGGCCGAGCGGGCCGCCCGCGCCGTCGGCCTCAACGTCGCCGGGGTGGACTGCATCGCCGCCGACATCGGGGAACCGATCCTCGAGAGCGGCGGCCGGTTCCTCGAGGTCAACGCCGCCCCCGATTTCCGGATGCATCTGCGCCCCACCGCGGGGAAATCCCGTCCCGTGGCCGGCGCCCTGCTGGACATGCTCTTCCCCCCCGGGACGCCGGCGCGCATCCCCCTGTTCTCCGTCACCGGCACTTTGGGCAAGACCACCGCCGTGGCGCTCCTCTCCCATTGCCTCGCGCTGGCGGGGCGGACCGTGGGGACCACCACCACCGAGGGGCTGGTCATCGCCGGACGGTGCCTGATGAAGGGGGACATGACCTACCCCGAGCACGTGGCCCTGGTGCTGAAGGACCCGACGATCGACTGCGCCGTCCTGGAGACGGCGCGGGAGGGGATCCTGCGGCGGGGTCTGGGCTACGAATACGCCGACTGCGGCATCGTCCTCAACATCCACGACGACCACGTGGGGAGCGACGACATCAAGTACCTCGAGGACCTGGCCTACGCCAAGTCGGTCGTGGCCGAGCAGGTCTATCCCGGGGGGTGCGCCGTCCTCAACGCGGACCACGAACTGGTCATGGAGATGGCGGGCCGGGTCAAGAGCCGGCTGGCCCTTTTCTCCCACGCGGCCGACAACCCCGCCGTGAAGTCCCACGCGGAGGCGGGGGGGCTGGCGGTGGTCCTGGAAGGGGAGCGGGTGGTCATCCTCGACGGCCCGCGGCGGGTGGTCCTGGCGGCTCTGGCCGACATCCCCCTGGCCTTCGCCGGGCGCGCCTCCATCAACATCGACGCCCTCCTGGCCGCCACGGCCGCTCTTTACGCGCACGGCCTGGGGCAGGAGACCCTCCTGGAGGGGTTGCGGACTTTCCTTCCCGACCCCGAGCACCTGCCGGGCCGGATGAACCTGTTGAAGGTGAAGGATTTCGAGGTCCTGCTCGATTACGCCCATAACGCCGCTTCCTTCGGCTCCCTCCAGGCCTTTCTCCGTCAGGTGCCGGGGGAGAAACTGGGGGTCCTGGACGCTGCCGGCGACCGCTCGGACGAGGAGATCCGGGCCCTCGGCACCCTGGCCGGGGCGACTTACGACGAGATCTATCTCTACGAGGGATACGATCTGCGGGGGCGCCCGGAGGGGGAAGTGCTGCGCCTGTTGAGGGAAGGGGTCCTGGCCTCCGGGTTCGCCGCCGCCCGCCTCAAGACCTTCACCGATCCCGGGGAGGCGTGGCGGAAGGCCCTGATGAAGGGGAAGCCCGGGCGCCTCATCGTCATCCTTTCCCCCCGGGCCGAGGCGACGCTCCAGGTCATCCGGGCGTTTGGGGGCGCTCCGGCCGGGCCGGAGCCGGTGCGCCCGCCGCGGTGATCGTTCCCGGCCCGTTCCCCCGGGGCCGCCTGACCCTCCCTACACGTGGTTCCGAAGCATCAATTCGAGCGGCGTGGGGTTGAGATAGACCTGGCGTCCCAGATAGGGCTCCCCGAGGCGGCGGATGTGGTGCCGGAAGAGGGTGATGGGGACGATGAGGGGGACCAGTTCGCGCTGGTACTGGCCGATCACCTCCAGCAGTTCCGCCCGTCCGCCGGGGTCCAGGGTCTTTTTGAAATAGCCCAGCATGTGCTGGAGGACGTTGGCGTTCTTGCGGGTTGTGGCGATCATTTTCAGGCCGGCCGTCAGGAGGGAGAGATAATCCTCCCGAAGGCGCTCCGGCTTCAGCCGTTTTCCCGCGGCCACCAGGCGGCCCAGTTCCCGGTAATGCCCCGGGCTGTGGGCCATGACCAGCAGTTTATGGTCTGTGTGGAAATCCACCAGGCCCCCGAGGGAGCCGTCCTGCCGGACGAACTCCTTCCACCGGCGGTGGACGAAGACGCGCTCGAGGAAGTTTTCGCGCAGGGCGGGGTCGTGGAGCCGCCCGTCGTCCTCCACCGGCAGGAGGGGGAACCGTTCCATGAAGGCCCGGGCCCACAGCCCCACCCCCTTGGTCGAGACGGGCATCCCCTCGGCGGAATAGACTTTGATCCCCTGCATCCCGGACGAAGGGGAGCGGCTCTTGAACACATAGCCGCAGAGGTCCTCCCGCTCAAGGGACCGAATCCGGGTCGTGGCCCAGGCCTGCATGCGTTGCGTATGGTCCACGCCGGTGCGGATGGTCACGAGCCGGGGGGCGGCGGGGACGCCCGCCAGATGCATGGCCTCCCGGGGGATCGGCAGGCCGCATTCCACCTCCGGGCAAACCGGGACCCACTCCACCCACCGTCCGAGGGTATCGGCCAGGAACCGGTCCAGTTTGTGCTGGCCGTCGTAGCGCACCTTCTCGCCGAGGAGGCAGGTGGAGATCCCAAGGCGGATCCTGTCGGTCGTCATGGGGATAGATTAGCAGAAAAGGGGCTAAATGCAAGGAATGGCGCGCCCGGAGGGACTTGAACCCCCAACATTCTGATCCGAAGTCAGACACTCTATCCGTTGAGCTACGGGCGCTATGCTTTCTGTAATCTTACCACGCCCGAGCGGGAAGAGGATCCCCCGTCTCGCCCCCCCGGTACCCAGCCCCCAACATTCGGATCCGCTCTGCTGAAGTGGCGGCACCGGTACGGCAGGAGACCGGGGCCTTCCCCC
>DCUZ01000011.1 GCA_002327305.1 Holophagales bacterium UBA2201 | reverse complement strand
GGTTAAATCCTCACAGACATTTGCTAATGTCAAGATATTCTTACGAAGTCCTCTTTATCGCGCTTGATGCGATGAATTGAATCAACAAGATAGCCAATCGGTCCAGTTGTTACGACTCATATCCGCCCTGAAAATCAGCTTTGCGAATAATGCGTATCCCACTTCTTTCAAAGGATGAGCGGACCTAATCTAACGGCTGCCAAATTTCAGCGGGGAGGGAGGATTTTGCGCACCCATAAAGGGTGCGGCTACAAGAACAGTTGCGAGGGCTGAGATGCCGGATCAGGTCCGGCATGACAGAAGTCGATACCGATTCCGAAATAGCGGGGTGGGGGAGCCTTCCGGCTTTCCGGCATTCCCGCTTTCCCGCGGCGCCTTCACGGTCGCCACGCATACGACAACTTGAGAAAGTAGGTCCGGTTCATGGTCGTGCTGGGGATGTCGTCGTCTCCGAAGCCATTATCGGAATACCCCAGGTAGGCCAGGGTGAATGGGTTGATGCGGTAGGAGAGGAGGAGCTGGCTGGCCAATTGTTGGCTGTTGGAAGGGACTTCATAAGGATAAAGCGCGGGGTTCTGGTCGAGGTCCATGGACTGGAGGATGCCCCGCAGGAAAAGACGCTGGGAAAAGAAATAGTTCACCGTCGTGTAGATGATGTCGGCCCGGTACAGCATGCCGCCCTCCACATCCAGCCGGGACCGCGTGAATTGGAGGGCCCAGGCGAGCCGACGCCCCGGCTTCAGGTTGAAGGAGGCGTATTGGCGCTTCGCTTTGCCCGGCTGTTCGTTCACATAGTCCACGGAGTCGTAATCTCGGGCCTGAAGCTGGATGGAAAACCACGGCACCGGCCTCACGGAGACGTTGGTGTAGCGGAGATCCTGGTCCGGGTACCGGACGCCGTTGTAGTAGGTCGTGTTCCGTTGGTACATGACGATGAAATTGGTGGAGTAGACGGGGAGGTTGAGGTAGAACGACAGGCTCGCCCCCTGTCCCAGCGGATCCCCTTCCAAATCGGTGTCGCCGTAGCCGCTTAAGTCAACTTCAATGGTGTTGTACCACTTCCTGCCTTTGCCCTTCCACATCCGCGCCAGATACCCCGATAGGGAACGATAGCCCACCTGGGGCTGGTAGCCCAGATCGGCGCGGTACTCGTCGTCGCGCTCGGAATAGTAGGCGTTCCAGTACCATGCGTCGCTGGAGTGGTTATAGCTGGCCTGGTAGGCGTTGCCCTGGACCGACCGCCCGTCGAAGTCCGGATTCTGGTCGGCGGTCGGATACTGCGTCCGCGTGAACAGCCCCTGGACGCTCACCTTGTCCCGGTCGGAGAGGCGGAACTGGCCGTCGAAGCCGGTGAGGAGGCTGTCGTATCCGTCGGCGGAACGCCAGGTGGTGACCAGGCCCACGCTGTTGTTCTTCCCCACGTCGTGCTGGAGCCGGAAGGCCGTGGCGAGGGAATCGGCGTCCCAGGGGATCGTCTCCGACCCCTCCGTGCCGGGGACCAGGATGTCGCAATTTTCATCTTCCGCCACCAGGGCCCCGTAGGACATCGCCCCCTCCTTTCCGGTGAACTTGAGGCCCCAGACGGGTTCAGCGATGGCGCGGGTGTAGAGCACCTCCATGGGGGTGGAGAAATACTGTGCCCCCTCGGTGAAGAAGGGGCGCTTTTCCGAGAAGTAGAGGGCGAAGCGTTGGTTGACGTTCAATTGGAAGGCGTCGGCCTCCACCTGGGAGAAATCGGGGTTGAGCGTGCCGCTGAGGGTGAGGTTGGAGGTGAGCCCCATGGAAGCGGTGAGGCCCCCTTCCGTGTCGATGTCTCCGCCGATCATGGGGCCCGACGGGTCGTCCCGGCTGTCGCTGCGCAGGGCGGTGACGGTGGGGATCACCTCGATGTTCTTTCCCGGCCGCACCCCCTCGATCCCCTCCAGCGTGTCCTCCTGGCAGAGGTAGCAGGAATTGTTCCGGTCCTGGGGGCGGGATTCCAGGTTGTGGCCGGTCCCCCGCAAATAATGCCTCTGCAGGGTGATGCCCCAGGTCTGCCGGTCGGCGTTGGGAAAGCGGATGGACTTGAAGGGGATGGCCATCTCCACCTCGAAGCCCTCGGGCGTCAGCCGGCCGGACGAATCCCACAGCGTGTCCCAGCTGGTGTCGGAGCCGAAGGTCTCCGATTGGGTGGAGTCGTACTGGATGCCCAGGGGATTGCATTCGAAGTAGAAGGCCCGGCGCCGGTCGTGGAAGGTGTCCAGGAAAACGGAGACCCAGTCGTCGGAGCTGGTGCCGTCGTGGTCGCCGTAATGGGCCAGGATCTCGCCGGGCTCGGGATCGTGGCATTTAAAAGCGATGTAGAGATTTTCCCGGTCATAGGTGAGGAACACTTCGGTCCGGACCGCCGGCGGGATGTTCTCGCCGGGATAGACCTCCACAAAAGAATCGATGAGGGTGGCCCCTGCCCACTCTTGGGGGTCGATCTTCCCGTCCACCTGCACGGGCTGGGATATCAGGGAAACGGTAAACACCGCCGCCAGCAGCGGGGTCAACATGGGGGTATCTTAACCCAAAATGGAATTGGAAAAAAATGAATCGGGATATTGATCATGCGGCATGTCTATACGACGGTGGACGGGCCCATCGTTGGGTTGCGGTTCGGTCAGTTATCCGGCCAAGAACGGGAGAACGGAGCTTAGATCAGCGTTCCGGCCAGCGGTACTCCCTGGCGATGGCGGAGAGGAGCTCCATGGCCAGGAGGTTCCCCTTGGCCCCGTTGGTCATGATGACGGCCCCCTTCCCGAGGGCCGGAAACCCCACCAACCAGCAGGAGGCTCCCGGGAAATTGTCGCCGGGATGCAGAAAGGAGAGGCCCCGCCCCGTTCCCTGCAGGAACACGCCGAGCCCCTCCCCCATCGGGAAGCCCAGCAGATTGGGATCGAGGTCCATTTCCTTTTGGAACATCAACCGGGCCATGGCTTGTGAAAGGAGGCGGGAGGATTTTCCCTGATAGGCGTGCATGAGTTCGACGGCAAAGCGGGCCAGATCGGAGGGAGTGGTGATCAGCCCTCCCTGTGCCACGGCCGTCGGATGCAGAACGGCTGCACTGGTTTTGCCTTCGGCGTCATGAGGCAACGCTTCCTTGGCGTCCAGGGGCGGCTCAAGAGGGTACGCGAGCGTGCTGGATTCCATGGCGAGGGGTTTGAAAATGGTTTCATGCACGATTTGTGGAAAGGGCTTGCCCGCCACATCCTCCAGAAGCAGTTGGATGACGACGTACCCGAAATTGGAGTACCGCCAATCGCCACCGGGCGCCGTTTGGACGACGGCCGGCTTATTCCCGGCGGGCGGCTCGCCCTTCAATACCTGGACCAGAGTGGGGACCGTGTCGTCGTCCCAGGAAAACCCTCCTTCCGGACCGTTGAGCCCGGCCCGATGGGTCAGCAGGAGGCGCAGGGTGACCGCGTGCTCCCGGGTCAGCGCATTGTCGGGGACCCTCCATGATCTCAGGTAGGTGTTGACATCCCGGTCCAGGTCGAGGCGCCCCTGGTCGACGAAGCGCAGGGCGGCGGCCGCCGTGAGCATCTTCGTCGTGGAGGCCGCTTCGAAGAGGGCGCCGGTGTCGACCGGAGCGTCCTGGCCGGCCATCCTGCTCCCGTAGCCTTTGGCCCAGGCGACACGGCCGTCGTCGATCAGGGCGATGCTTACGCCAGGGATCTTGTATTCGGCCATTCGCTCGGCGAGCGTGAAGGTTTTCCCGGGCTCGGCGCCGTCCCCTTGCGAACCTTGGTTGAAGGGCAAGAGCCCTCCTTCGATGTTCCGGATTCGCAGGTCCCGCTCACCTTCCGACTGCCGGTATTGACAGGAGACGACCAATCCCAAAATGATCATCACAACGATTCGCTTCAGCGTCATGTTCCGCCTTCCTTTCTCCAATACTTCGCCGGGTGGTTGGTGTCCGCTTTCGATATAAGCCGCCCTATTGAGTGGAACCGCCCGCCCGCTAGCGGGAGAAGGACCGATCCCAATTGCTCAGTGGTGCGCGGGCTTCGCGGGCGGTGGAGCGCAGACGGTACTATCTGCGAGCCACTCGTTCAACTAAACGGATTTGGTGTGGTTTTGTTGCATTGTTCAGGTCCGCAATGGCAAATTGGAAAAATGACGGCTGTCGTTCCCTCAGCGCGTCTGCTCGATCCGGCGGTCGGAGGTCTCCACGATGCTCTTCCAGGTGGAGATCGCGCCGCTTCCCGCCTCAGTTGCGACCAGAAAATAGTGGGATCGCTTTACGATGGTTCGGACGCCGCCCGTCTCCGAGACCGTCTGGTCGTAGCTGTAGATACCCAGGCGCCACTCATGCTCGGAGATCTGCTGCAGGGGGTAACCCTTCCAGCTCTTGCAATGGATCGCGCAGAACGCGTCCCACACCAACCGGGCATCCTTGGTATCGCGCAGGACGGCCCCGGCCCGTTTCAGCAGGTCGCCGTAGGCCTCGTGGTTCCCATAGTGGCCCAGTCGGAGGATCGCGCCGGTCCCCCGCTCCACGGCCACCGTGTGCCCCAGGCCGCCCGCCAGATGGACCGCCGCCTCCTCGAATTCTTTCTTCAGGTAATTGGAGTACTTGAAAACATAGAAGTCCCATTTCGGGAACAGGGTCAGTGCGGACTTCTCATCGAGTTTCCCGGCGGCTTCCAGCGTATTGCCAACGGGGTTGGAATCCCCGGTGTTCGTGATGCGTGCAATCTCGTCGTCGACAATCTTCCGGTTCCGGTCGTTCGCGCCGATGGGGAGCAGAGAAGGATCCTGCGGAGGGAATGGAAGGATCTCCGCAAAGGCGGAAAGGCAGAGGAACATAAGTGCGCCAAAAGCCAGGGCCCCTCTGGGGCTGGTCAAAACGACCTCGTGATTCCGGCAATGTCATCCGTGATGAGCACCCATCCCTTTTTCCCGGCGCCCAGGCCGACACCGACCCACCACTCGATCGTCGACGGGGTGACGACCTCGAAGTGTTTGTCGAGGTCCATGACCTCCATGACCTCCCGGCCGATCCGGATGAGGTGATACCCTTCGGCGCGATACAGCAGGTATTCGCAGGGTTCCCCTGCCTTGACCTTGATCGGCTTCGAGACGCCCTTGGCGTAATAGTCGTCGTGCGACAGATATTCCGATTCACCGTAGCTCGTGACCTTCAGGGTCTCCGTCCTGACGGCTTTGAGCGTCCCGGGCTCCGTGGTCCTGACCCGGGTTTCGATGAACTCGATGCCGTCGCCCTTTTTAATGACTTTCCCTTGGAGGACGGGGGACTGGAGGGAAGGGCCTGAGCGCACGGCGAGGTCGGCCTTCGCCACGATCACGGGCCTTCCTTCCCCCGACCAAATCCCGCTCTCGAATCCGCCCCCGGCCGGGAAAGCCGGCACTGCGGCAATGGCCAAGCATGCCCATCCCAGGAGCAACCATGGTTTGCGTTCGATCATTCGGGACTCCTTGGCTGTGCCGTCGTGTGGCCCACCCGGATCATTGGGTCGAGGATCAAAACGGTCACAGCGGCGATCGTCAACAACAGGAAATATATCAGCATTGAGCCGGGGAAGGCCGAGAACCCGAGGTCCGACAGCATGCCCAGGGACGCGTGCATGAACAGGGCGGTCAGGAGGGCACCCCTGCATCGCAGGTAGAGCCAGGTGAAGAGGATGGTTACGGGAAGGGTCCAGAGGAACCGGGCCAGAAGTGCCCCGGGCCCCTGCACTAGAAATCCGGCCGTGAGGTCGATGGGCGTGTGCCACAGGGCCCACGCGAGGGCGACGAGGAAAGACGCCGCCAAAGGGCTGTTCCGTTCCAGGAGCCGGGGCAGGAGGAAGGCGCGCCAGCCCAGCTCCTCCCCCAGCGGGCCGCCCAGGAGAAGTGTGTGAAAGAAAGAGACCATGACGAGCCAGCCGAAGGAGGGCAGGCCGCCCTGGGCCGCGGTGATGGACCACCCGCCGCCTTGCAGGTTGGCAATGAACCAGGCGATGAGAAAGAGTGCGGGGAAGAAAGCGATGGATGCGAACAACCACCGGGCATCCGGCTTCGCCTGTGGCTCCCCGGTCCCGGGAGTCAACAGCCGGCGGTTCAGGGGCGAAAAATACAGGATGACGATGACGCCCACAAGGACGGTCGCCAAGGCGGGGAGAAGACCGATGCCGGTAACGCCGGAAGGGGCGCTCTTGGCGGTCAGTAATCCGGGAATGAAGAGCGGGAGCAGGAGGAAGGGCAGGATACTCAAGCTGTTCCGGCGCAATTCCTTGCCGGAGAGCCCGGACACGATCAGCGCCGCGAGCGATGGGGCGTAGACCCCCACTTGGGCGAACAGCCAGCGGTAGTCGAAGGCCCCTGCGCCCGCCCGCGGCAGGACACCGGATAGGAACCAGATCGTCCAGGCGGGGATGAAGGCGAGGGCGAGAAAGAGCCAGAGGCTCTTATTCGAAAACTGATCAGTTTGTAGGGTCGGCATTCTCTATGCTTGGGATTTTTCCGCGATCATGCGGGCTTCATTCAATAGTGCGTCGACTGCGCTTAATGATTGAGGATTTCTGAGATCGCCTACCCGCGCAAATGTGCTCTGAGCAAGAAATGGGAACATGGGGATCTTTCTATGTGCCCAATAAAGAATCTTGGGCAGAAAGCGGTAATGGAGCTGGATGAGGTTTACAACAATTAATCCATCTTCAACAGGTTGGAAATCGATGTGATTTAATATCCTGCCGTTCCACCAACTGACTTCGCAGTTGTACGCATCGTAGTGCGTGTTATAGGCAAAACGATAACCGTTTTCCTTCGCAAAGCGTTTTAACCGATCTACTACTTCATCTGGATAATTACGATATTGCATAGCCGCTTAACATCAAAAATGAATTGGATCCGGGCATTCCAACCAAGTCCATATTGATAGACTACCACACCCTCCACTTGATTTCCAGTAATGCGGAATGTAGCCGCAGGCTTTACGCCTTCAGGGTGGGGGGCAGCGCACCCATAAAGGGTGCGGCTACACTCCAATATTTGCATAGCCACGGCTCTGTGAGCCGTGCAGGCGTCATTCGCAGAAGGGAGGCTAAAAAAGCGGGGGGGAGCATTCCGGCCTTGTCGCCTTACCGCTTTCCCGTGACCGAAGGCCCATGCCGAAGGGATTCTGCTTGATGGGTGGTAAAATGGAGCAATGGAAATGCAGGAAGTTTTGGCAATTCTCAAGCGCGAAAAGCCCCGTCTATCGGAATACCCGATCAGGGCCTTGTACCTGTTCGGGTCGGTGGTCCATGGGGAGGCCACCCCGGGGAGCGATGTGGATATCCTGGTGGAGTTCGAGTCGGATGCCCATGTAGGTTTGTTCGAGTTTGCCCGCCTGCAGCGCCGCCTTTCTGAAATCCTTGGCGCTCCCGTAGACCTGGCCACGCCGGATGCTCTCCACAAAGCCTTGCGAGACCGCATCCTGAAGGAAGCCGTTCGTGCCGCATAGGGACTGGCGGTTTTGATTGGCAATTCGATGTTGGTCAAAATTTGAGCCGAACAGTTCTTATATTGTGAAATTTTATGGTTGCGTTTCTGTGGCTAATTTCACGCGGAGCTTGTTCCAGAATCTGCATACTTTTGCATGTTCAGGAGGACGTAGAAGGGTCTTATTGCTCATTTCCTCTGGATCCCCTCCAAAGGCAATAGGTTTTATCTCGTGGATTTCGAGGCATACGCCGTCTGAATCAATGCACATGCTCCAATCGGCGTCGGGGCTTTCGCCTGATGCGAGAAGCCTGCTTAGAAATTCAGTAATCGTGCCCGCTACAGGTTCAGCTAAAGAAGGCGTCATCGGTATAAAGGGGATACGCACTACTGAAGGTGGATTGGATCGAAAGTCAAAGGCATATGCCTCTCCACCTGCATTGGAGCCGATAATAAGGAACCCAGGCGCATAGCGCGCCACATCGTACGCTTCATTGAGCGGCAGCAGTTCATGGAAGTGGTAAAACCGCACATATTCAGGCCCAACGAAGCCTTCCCCGCCGGCAATAGAAGTCACCATATCCAGGTAATCTTCAGGTAAGGGCCATTCCATTGGATCCGGTTTCGGTCCAGGTTTAAAGCCGGTACGCGATCGCCGCCAATCAGGCGGCTTTAGTGCTTGCTTTGCCATTGTCAATCAGTGTCCATTGGCAGGCATCCAGCAGAAAGATGAACTCATGACGAAAGCCTATCATATCGAAGAATGAAATTCAAAACGAATACAGCATGCAGGCGCACCGATTCTTATCAGGACTGCGCAGGGGAACTACCGCACCATAAAAGGTGCGGCTACGTTCAGCATGATTGGGCGAGAGTGATTCCAATCATCACTGCGTTTGGACACCGCAAAAGCAGAAGCCGATTGCGATACCGATGCCGATACCGATGCCGATACCGATGCCGATACCGAATTCAACAGCTGAGAGGGGAGCATTCCGGCGTTCCGACATTTTTGCCTTCCCGCCTTAAGCCTTCCCGCCTTCCCGCAGCCCGAAGGCAGAAGCCGATACCGATGCTTTTCTACGCCTCTACGCCATTGCGCCGCTACGCCCTACGTGAATATTTGAGTCTTCTTCAACTCCACCAGCTCATCCCGCAACTTCGCCGCCTTCTCGAAGTCCCACGCCTTGGCCGCCTGTTTCATCTCCAGTTCCAGGCGCTTGATGGCCTGCACCAGCGTCAGCTCGTCGGTGATGTGGGTCCGGTCCATCGGCTTGTATTCGAAATAGTCCAGGTTCCCCATCTGCATCAGCTCGCTGGAGATGTCCTTGATGATGGACTCGGGGGTGATGCCGTGCTTTTTATTGTAGGCCGACTGCACCTTGCGGCGCCGGGTGGTCTCGTCCATCATCGCCTTCATGGAGCGGGTGACGGTATCGGCGTAGAGGATGACGCGTCCCTGGAGGTTGCGGGCGGCGCGGCCGGCCGTCTGGATGAGGGAGGTGGCGGAGCGGAGGAACCCCTCCTGGTCGGCGTCCAGGATCGCGACGAGCGACACCTCGGGGAGGTCGAGCCCCTCGCGCAGGAGGTTGATGCCGATGAGGACGTCGAACTCCCCCTTGCGGAACGCGGTGAGGATGGCGATGCGCTCGAGGGTGTCGATGTCCGAGTGGAGGTAGCGGCATTTCAGCCCCTGCTCGGTATAGTGCTGGGTGAGATCCTCGGCCATCCGCTTGGTGAGCGTGGTGACCAGCACCCGTTCGCTTCGCGCCACCACTTCGCGGATGGTGGCTTCCAAATCTTGTACCTGTCCCTTGGTGGGACGGATCGTGACCTCCGGATCGATCAGCCCCGTGGGGCGGATGATCTGCTCGGCGACCGTCCCCTTCACCAGTTCCATCTCGAAGGGCCCGGGGGTGGCGGAGACGCAAACCACCTGGTTGACCTTGCCCAGGAACTCGTCGAAGGAGAGGGGCCGGTTGTCGATGGCGGAGGGGAGGCGGAAGCCGAAGTCCACCAGCGTCTGCTTGCGGGAGCGGTCGCCGTTCTGCATGCCCCGGACCTGCGGCAGGGTCTGGTGGCTCTCGTCCACGATGAGGAGATAGTCCCTGGGGAAGTAGTCGATGAGGGTGGCTGGGGGCTCGCCGGGGGGCCGCTGGGAGATGTGGCGCGAGTAGTTCTCGATGCCCGAACAGAAGCCCGCCTGCTCGATCATCTCCAGGTCGTAGTTGGTGCGCTGTTCAATGCGCTCGGCCTCCAGCGGCTTGTCGATGCTCTTGAAGAAGGCGACGCGCTCCCGGGCCTCCTCCCGGATGGTCTTGACGGCGGCCTTGAGGCGCTCCTGCGGCGCGGCGAAGTGGGTGGCGGGGAAGAGGGTGAACTTCCGCACCTCCTCCAGTTTCTTTCCGCGGACGGGGTCGGTGGCGTGGATGCGGTCGATGCGGTCGCCGAAGAACTCCACGCGGTAGGCGAAGTCCTCGTGGGCCGGGTACACCTCCAGGGTGTCGCCCCGCAGGCGGAACGCGCCGCGATAGAGGTCGTACTGCGTCCGCTCGTACTGCATCTGGACGAGTTGCAGGAGGATGTCCTTCATCGGGATCTCCAGCCCGACGGAGAGGGGCAGGAGCATGGCGAAGAAGCTCTGCGGGTCGCCGATGCCGTAGATGCAGGAGACGGAGGCGACGATGAGGGTGTCGCGCCGGTCGAAGAGGGCCTGCGTGGCCCGGATGCGCAGTTTCTCGATCTCGTCGTTGACCTGCGTCTCCTTCTCGATGTAGGTGTCGCTCTGCGGNNGACGAAGTACTCGACGGCGTTGTTGGGGAAGAACGCCTTGAACTCGCTGTAGAGCTGGGCGGCGAGGGTCTTGTTGTGGGAGAGGACGAGGGTGGGGCGGTTCCACTGCTCCACCACCTTCGCCATGGTGAAGGTCTTGCCGGAGCCGGTGACCCCGAGGAGCACCTGCCAGGGGAGGCCGGCCTTGAGGCCCTTGAGGATCTGCTCGATGGCCTGCGGTTGGTCCCCCTGCGGGGTGAACTTGGAGACGAGCTGGAAATCCATAGAAAAGTCATTGTACCGCAGAAAGAGCGTTCAGCGTATTCCGTATGCCGCGCAGCGCTACTTCATAAGCCGCAGGGGGAAATACGTTACGCCGGTCGGTGTGCTTGCTTGGTGGCTTGAATCTGCCGGGCTGCATGGTGTACACTGAATGGGGGATTGGCGGAGCCAAGGCTGATGTTATTCCGCTCAATTTCCAAGACGATCTGGGAGGTTTTCAGTGGAACATGTGAAATCCATTCATCCACAACCTGTGGCCTCTGCAGCCTCCCATGGCGGATCCTATCCGGTATCCTGTTCCATATCCATGGACAAAGAACGAGAGAAGAGGGACCGTTTTCCCCCTGTTCTCGCCGGTTTAGCCCTTCTGGTTTTTCTGGCCGGGAACAGTTGGGCGTGGGAATATGACAAGCCCCTCACCTTTGAAGACCGCGTCCGGGCCCAGGAGGCCATCGAACGGGTCTATTACAACCACCGGATCTGGCCCAAGGAAAACCCCGGCCCCAAGCCGCCCTTCGAGCTAATGATCACCCGTGAACAGCTCGAAGCCAAGGTGGAGGACTATCTCAAGAAATCGGCCGCTTTAGACAAGTACTGGCAGCGGCCCCTGACCGGCGAGCAGCTCCAGGCCGAGATGGACCGGATAGCGAAGCAGACCAAGGATCCCGCCACGCTCAGAGAGCTTTTCGCCGCCCTCGATAACGACCCCTACCTTGTCGCCGAATGTCTGGTACGTCCCATCCTATCAGATAGGCTGATTCGGAATTGGTACGCCTTCGATACCCGATTCCATACCGTGGTCAAAGCGCGGGCAGAAGCGCTTCTTCGGAAGTTCGATGAGTCCGGCTGGTTCGGAAACGGCGAGGAGCACGCCGATGCTCTAACCATCATCCTCAAGGAAGAAGAGTCGGAAAGTGAAGCGGCCCTCCCCGGGCCCGAAGGGGAGAAGCAACGCATTATGCGCCTGGGTCGTCCGGAATGGGACCGGGCCGCCTCACGGCATGGCGCTCCCGGGGATCCCCCGCGGCTGATCGAGGAAGCGGAGGGATTCATCGTGACGCGGACCCTCCGCCAAGAAGAGGGTCGTCTGGAGGTTGAAAGCCGGACCGTTGACAAACGCCAATTCGATGAATGGTGGGAGGAACAGCGGTGCGGTTTGGCCATCCCAGCCCCCGAGGCCGTTGCGCGTTACATCCTGAGTGCGATCCACACGGCGGCGCTGGAGATTCCCGCCTGCGACACGTGGGTTCGCAACAGCATGAGCGAGGCCATTGATCCCCGGACCCTCCATACGGCTGTGTGGACGGGAACTGAGATGATTGTGTTTGGGGGCCTGCAAGGCAACTGGGGCCATTGTGTCGGCGGCCGCTACAACCCCGCCATTGATGCGTGGGCTTCGATAGCCCCTCTCGATAGTATCCAAGGTCGCTCCAGCCATACAGCGATCTGGACGGGCTCGGAAATGATCGTATGGGGCGGACTGCAGGGCAGTTATACGCAGAACACAGGCGGACGCTACGACCCGGTCAGCGATACTTGGATCGGGACGTCGAGAGGCGCCAACTGTCCATCGGTCCGCCGGTCGCACACCTCCGTGTGGACGGGAACTGAGATGATCATCTGGGGGGGCACGGATGGCTCCAGCGTGCTCAATACGGGCGGGAGGTATGATCCCGTCACCGATACATGGTCGGCCACACCAATCGGGGGGGGCTGTCCGGTTGCGCGTTACCTGCAAAAGGCGGTATGGACCGGCACAGTGATGATCATCTGGGGCGGCCTAAACGCAACCACGACATTCAACACCGGCGCCCGATTTGATCCTGCGGCAAACTCATGGAGCGCCACTTCAACCGGGCCGGGTTGTCCCTCGCCCCGCTATTGGCATACGGCGGTATGGACGGGGGAAACCATGATCGTCTGGGGAGGAAGCTCGACCAACACAGGCGGACGGTATGATCCCTTGACCGACACCTGGTCGGCCACCTCGACGGGATCCGGATGCCCTTCGGTACGCAACCGCCATACTGCCGTTTGGACGGGTTCCGAGATGATCGTTTGGGGGGGATACGGCAGCGGGTATCCCAGTTATTATCTAAATGACGGGAGTCGCTACGACCCGTTAACGGACGCATGGATCGCGACGGCGATCGGTTGGGGGTGTCCAGCGCCCCGTTACCGCCACACGGCGGTATGGACGGGCACTGAGATGATCATCTGGGGGGGATTCAATGATACAACCTATTTCACCATCGGAGGGCGCTATAACCCCGTTTCGGACACCTGGGTGCCCACTGCGGCCGGCAATCCCGGCCCCGGCCCGAGGCGGGACCATGCCGCGGTTTGGACGGGGAGCGAAATGATTGTCTGGGGCGGCTCCTTCTACGATAATGCCTATCATAATTTCAATACAGGGGGTCGCTACGATCCGGCACTGGATGCCTGGCGACCAACCAGTACTGGATCCGCGTGCCCAACTCCGCGGTCAAGTCACACTGCGGTTTGGACTGGGAGTCAAATGATCATTTACGGTGGTAATTTCTCTGCTCCGCCATACTCCTATGGGGGTCGTTACGATCCCGTCGCGGACTCCTGGTTGACCGTCACGGGGGGAAGCTATTCCCGGCTGGCCGGACAGACCGCGGTGTGGACCGGGACCGAAATGATCATCTGGGGCGGCTGGCGATCTGGACCCGTCTTTCCATTGGAAGGCGGTTGCTACAATCCCCAGACGGACAGCTGGCGGGCCACTTCTACGGGGAGCGGCTGTCCGTCCGGGCGGGCCTGGCACTCGGCCGTCTGGTCGGGAAAGGAGATGATCGTTTGGGGGGGTGGGGCGAGCATATGGCCGGAGTTTGGCGATGGAGGCAGTTATGATCCCGCGACCGATGCCTGGTCCGCCATCCCCGCCACCATTAATAGCCCGCTGCCCCGCTATATGCATACCGCCGTCTGGACCGGGAGCGTCATGATTCTCTGGGGGGGAGGTTTGGGTAACGGCGTAACGACCCAGACGGGGGCCACCTACGATCCGACCACCACAATATGGACCCCTACCTCAACTGGTGCCCATTGCCCCGTGGCCAGATCCTACCATGAGGCGGTTTGGACGGGCACGGAGATGATCGTCTGGGGGGGATCATATTCCTCGGGCGGACATTACGATTGGACCACCGATACTTGGACGCCGACCGCCCAGGGCCCGTTCTGCCCCTCCCGGCGTTATGCTTTCACCGCCGTTTGGACGGGCTCGGCGATGATTGTCTACGGGGGGGAACCGTACACTTCGACCGGAGGGATCTACTCTCATCGCCTTATCCCTCCGGTTTATGGTCCGCATGACGCCTGCTCAAAGAGCGGCGCCACTTTGTCCACCGACAGCTATCTTGCCTACCAGTGGTTCAAAGACGGAGGTGAGATACCGGGAGCGATGGAACAAAGCTACAGCCCGGAAGTGGGTGGCAGCTATTCAGTCCTGGTGGTTAATGGACTGGGATGCAAGGGAGGGTCCGCAGATTGGACGCTTGCGTTGCACCCCCCTCCCTTGCCGACCATCGTGGGCGAGGGCACGGGGTGCACCTTCCCGGGCGTGGATCTGGAGACCCAGACGTTCGCTTTCTATCAGTGGTTCCGGGACGGCATTGCCATCCCCCTCGCCACGGGGCGCGTGTACAAGACCTTCCAGAGCGGGATCTATTGGGTGGTTGTAAGGGATACATTTGGGTGCGAGGGAATTTCCCAAGGCATATTCGTGATCATCCATCAAAAACCCGGCTCCCCAGTAATTACGGACATCGTTGACCCCGATCCGGATCAGCAGACGGGAATCAAGATTCTCTACACGCCTGGGTCCGATGCCGCCAGGCATGATCTCTATCGGGATGACGTACTGGCAGTGACGGACTATCTTTCCGGGGCCGATTACGATCCCGGGGATTCCGTCTGTCATAGCTATAAAGTCCAGGCCGTAAATCAGAGTTGCTTTACGGATTCCTTAAGCATGTCCGCGCAGGATGGGATCGAACCACCGACCACGGTGCTCCAACTCTCCATTGTGGGGCCCATAACGGGCACGGTGACATTCGATCCTCCAGCTCCCTCATGCGGCGGCTTATGCACCATAGCCGCCGTGCCAGGGAGCACGGTGGTCCTCTCGGCAAATCCAGGTCCGAATGAGGAGTTCGTCCAATGGATCGGCGATTGCGTGGGAAGCGCCCCCCAGTGTACGCTCTCCATGGACGGCACCAAATTGGTCGCCGCCTATTTCAAGCCCCGATATGATCCCTACATGGTCAGGCATTGGTTCCTGCCGGGGTTTGGCGATGGGATCCAGCCCTATGGGGATCTCCTGGCCGGTTGTGAGTTCCTCTACGGCATGACCTCTGATGGGGGACGTTCCGGGAACGGCGCGATCTTCAGGATGAGGCCCGATGGCGGTGACTATGCCGTCATTCATGACTTTTCAGGCGGGCCCTCCGACGGGGGGTGGTCCTTGAATGGCGCTGTCATCTCCTTTCAAGGGATGCTCTATGGCATGACGCTGGGGGGCGGGGGTGCTGGTTGTGGGACGATATTTAAGATCAATCCCAACGGCAGCGATTTTCAGGTCATCCATTCCTTTGGAGAAGGCTTAGAAAACGGTTATTGGCCGGATGGATCGCTATTGGCCCTCGGAGAGAAATTGTACGGAGTGGCCGGAAGCGGTGGAATCAATGATGCTGGGATCCTCTTTCAAATCAACCCGGATGGGAGCGGATTTCAGATCATTCATTCATTCCAGGGCGGAGCGACCGAGGGCGCCTACCCGCAGGAAGGGGTGATCGTTGCCGAAGGGAGGATTTATGGTGTGACCTGTTGGGGTGGGAATGAGGACAGAGGGACAATCTATGGAATCCTACCGGATGGCAGCGGATTTCAAATGCTTCATTCTTTCGGAGACGATGCGGACAATGGTGTCTACCCTTATGGCAAACTGCTTCCACTGAATGGCGCGTTTTATGGAGTGACACAGTACGGCGGTGCCACCGGCCATGGCTGCATCTATAAAATCAATCCGGACGGCAGCGGGTTCCAACTCATCCATTCCTTTTCCGGCTATCCCGATGATGGCTATGGGCCCCATGGAACGCTTATTGCCGTGAACGGCGTTTTGTACGGCATGACCCGGCAAGGCGGGAGCAAAGGAGATGGGACGGTTTTCAGTCTCAATCCCGATGGAAGCGGATACCAGATCCTGCATTCTTTTGACAGTTCTACGGGTGAGAGCCGGTACCCCGGACCTTCTCTGATCGCGCACGAAGGCGCCCTATATGGCATGACGATCGGAGATGGCTGGAACGGACAAGGCAGCGTATTCAAAATCAACCCCGACGGCAGCGGATTCTCGACCGTCCACTTTTTTCAGGATACAGGCGTGGATGGCCGATACGTCAGTCGGATACCCATCCAGTCCGGCGGCAACCTGTATGGGATGACTGCAGGAGGAGGGGCGGGGAACGGCGGGATCATCTACAAAATGCATTGGGACGGAAGCGGATATCAGATTCTGCACGCCTTCATGGGCCATCCAGACGACGGCGAAGGCCCCATAGGGCCCCTCGTGGAGTGGGATGGCCGATTGTTTGGAGTGACGTACTCCGGCGGTGAAAATAACGCCGGAATCCTTTTTGCCATTCGGCCAGATGGCACGGATTATCAAATTTTGCATTCCTTCTCCTACTTTTCGTCGGATCCGGGATATCCAACCGGGGGGCTCGCCATCAATAATGGCACGTTGATAGGAACGACAAGCAACGGCGGAACGGCCTGGAATGGGACCATTTATGCCATCAACCCGGACGGAAGCGGATTCCAGATCGTCCATTCTTTCACTGAAACGCCGGATGACGGCTATTGGGTTGGTGGTCCACTGATTGGCGTCTCCGGGGAATTATTTGGAATGACATCAGGCGGAGGAGTTTATGGTCATGGGACCATTTTCAAACTCAATTCGGATGGAAGCGCCTACCAAATCCTTCATTCATTCGAGGGGGCCGATGGAGATGGATCTTATCCTGTCGGTTCCCTGTTGTACTCCGCCGGATGCCTGTATGGAATGACCAACATGGGCGGTCCTGCGGACAAGGGAACGATCTTCAAAATCAATCCGGATGGCAGCGGATACCAGGTCCTTCGTGCCTTGGCCGGAGGCCCGGGGGATGGGGAATGGCCCGATGGAACCTTGATGGAGACGGCTGGAATTTTCTACGGGGTGACGAATGGGGGTGGCCCCGACGAAGGAGGCAGTCTCTTTCAGATTAATCCGGATGGGGGCGGATTTGCCATCATTCGCTATTTCTCCTGGAGCACTAACGATGGCTTTGGGGCCGCCGACTCCCTGCTTTTCATAAATAATTACTTGGTCGGAACAACAAGATATGGCGGCGTAGGTGGAGGTGCCATTTTTTCTTTCCGCATCCGACCGTTGATCGCTGGGAGGGTGACCCAAGATGGCACGGGACTGGCCGGGGCAACGATGAGTGGGTTGCCGGGCGACCCCGTCACCGATGACGAGGGCCGCTATGAAGCCATGGTGCCCATCGGCTGGTCCGGCACCGTGACACCAGTGTTGGCCGGATACGCTTTCACCCAGCACTTCTTGGCTTATGTCAACATAGTTTCAGACCAACTGGGACAGGATTTCATTGCCAGCATATCATCCGCCCCGCCGCCGGTGCAGGCCACGGGGGTGGATGCGGCGAAGTTCAGCAAGAACCCGGACGGAGACACCCTGCAGGTGACCTATGACGCCGTCACCTGTAGCGCCCAGAAGGCCATCCTGCTCTATGGAAGCCTCGGCACTTGGAATACGTATTCGGGATGCGCGGACAACGATCTTGGAAACATGGGCCAAGACGGCGCCGTCAACTCCTCGGACTTGGAAAATGTCTGGTTCAACATCGTCTGGACGAACGGCCCCATCGCCGGCCATCCTGGGTTTGGCTTCAACGGTATGGTGGATGAACCCCGCCCCTGGACGGTGGGGACGCTCTGCGGAATGACAGAGGACGACCACGGGCATGCCGCGTGTCCGTGAAGAGCCGCGGGAGCGCGGCATTCCACAAATAGAATAACCGGGAGGGACGAAGCGGCCCCGCGCCCGCCGCTGGGCCGGGCGATCCGTCGAGCCGCTCCTACCGGAATCGCAGGCGGTAGGCCCCGCGCTGATCGGTGCGCCAGAGGAGGGCGCCGGAGGCGGCGACGACCTCCAGGGTCTCCCGATGGGGGTGGCCGTAGGGGTTGTTGGCTCCCACGGAGACCACCACCACCCGGGGCCGCAGGCACCGGAGGAGCCCCGGTGAATTTCCCGTCCGGCTCCCATGGTGGGCCGCCTGCATGGCATCGGGGCGGAAAGGGACGCGGGAGAATAGCGTGGGATCGAGGTCGCGCTCCGCGTCGCCCATCAACAGGACGCTCCGGCCGCCCCCCTCGGCCAGGAGGACGAGGGAACAGGCGTTGTCGCTCCGACAGGGGCCCGGGCCGGGGTGGAGGACGGAAAAGCGCCACGCCCCCGCCTCGAAGGCCATTCCCGATTCCAGCGTTTCCACCGTCACGCCGCGGCGGCGGGCGAGGCCGGCCAGCGACCCGTACCGGGCCTCGAAGACGCGCGGGAACAGGAGCGTTCCCGGGGGGGCGTCGCGGACGAGGCGCTCGGCCCACCGGTCGTGATCCAGTTCCGGATGGGTCAGGACGAGGGCATCCAGCGGAAGGGCGGCCTCGCGCAGGAGCGGCGGGAGGAGACGCGTGGAGAAGGGGCGCTTCCCCGTGTCCACCAGAACGCTGTGGCCGCCGTCCACGAATAGCGTGGCCGCCCCCTGTCCCACGTCGAGGAACAGGACCTGGCGGGAGGGGACGGGGAGGGTGAGGCCGTAGAGGAGGGCAAAAAGGGCGCCGGCGGGGAGGAGGCGTTTCCACAGGAGGTCCGGACGGCCGGGCGATTTGGCGAGGAGGGGAACGAGACAAAGATAGAAGAGGACCACCAGCCACCCGGGGGGATAGGGGAGGTAGGAGCCCCACCAGACGTGCTCCCCGAACCCCTCCACCAGGGCCGTCACCCATCCGGCGGCGGTTTGGACGGCCTCCAGGTAGAGCGGGACCGGGGCCAGGACCACGACGGGGAGGGCCAGAAGGAGGAGGGAAGCGAGGGGGATGAGAATGGGATTAAGGACCACCGCGCCCCAGGTGAAGGAGCCGAAGGCGAACAGAAGGAGGGGGGCCAGGAAGAGCTGGACGGGGATGCCGGTGTAGGCCAGGGAGAAGAGGGTCCCCTTCCGGGCCGGCACGAAGACCAGGACGGCGAAGGCCGCCGCGTAGGAGAACCAGAACCCCGCCGTGAAGGCGTGATGGGGCATGAGGAGGGCGTTGATGGGCAGGGAGGTCCACAGCGTCGTCAGGGACGCCTGGGGGCGCCGCAGGAGGATGCCCAGGTAGTGGAGGGTCCCCATCAGCGCCGCGCGCAGGATGGGGGCCCGCCATCCGCAGAACCCGGCGTAGAGGAACAGGAAGAGGATGGCCGCGGCGGCGATGACCCAGGGCGGGGCGCGAAGGAGGCGCAGGACCAGGAGGAGATAGAGGAGGAACACCCCCACGTGGAGTCCCGAAACGGCCAGGAGATGGAGGACCCCCCCCCGGCGGAAGGCGTCGAAGAAGGCCTCGTCGTCGGCGTCGTACCGGGCGAAGACCAGGGCCTTGACCAGAGAGGCCAGGGCGGGCCGGCTCTCCAGATGCGGGGCCGCGCGGCGGTAGAGGATCTCGTTGAGCCGCAGGGGGGCGTAGAGGAGGGTCCGCCACCACGCGGCGCCCGAGCGGTCGAATTGGACCGCCGACTTCACCTGGTAGCCGAAGCCGGGCCCCTCGCGCAGGCCGGCCGGGGGCGGATCGAACAGGAGCCGCCTCCCGCGGAACTCCACCGTCTCCCCGGCCAGCGGCGGGTCCCCGCCGAGGTTCCCGACATAGAGGGGGACCGTGCCGTGCGCGGTGGCCAGGAGGGTGCGGTGGGCGTATTCGGACCGGGTCCATGGAGCCACAACCGTCCCGCGCACCGTGGGGAACTCCTCCCGCGGGACCATCGTCAGGCGGGTGCTTTTGAGGGTGATCCCCAGGAGGACCATCAGCAGGAGGAGGGGGAGTTTTTTCCCCTTAAGGAAGAGGGCGAGGGGGAGGACCGGGTAGAACCAGAGGGGCAGGGGATGGAGGATCGGGACGAGGTGGTAGGCGGCGATGAAGGCGAGGGCGCCCAGGGCCGGCACTTACAGGAGGGTCAGGACGGGGACGCCGAACTTCTCGCGGGCCCGGTCCATGAGGAGCCGCCGGACGAGGAAGCGCGCGGCCTGGGACGGCAGGGGGGCCAGGTCCCCCTCCATGGCCGTCCGGATCTCCGCCTCCATCGCCTCGCGTTCCGCCTTGGGAAGGGTTTTTAGGGCCGCCAGGATGAGGGTGTCCTGCGCCTTCTTCAGGCCTGCCTCCACCGCCTCCGGGTCCCCGGCCCTCTCCCGCAGCGATTCGACCTGCTTCAGCGATCGGGCCGCCGTCGCGGGGGGGAGGGGGGCGGTGGCGAGAAAGGCGCGGAGGCGTTCGAGGTTGGTCTCCAGGAGGGCCCCCACGGGGAGGACCTCGCCCGGGCTCTGCCACGACCCGTCCCGCCGCCTCTGCCGTTCGGCCCACCGCTCCTCCACGCCGAAGGCGCAGTATTTCAGACCCCCGATCTTGCGGTGCGGGTCACGCTTCCGCTCCCGTTCGAACACCGCCCGCACCGCCTCCTCCACCACCTCGGCCGGGAGGCCCCGTCCGTGCCACGCCTGGATCAACTGGACATCGGCGGGGGAGAGGACGAACGGCGTCCCCCGCAGGGCGATGAAGGTTTCCTCGATCCGGGCAAGATACTCCTTGAAATCAGACATTCCGGCGGAAGACGTGGTAGAGCCCCCACAGCGTGAGATCGGCGTTGGCGTGGGTGATGGCGGGGATGTGGGGCGAGAGGAGGGCGGCGAGCCCCCCCGTGGCCACCACGAAGGGGAAGGGGCCGTGCTGGGCCGTCAGGCGCGCCAGGATCCCCTCGGTGAGGCCGATATAGCCGTAGAAGAGCCCTCCCTGCATGCTGTGGACGGTGTTCTTTCCGATGAGGCCGGGGGGCTGTTTGATCTCCACCTGGGGCAGGCGGGCCGTCTTGTGGAAGAGGGACTCCGCGCCCATCTGGATGCCGGGGGCGATGAGGCCGCCCAGGTATTCCCCCTTGCCGGAGACCACGTCGAAGGTGGTGGCCGTGCCGAAATCCACCACGATGCCGGGAAGGCCGTACATCTCCTTCAGCGCCGCCGCGTTGACCACGCGGTCCACCCCCACCTCGTGCGGGTGGTCGTAGAGGACCGAGATCCCGGTGCGGGTCCCGGGCTGGACGGCCACCACCGGGGCGAAGCCGAGGAGGGCGAGGGCCTCGCGCAGGAGCCCCTCGGCGGGGGGGACGACGCTGGCGATGCAGGCCGTGCGTTCCTCCTTCGCCTCCCCCGCCACCCGCTCCAGGACCAGGGCCCACTCGTCGGCGGTGCGGTAGCGGTCGGTGGTGAAGCGCCAGATGCGCTGAAGGTCCCCTTCGCGGAAGACCCCGAGGACGGTGTTGGTGTTGCCGATGTCGATGGCCAGGAGCATGCCTGTATTATACCCCCCGGGCCCCGCCTTCCGCGGACCGTCCTCCGCCCGGGGGGGAGCGGCTGACGGCCCCCGACCGCCGGCGTGGTAGAATGACGGTGGAGGTGACCATGGAAAAGGAAATGGACCAGATCCGGAAGCACTTCACCGAATTGACCGACGCGGCCCTCCAGGAGGAGTACATCGAGCGCGCCGGCGACTACGAGCCCGGGGGGCTGGCCCTTCTGAAGGAGGAGCTCACCCGGCGCGGGATCAGCGCCGAGGCGCTCGACGAGCTGGCCGCAGGGGCGAGACTCCCCAAGGCGAACCCGCAGGAGCCAGCCGTGGAGGTGGCCACCTTCGACAGCATCACCTTCGCCCTGGAGGCCAAAGACCTGTTGGAAGAGCACGGCATCGACGCCTACATCCAGGGGGCCGAGAGCGGGGTGTGGGGGCACGAGTCGCTGACCGAGGTGCCCGAGGCGGTGAAGTTGTGGGTCCTGGAGGAGGACGCCGAGGACGCCCGCGAGATCCTGGCGGAGTTCCCGCCCGCTCTGGGCGAGGAAGGATTGACCGGGGAGGGCGGGGACGAGGAGGAGTAAAAGGGAAGCCGTTCAGCGTTGAGGGTTCGGAGTCCCGCCTTGCCGTTTGCGGGGGGATCGGAAGCGGGCTCCAAGATCGGTGCCGGGTTTCTGAATAAAGCCGGAGATACCGGAAAACCCCCCTGGGCTTGGCCGACCCTTTCGCCGTCCCCCCTTCCCAGTCCCATGGGTCCCCCCAACCATTGCGTTCCCCATGCGTATTACCCTTGGAATCCCACCGAACGAGGAGAAGCCATGAAGTTCACCGCCCTATCCCTACTTCGTCATGCCCTTGTCCTGGGGCTGTTCCTGCCCCTCATCGGGAGCGGACCCATCGCCCGGCCGCCCCAGCCCCCGGTGGAGGGGCCCGGCGGCCTCCACAAGCGGCACGACGGGGAGATGGACCTCATCGAACGGCGGCACCAATGGTTCTACGCTTCCCGGCGGGCCGGGGCCGACCGGAAGATGGCGGAACTGCGGCAGGAGGCCGTCGCCCACACCCGCCTCGCCCTGGAGATCCAGCAACGCGCCGATGATTCCGGCGCGCGCGGGGGGGATTCCTGGACCTGTCGGGGCCCCGCCTCCGCCCGGTTCGAGAACTGGCGTTTCGGGCAGGTCTCCGGCCGCATCATCGCCCTGGCCAAGGACTGGGCCAACGACATCCTCTACGCCGGCGGCGCATCGGGGGGACTGTGGCGCTCCTTCGACGATGGGATCACCTGGGAGCCGATCTTCGACGGGACCGGGACCACCACCGTGGGGGTGATCACCCTCGACCCTGCCGATCCCCGGGTGATCTGGGTGGGGACGGGGGAGAACAGCATGTGGTGCGAGGAGTACTTCGGCGTGGGGCTCCTCCGCTCGGGCGACGGGGGGCTCACCTGGGAGGCGCGCAACGGATCGGGGACGGCCACCCTGCAGAACCTCTCCGCCTTCGCCTCGGTGGTGGTGGACCCGCGCGACCCGGACCATCTGGTCGTCGGGGGGCGCTACAGCGACTGTGTCAACGGCAACTATTTCTGGGGCGGCCTCTTCACCACCGACGACGGCGGCCGGACCTGGACCCGGCGCCTTTCCGGCATGGGGGTGACCGAGATCGTGCAGAACCCCCTGCGGCCGGATGTCTGGTGGGCGGGGGCGCAGAACGGCGGCCTTTTCCGATCGGTGGACAACGGCGTTACCTGGGAGGTGCAGACCGCTTCCGGCCTCCCCTCCGGAGGGGTGGGGCGGGTGGAGGTGGCCCTCGCTCCGGCGAACCCCGATTACGTGTACGCCCTCTTCGACGGCGTCAACGAGACGCCCGAGTTCTGGCGCTCCACCGACGGCGGGGCCTCCTGGCGGCGGATGAGCTGGGGGCGGGAGGCCTGCGACGGCCAGTGCGGCTACAACATGGTCCTGCGCGGCCATCTGACCCAGCCCGACACCGTCTTCAGGGGGACCGTCCACATGTTCGTCTCGACCAACGGGGGGGCCCTCTGGCAGAACCTGTCGGGCGACTGGGGCCCCGACCAGCGGGTGCACCAGGACACCCACGATTTCCTGATGCATCCCACCGACCCCAACACCTTCTATGTCGGGTGCGACGGCGGCATCTGGAAGACCGCCGACGGCGGCAGGACCTTCGCCAACCTCAACGCCAACCTGGTGATGACGCAGTTCTACGGCGTCGGCATCCACCCCACGGACGACGGCGTCATCGTGGGAGGGTCCCAGGACAATTCATCCCTGGTCCGCACCACCGAGGATACCTGGGACCTGATGGCGGTGACGGGCGACGGCTTCCTCTCCTACATCAACCCCGTCAACCCCGCCACCGTGTACACGACCAGCTACCCCTGGGACACCCCGGCCATCTACCGCTCCTCGTCGGGGGTCTTCGGCCCCTGGGGGATCATCAGCAATCCCCGCAACGGGTTCGTCTCGGGGGACCGCATCAACTGGGTGACCCCCTATGTGCTCGATCCCGTCAATCCCAACACCCTGTTCTGCGGCACCCACCGCATGTACCGCTCCACTAACGGGGGCAATGCCTGGAAGCCGGTGGGCCCCGAGGACATGACCCTGGGCGGGGAGTGGGACACCATCCAGGTGGTGGAGGTGAGCGCCGCCGACAACAAGCGGGCGTGGGCGGGGACCACCGACGGGATGGCGTGGACCTCCGCGGACGGCGGGGTGAGCTGGTTGGACCACAGCGCCGGCCTCCCCTTCCGCTCCGTCAACGACATCGCCCCGGACCCGGCCGACCCCGCCGCGGCCTTCGCCGTGGTGGGGGGGTTCCGGACCCCTCATCTGTGGGAGTTCACGGGGGACCGGTGGGAGCCCCGGGGGGAGGGCCTGCCCGACGTCCCCGCGAACGCGGTCCTGGTCCTTTCGGCCACGGAGATCCTTCTCGGCAACGACGTGGGGGTCTTCCGGAGCAACGACCGGGGGCTCCATTTCCGGCCCTACATGCGGGGCCTTCCCCTGGGGGTGGTGGTGACCGACCTGAAGCGGAACCCCAACACCGGCACCATCACCGCCGGCACCTACGGCCGCGGGGCCTGGCAGATCACCCCGAGCGGCCACGAACGGCCGGTGGGGCCGCCGGAGAATTAGGCTGAAGGCGGAAGGCGGAAGGCGGGAATGCTCCCCCACCCACGCGAAACCGCAATGCAGTCGGGAGTTAGGAATTCAGCCCCGCCGCACCAGATGTGTTCAGTATCGGATTTAGGATCGGAATTGGATTCCATTAACTGAGTAGTGCAGCTATATCGAAGATCTTGTTGACGGTGATTATTCGTTATGCTAATGTTGCTAAACGAACATTTGCATATTAGGTCAATGAGTCGCATATTAACAATTCGGCAGGAGATAAATGAAGGTATTCGGCATCGTTGTGGTACTTATGATTGTTGTTGGAGCTGCAATGCTTTGGAGACTTCAGAGCAATAAGATAACAAAGCTGGACCCTAATCGTGCCCAATCAGTGGAAGCCTCACGGGGGCTCAGACAACAGATTCTATCAATGGACCCAGTTACAGCAGGGATTCAGGAATATCTTGGAACCAACCAGGTTTGGGGTGTGATTATGGAAACTGGATATCCAGAGGCCACCGTTACCTTGGCCGCTCTATCAGATGGCAACGCAAGTCTGTACTTCAGCAGTGGCGGCGGCGTGATTGGGGGTATAGAGCATGAAGCCGTTCGCAAGTCCGCAATACAAATGTCTCGCGTGGCAGATGTATTTGTAGCATCATGCGTTCCGACGACTGCATTTCCTCTTCCGAAATCTGGCGAAACGGTGTTCTATATCCTTACAAAGAACGGAAAAGTCACGGCCACCGCGCTGGAGAATGACTTGGGAGAAGAGAAACATCCGATGTCGCCCCTGTTCTATGCCGGACAAGATGTTATAACCCAACTCAGGCTCATAACAGAAAACTTCAAATAAAATCAGAATGCAACCCAGCCGCAGGCTTTACGCCTCAGGCTGGGGAAAATGGCGCACCCATAAAGGGTGCGGTTACATTAAACTTGGTTGGGCGGGGGAAGCGTCCCAGCGTCCTCGCGTCCCAGCAGGCCCAAGCCGATCCCGATTCCGAAAAAACCAGATAGACCAGACTGACCGGGTGCGAGGGGGAAGAAACGTGGCGCAGGTCCTCCGACCTGCGAATAATTAGTTCGCCGACAGGAGTGTCGGCGCCACATTTGCCTTGGTTGGGCGGGGGAAGCATCCCAGCATCCCAGCATCCCAGCCTCCCAGCCTCCCAGCGTCCCAGCAGCATACGCCGATCCCGATACCGAAAAGACCAGACGACCAGATAGACCGAACAGATCGGGTGGGCGGGGGAGCCTTCCCGCCTTCAGCCTTCCCGCTTTCCCGCGGGCGGCCCCATGGGGCCGCCCTACTCGTTCCACGCTTTAATGGACTCGATGATGTAGCTCTGGCCCAGGACGACCACGCGGTCGCCGGCCTCCCGCTCCAATAGCGCCTTGCCGGCGTCCGATTCGTAGGAGTAGATGTTGGCGTTGGGGTCGCTCTCCCACGGACCCAGGATCGTCAGGGTGATCCGGTTGCCAAGGGGGTCGGCCAGGGTCGCGGTCGATCCGACATAGACCGTCCCGTGCCGGTCTTCGGGCAGTTGGAGCACGCGGGCCCGTTTGAGGTCCCGGTCCAGCGTGGCGGCCTGGTGCTCCAGGAAGGCGTGCTTCTCCCGGGCGGCCTTGTATTCGTAGTTCTCCCGCAGGTCCCCCTGTTCCCGGGCCTCCTTGACGGCCGCGCGGATGGCGGGGATCTCTTCGCGCAACAGCCGTTCGATCTCGGCCCTCTTCCGTTCGAGGGATCGGGCGGTGCACCAGAGCGGCGCCTCCTCCTGCTTGAGTTCGGGGAAGTCCATGAGGAGCCGGTTCCGGATGGCCCCCACGGGGTACCCTTTTTTCATCTCCTCCAGTTCGTCCAGAAGGAGGGCCAATTCGGCGGCCTCCTGCGGGGTGATCCTCTTGAGGAGCTTCGAAGCGGCGCCCCTCGGTTCCCACAGCCGGTTCAGGCCGGCGGTGTGACGCCCGAAGGCCGGGGCGGGATAGGCGTTGAGCGCCGCGGCGAGCAGGTCGAGGGGCCGGTGGGGGAGGGCGGCCAGGTCGGGGTCGGCATCGAGCCGGTCCATCAGGAACAGCCAGGCGGCCGGGTTCTGGTCGGGCCGGTCCATCAGCCCCTCGGCGAGGGCCGGCGCGTGGACCCGTTCCCACAGGGCGCCCAGGCAGGCGGCGTTGTCCTCGCGGAGAAAGAGCGCGCGCAGGACCTCGGGGTCGCCTATCTCGGGGATGAGGGTGAGGCGCTCGCGGCCGGGGAGCGTTTCATAGAGGTCGCGGGGGGCGAAGGTTGCGAAGAGGAGGTCCCATGACGGCGCCTCCCCGGGGGAAAGTTTGGCCAGCGTCTTGAACGCCTGGTAGGCCGCCTCGGGCCGCTCGTTCCCCAGAACCTCCCGAGCCAGTTCCTTGAACCCGTCCGCCAGCGCGGGAAAAAGGGGCGCGTTGGCGGCGATGAAGGAGAGGCGCTCCCGGCCCCCGAGGACGCGGGCCTCGTCCAGGACCTCCTGGGGCCGCTCCGCGGCGCGGTAGCGCATCCGCCTGCCGGAGGGGAGCTTCATCAGGGGGACGGTCTGGACGCAGCGCTTCCACCAGGCCTCCACCTCGCCCGGCTCGAGGATGTCCCGGACCAGTTCCCTGATCTCATCGAGGGTGACCGGTTTGGATGGGTCCTTCAGGAGGGCGCGCAGGAACGCCGCCGGCCGCTCGAGGGCCTCCGCCCGGGTGGGGGCCGGGGAGGCGACCCCGGAAGCGGCCGGCCGGTGGGTGAGCCGCTCGATGAACCGTCCCGTCGCCCCGAAGGGGACGGGGATCGGGCCCCCCCCCTCAGGCCTGACCTTGACCACCTTCAGGGGATAGTTGATCTCCACCACGCGGGCGGGTTTTCCCTGGAACCGCACCACCATTTCCGGGGCGAGGAAGGTCAGGTCGTCCAGCGTCTGCAGGGTCCGGGCGGGGAACTTCTTGTAATCCTTGTGGAGGCCATCGAGGAGGGCCTTTGGCTCCCCCGGGAGGGTGCCGAGGCGGCCGTAGAGGTCCACCACCGCGTCCCACTCCTGGGGGTGGGTGTGGAAGGCGCGGCTTTGCCAGAGGAGGAGGTCCCAGCGCTGCCGGTGCATTCCCTTCTCCCTGAGGGTGTCGTCCCACAGGGCGATCCACTCCCGCGCCCGCTTGGGCTCGTCGGCCCGCACGGCCTCCACGAGAGGGGCGAGGCCCTCCAGGTCGGCAGGGTCGGCCTCCAATTGTTCCAGGAATTTGCTTTCAAGGTCATCCATGGGAAGCCCATTTTACCCCGGCGGCGGCGAATGGGCAAGGGAAAGCGAAGCGCCCCGACGAAGGGTCGGGGCGCTTCGCGGACGGGCTGTCGCTCAGGCCGGCCTACTGCATGGAGACGAAGACCGGGTCGGAGGTGTCGTTGTCGGCCACGGAGGCGTATCCGAAGGCGGTGCCGGAGGTGACGGTGAAGACGCCGAAGACGTTCTCCTGGGCCGGGGCCTGGGCGGTGTTGAAGATGTCGTTGAATTGGATGTGGGAGTTGGCCCCCAGGGTCACGGGGACAGGGTTCCCCAAGGAGGCGCCGGACCCGGTGCGGAGCTGGAAGGAGAGCTGGCAGCCGTCGGGGCCGGAGGTGAAGCCCGCGTTGGTGCGCACCTTCTCCCCCTTCCCCAGCCCGAGGAGGCGGGCCGTGCCGCCCGCGGCGAGGAAGGCGCTCCGCGCGACGCCGGGGATGAACTGGCCGAAGGTGAGGTATCCCTTGTGCTCCTCCGAATACTGCCAATTGTAGATGCGGCTCACGGCGAGGACTCGGGAGCCCGACGGGGCCAGCGGGACCAGGAGCAGGGGCCCGAACCCGGCCTCCATCCCGAAGAGGTTCTTGAGGATGTTGGGCAGGACCATCGTGGCGCCCGGCGGCAGGACGAAGTCGCCGTAGGAGGCCGTCGTGTTGGACATCTGCGTGGGGAGGTAGAAGACGCGCAGGGTGACGGCCTCCGTCCCGGGATTGTGGACTTTGAGGTCGGTGACGAAGAACGAGCCGTAGGCCCCGGCGGCCAGGGCGGCGGCGGGGACGGAGATGCTCCCGGACGCTTCGGCCCCCGGAACGGCCCCGGTCTGGATGCCCGCGAGGGTGACCGCGCAGGCGAGGGTCACCTGGACGACCGGGGTATCGGGATCGTCGGAGGCGATGGCGATGGAGCCCCGGTAGGAGCCGCTGGCGCCGGCCAGGAACTTGAGGAGGAAGGTGGTCTGTTCCCCCTTCTTCAGGACCAGTTTGGTGCCCGCCAGGTCCAGCGAATACTCGGGGTCGCCCGAGAGGAGGATGGAGGCCAGGTGGAGGTCCCCGGCGGCGCTCTGCGTCATGTTGCGGATGGTGATGGTCTGGGAGGCGGCCTGTCCCGGGATCAGGTTGTAGCAGGAGACGGAGGTGGGGGTCACCTCGATGTCGGGGTCCTCCGCGCTCACCGCGGAGCAGGCGAGGCCCAGGTCGTACAGGGGGGTCTGGGGGTCGTTGGAGGCGATCCTCACCGTCCCCACGAAGGTCCCCGTGGTCTTGGGCGAGAAGACGACGTGGAAGAGGGTGGAGCCCCCCGGGGCGATGGTGATGGACATTCCCGAGGTGTCGATGGCATAGACGGCGAAGGGATCGGACGCCTCCGTGACGCTCTCGATGACGAGGGGGGCCGCCCCCGCGTTGGCGACGGTCACGGGGATGCGGTGGGAGGTGTTGACGGGGATCTGGGCGCATTCACCGGCTGTCACCTGGATCACCGGGACCGTGGTGGGGGTGGCGAGACAGGTGAGGACCGCGTCGTAGGGGTTTTCATCCGGATCGTTGCTGGCGATGCGGTACCGGGCCTGGAAGGTCCCCTCGGTGGCGGGGGCGAACCGGACCAGGAAGGAGGAACTCCCGCCCGCGGGAATGGTGGTGTTCAGCCCCGAGGTGTCGGGGGTGTAGTATCCGCTGGGATCGGCCGTCTCCGTCACCGATTCGATGATCAGGTCGGCCTGTCCCACGTTGGCGATGGTGATCTGCAGGTCGTTGACCTGGCCGACGATGGTGACGCAGGAGGCGGGGAGGGTGACGCTGATGTCGGGCTGGGTGGAGGCGAAGACCAGTTGGGCCCGGCCCGTCTTGCCCAGGTTGGCGGCCTCCCAGGAGGAGACCAGCGACACCTCGTTGCCGTTGCGCGGGTCGGGGAGCAGGACAAAACCGCTGTAGGTGCGGCTGTTGGCCAGATCGTCGTCCACGGCCCCCGTGACGTTGAAGGAGTAGGTCTGGTTGAAGTTCTTCGCGTCCACCGCCTGGAAGTCCAACTCGACCGTTTGGGCGTTGTAATCGGCCTGGGTGATGGTGCCGTCCTGCTGGGCCGGGGAGAGGTCGAAGGCCTTGAGCGTGAGGAAATCCTCCGTCGGCCAGAAATTGCCGTCGGTGGTCACCTTGAGTTGGGCGGTGAAATTGCCCGGCGTGGCGGTGACGGAGGAGAGGTCGAATTCCAGGATGGTGCGCAGTTCGCGGTTGTAGTGGGTGGCTTTCCCGTCGCCGGGGTCGAAGTCGTAGGTGAAGGTGTCCTCCCCCCCGGCGTAGAGGTTCTGGAAATAGTTGAAATAGGTGGTCTTGCCGCCGAAGGTGACGGAGGGGTTGGCCTGGTCGAAGACGAAGGTCTGGTTCCGCAGGACGTGGCCGTCGGCCGCGGGGGAGAGGACCTGCGCCGCCAGGGGAAGGGCCGCGAGGAGGACGAGAACGGGGATGATCTTTCTCATGGCTGCCCCGGGATGTAGATGGGATCGTTGGTGATGTTGTCCGCCACGGAGAGGTAGCCCAGGACGGGGACGCCGCTCGTGTAGTGGGCGGTCACCGGGTCCTGGGGGGTGAGGCCGAAGGTGGCGAACAGGTCGTTGTACTGGATGTGGGTGAAGGGCTGGAGGGTCAGGGGCGCCGAGGCGAGGGCCGTCCCCTTGCCGTCGAGAAAGGCGAGTGTGACGGAGGCCGCGGCGGTGCGGGAGGGGTTGACGAACCCGAGGTTGGTGCGGAACCCCCCCGTGCCGACGGCCCCCACCAGGCGCGCCTGGGCCAGCGCCTGGGAGGCGGGGACGCCCCCGATGAACTGGCCGTACTCCCCCTTTTCCAGCTTATTGTAGGTGCGCGAGACCACCTGGATGGGCTGTTCGGAGGAGAAGAGGAGGCTCCCCGAGGCGCTGGTGAGGCCGAAGAGGGAGGAGAGGATGTCCCCCACCCTGATCTGTCCGCCGGCCGGGACCTCCACGGCCGCGGGAGGGCGCGCCAGGTTGGCCGCGCTGTTGTCGGGTCCGCTCTGCAGGAAAAAGACGCTCACCGCCGCGGTCTGGCTCCCGCCGTTGAAGACATGGACGTCGGTGCGCCAGTTCGAATCGAAGCCGCCCGCGACATGCGCCGAGGCCGTGACCCATATTTCATGGGTCGCCGCCTGCAGAGGGAGGCCCAGCATGCACAATCCGGTCAGGAAAATGGCGATGCGCATAATTAGCCGGCTCCCTTCCTTAGGAATTACTATCCATAATTATATCTCATTCATTTTCAAGGCGTTCAAGGAAAGGCAGGAGGAGGGCGAAAAAGCGGTCCCAGCCGTAGGCGGGGGCTTGGGCGGTGAACCGTTTCCGGAGGGCCGCCAGGTTTCCGGGGTCCCCTGCCAGCGCGGTCAGCGCGGCGGCCATGGCGGCCGCATCGCCCGGGGGGAAGGTGGGGGCCCCTTCGGGGAGGAACTCGGCCAGATGGGGCACGGCGCTCGCCAGGACCGGGAGGCCGTGGGCGTAGGCCGTCATCAGGATGCCGCTCCCGGAGGCCCGGCGGTACGGGAGGACCAGCAGATCGGCCGCGGCCAGGTGGAGGGCCATCCGCTCCCAGGAGAGAAACCCCGCTTCGACCCGCACGCCGGCCGACCGGAGGGCGGGGACGAGATGCCGCGTTCCGCGCCAGAAGTCGCCCGCCACGGTGAAGCGGAACCGCTCGTCGCCTCGCAGGAGGCGGGCCGCATCCAGGAGGGTGTCCACCCCCTTGTAGGGGCGCACTGTTCCCAGGAAAAGGACCGTCAGGGCGCCGGGGTCCGGGTTCAAGCCGAGGCGCGCCTCCTCCTGGCAGGGCAGGGGAACGGGGAGGGGATAGAGGGGGTGGAAGGCGGTCAGGACGCGGGCGCTGGGAATGAGTTCCAGCAGTTCGTCCCGGGCGGCTTGGGAGTGGACGATGAAAGCGTCGGCTCCGCCGAAAGCGCGGGTGGTCAGACGGCGGGCGAAGGGCCGGGCTTCATGGTCCCGCACATTGTGGCACCAAAGGACGGCCTTCCATCCGGGATGGGAGCGCCGGAAGTGCTTGATGATGCCGACCGTCGCCGGCGCCAGCGCCGCCGTCCACCAGGGGAGGATGAGGACGCCGCGGCCTTCGCCGGGGGCCAGGTCCGCCGCCCGCCGCCACGAGATTGGATTGAAGCCCGAAAAGGGATAGGAGATGCCGGGAAGCGGTTCCCATCGCCCCCCGCCGCCGGGGTGGAGCCAGCGGGGAAAGACCGACCGGAAACCGAAGGGGTGGACGGCGAGTTCCGGGGGGTGTTGGTGCAGGAACATCTGTGAACAGTACGCGATTCCCCCCGTGTGGGGGGGAAGGGGGGCGACGAAGACAATGTTGGTCATGCTGGAATGCTAGAAAGCTGGAAGGTTAGAAGGCGGGAAGACTGAAGACCGAAGCCGGGCGGAGCGTTTCCAGACGGTTTCAAAGGAGGCCATCGGCACGCAGTTTCCTAATTACCTCGTCTATGGGGATATCCGGTTCATCCTTCCGTTCAGCGAAGATCATCAAGTCGTGCAAATCCTCCATCAGGGTTTCGTACTCTTTTAATGGGAGGAGGACCGCCGTTCTCTTCCCTTTCGAATCCACGAAATACTGCGGCGCTTTCTTTGACATAATTCAACCTCTGAATAATTTTATCACGGCTCGACGCCCGAGCTGAAATCGTCCTCGGGCAGGATGAGTTCGGTCGGGGGAAGGCAGGAAAGCGGGAAGGCTCCACAGCCCGCCTATTGCAAAATGCAAAATGTAAATTGCAAAATTTTCCACCCACCCCTGTCATCGGAATCGGAATCGGTATTGGAATTCGGGATCGACTTTTCGCTGCGAGAAAGCGGGATAGGCGATAAGGCCGGAAGGCCGGGAATACGTCAAATGCAAAATCCGGCTCCTTTTCCCTTAAGCCCGTTCTGCTCTCTTTTGATGCCAGCTAAACCGCAGACGACGGAAAACGAGTATCGAAAGGGCTAGGACCTGAAAGAAAACTCCAGTCATAAGCAAATAAAATTGGGAACTTTCATCAGGTACTCCTGGAAAATGGTATCTATAAATATCGAAGTAATGATGTATTGGCACTGACAGATTTATAAGGGCCAGCAGAAAAGCCATTAGCAGGACGATAATTTCTCGTCGAAATGCTATGAGGAATAATTGAACCAGCGAAATAATAGAACCAGACACTAAAGCTAGATCATCCCCTGAAAGCGTATAGATGATGCAAGAAAGACAAGAAAAAACAATCAAAAACTCCGCGACATAGGCAAGGAGCCTGTCCAGCCGCGTTTCCTGATAAGAACTCTGCACACTTATATTTTACCGCATCCATAAATTGCGCGTCTGAAACCCCAAGAAGCCCCGCGGGAGGATAAACCGGGGGAACGAGATGAATGAAATCCTCCCCTACGCATCACAAGTCCGATATCCCGCATCCCGATACCGATCTCGATTCTGACTGCAAGGGGGGGCGGAAAATTTTGCAATTTGCAATTTGCATTTTGCAATAGGCGGGGGGTGAAGCCTTCCCGCCTTCAGCCTTCCCGCCTTCCGGCGGCATTTAGGCTGCGCCTAAATGCCTTTGTTCATCATGTTCAGGAAGTCGCCGTTGCTCTTGGTCTTGGCGAGGCGGTCGATGAGCAGTTCCATGGCCTCGACGGAGGAGAGGGGGTTGAGGACCTTGCGCAGGACCCACACGCGGTTGAGCTCCTCGGGGGTGAACAGCAGTTCCTCCTTGCGGGTGCCGGAGCGGTTGATGTCGATGGCGGGGAAGACGCGCTTGTCCACCAGTTTGCGGTCCAGGTGCAGTTCCATGTTGCCGGTCCCCTTGAACTCCTCGAAGATGACGTCGTCCATCCGGCTGCCGGTGTCCACCAGGGCGGTGGCGATGATGGTCAGGCTGCCGCCCTCCTCGATGTTGCGGGCCGATCCGAAGAAGCGCTTGGGCCTTTGCAGGGCGTTGGAGTCCACCCCGCCCGACAGGGTCTTGCCCGAGTGGGGGATGACCGCGTTGTTGGCCCGGGCCAGCCGGGTGATGGAGTCCAGCAGGATGACCACGTCCTTCTTGCGCTCCACCAGGCGCTTGGCCCGCTCCAGCACCATGTCGGCCACCTGGACGTGCCGCTCCGGCGGCTCGTCGAAGGTGGAGCTGACCACCTCGGCCTTCACCTGGCGCTGCATGTCGGTCACCTCCTCGGGGCGCTCGTCTATCAGCAGGATGAACAGAGACACCTCGGGGTGGTTGACGGTGATGCTGTTGGCGATCTTCTGCAGCAGGACCGTCTTGCCGGCCCGGGGCGGGGAGACCACCAGGCCGCGCTGTCCCTTGCCGATGGGCGCCAGCAGGTCGATGACCCGCATCGAGAGCTCGCCAGGCTCCCGCTCCAGCACCAGCCGCTCCTGGGGATAGAGCGGGGTCAGGTTGTCGAACAGGATCCGGTCCCTGGTGGACTCCGGGCTCTCGTGGTCCACCGCCTCCACCTTGAGCAGGGCGAAGTTCTTCTCCCCCTCCTTGGGCGGCCGGATCTGACCGGTGACCAGGTCCCCGGTCAGCAGACTGAAGCGCTTCACCTGGGTCGGCCCCACGTAGATGTCGTCCGGCCCCGGCAGGTAGCTGTAGTCGGGCGAACGCAGGAACCCGTAACCGTCCGGCAGCACCTCCAGCACCCCGCCTCCGAACAGGAGCCCGTTGCGCTGGGCCTGGGCCTCCAGGATCTTGAAGATGAACTCCTGCTTCTTCAGGCCGCTGGACCCCTGGATGTCCAACTCCTTGGCGATGGAAGACAGTTCGGAGACCGTCTTCGACTTCAGGGAGGCGATATTCAGCTGTTCCTGGGGGCTCATCGGATAGGCCGGAGTGAAAGGATTATTGTGGAAGGGAGTCCTTCTTGGACGTGTCCGGGACTGCCTTGCGGCCGGGGGCTCCGCGGATGCCGGCCACCGCGGTAGGCGTCTGGGTTGTGTAGGTCTGCTTGGCGCCCTCGAGTTTCTTGACCTTGTCGAGCACCTTGCCGGCGGCGGAGCGCTCGGATGCGGCCGCGGCCGCCATCAGATCAGCCACCGCACCCTTGGCCGGGCCGGCCAGCCTGACCACCCGGCCTTCGGCCCCCTTGAGTTCTGCCTGGGAATTGGAGGCGAGATCGAGGCTGTCGGCGCCCTCCAGCCCTAAGCCGATCGCCATCGTCTCCCAAGCGGATCCGGTAAAAGCGCTGACTTCGCCTTTGGTGAAAGCAACCGCGGCCACGATCACCCTGGTCTTCGGCTCAGGAACCCCGGACTTGGGCTGTTCCTGCCTGGAGCAGCCCAGGAAGGCCAGCATCGCGCTCGAAATTATGACGTATTTCTTCATGATTCGGGTCTTTTTTCACATAGATATATTAAGAATACTATATTTTTCTGCCGAAGTCAATAGAAACGGCCACCTTTCTGCCCCGCCCTCCCTTGAGCGGCCTCACCAGCCCGGCCACCACCCCGGCCATGGTCTCGGCCACGAACCCCTTCATCCCGAGGCTCCGGCCGTCCACCGCCAGCCTCACCCTCGGCCCTTTTCCGGTTACCGAGAAGGTTCGGGCCAGCCACCCGGCCAATTCCCCGGTTTGTCCGGCTCCGAAATGCCTGGGCGACCTGCCTCGGGCGAATGGCCGCCTCTTCCCGTATGTTGCCACCACGCCCTTGAGCCCGGCCTTGGGCATAATATCGGAAATCAGAACTTTGGGCAAAGGAAGTTTCTTGTACCCCTCGACCAGAAGGATGTCGACCTCGGCCGCCAGCGCCGACAGCAGCGCCATGGGTTCGTCCGGGCTTTCGAAGCGCGCCAGCATCCGGTCGTCGGCTATGGCCGAGACGGCGGCCCCGGCCCGGCGGAAGCGGTCGGTGTCGGTGCCCTTCCGGTCCACCTTGATCCGGGCGTGGGTGTGCTTGAGGACGCCGACCCGGTGGCCCTTTTTACGCAGGGTGGAGACCAGCCTTTCTATAAGCCGGGTCTTGCCTGAATCGGAATGGCCCACGAAGGAGACGATGTTCTTCATGAACGGCTCCTAGAAAAGCTCAACCGTCACCGCGTCGCCCGGCATGACGTGCACCGCCTCCTCCGGCAGTATCACGAATCCGTCGGCCCGCACCATCGAGGTCAGTATGCCCGAGCCCTGCGGCCCGGCGAGCCTGGCGTGGTACCGCCCGTCGCGCCATTCTACCGCCGCCCGCATGAATTCCATCCTTCCTGCCGGCTTGATTATCTCCTGGTCACTGACGGCTGTCAGCTGTTCTCTTAATATTGTACCCGCCCCCTGCATCTTCAAGAGCAACGGCCGGACGTATTGCTCGAATATGACCATCGAGGAGACCGGGTTGCCGGGCAGCCCGACCACCGGCTTTCCGTTTGTAAATCCGAAGGCCATCGGCTTGCCCGGCTTCTGGGCCACCTGCCAGAAGTTCATCTCCCCCAGTTTCGAGAGCGCCTGCTTCATCAGGTCGTAATCGCCCACCGACACCCCGCCCGAGGTCAGCACCAGGTCGCACTCGGCCGCCGCCCTCTCCAGCGTGGCGGTGATCTTCGCGAGGTCGTCCTCCACGATGCCGTAATCTTTGACCTCGGCGTTCACCGACCGCGCCTGGGCGGCCACGCTGTAGCGGTTGGCGTCGTATATCTGCCCCGGCCCCAGTGGATTTCCCGGATCCACGATCTCGTTCCCGCTGGAGAGCATTCCCACGATCGGTTTCCTGGAAACCAGCACCCCGGTCATGCCCAGCGAGGCTATCAGCCCCGCCTCCTGCGGCCGCAGCCGGGTGCCCTTCTTGATCAGGACCTCCCCGGCCCTGACATCCTCGCCCCGCTTCCTGACATGCTCGCCCAGCTGAACGCCATTCCGTATTCTGACTTCGGTCTTCCGTATTCCGGTTTCCGTCAGTTCCACCGGCACCACGCAGTCAGCCCCCTCGGGCATCTGCGCCCCGGTCATTATCCTTGTTGCCTGCCCGGCTCCGACGGCTCTCCTGGCGATTGTTCCCGCCGGCACGTCCTCGATTATCTCCAGGATCACTGGCGAATCAGAGGAAGCCCCGGCCATGTCCGCATGCCGGACCGCGAACCCGTCCATGGCCGAGTTGTCCCGGGGCGGAATGTCGAAGGTGGAGGCGACGTCCTGGGCCAGTATCCGGCCGGACAGGTCGGAAAGAGGGCAAGGTTCTATGGGCAGTGCCTTAGCTTCCGAAAGCACCTTCTGACGGGCTTCATTGAACGGTATCATGGTCTTTTTTCAGGTCCTTGACCAATAATTGCTAATATTCTATCTAATAGTTTATCGTGAAGTTCATCATCTGTTTTCCATATTATATGGTTTTGATGAGAAGTGTCGAAATGAAGATTTTGTTTGTCGTTTTCATTACAAGATGATATTACTTCTAATCCCATCCCTTTAGCATATCCAGCTTCATAATAAACACCATGTCTTTGGCCCGTATAATCAGCAATGAGAAATTTACTTTTTCTAATTTCAGCAATTATTTTATCATTTATATCGCCGGTAAAATGTGCTCTATCTACACGTATTGGCTTATACCCGGCTTCCCACACAGCGTCTTCTATTTTCTTATATATTTTATCCATAGTGGGATCAAACCACATTGCAATAAACACTTGTGTTGAATGTAAAGGCACTTTTGATAAATCATGTATTCTATCCCATCCATCAACCATTAATGAAACACCCGATCCGACTGTTTTTAAATACTGTCTTTTTGTAGTCGTTAGATATTCAATTATTTTAACTACCTCATCTGTATTTTTACAATAACCTAAAGGGTAATTGACTTCAGGGTTGAATTCTATTAAGTCACCATAGTATTTACTTATCCTTGAAATATTGATAATAAGTTTATCAATTTTTTCAGAAACCGTTTTCGGTGATTGTCTTAAAATATATTCTGCAATATTCGATATATCACTATATTTAATATCTACATCATTTTTTAATATTGTTTGCTCTCTAGTATATCCAATAAAATACGGTATCAATTCCGAAGTAAATTCTTTTGGTAATACTCGCGAAGGCTCCATTGGATGAGGAGGCAATAACTCCATCTTGTAATTTCCGCACCTTGGACAACGAATAGTATATATCCTGACAGCGTGCGTTAAAGGCACAGTAAAATCAATATATGCGACTGAATAACGGCAAACAATACATTCTTGTTCCATTGTTCGATCTCCTTATAAATTTTGGTTCTTCTGGGTTTTCAGTGGTTAAGTATAAGTAGTACTGCCAATAATCTTTACCCCATGTTCCTTTCTTGTGACCAAGAAAGGAACCAAAGAAGTCTCTCCGCCCAGCGCTGCGGTGGGCCAGGCAACCGCGCCGGCACTCATTGAACCAGAACC
>DCUZ01000080.1 GCA_002327305.1 Holophagales bacterium UBA2201 | reverse complement strand
TACACCGTTCCGGGGCAGGTGTTTTACGACGCCACCCGCCGGCTGGTCCTGAAGGGGGCCGACGGGGTGGTGTTCGTGGTGGATTCCCAGAAGGCCCTCCTCGACGCCAGTCTGGAGTCGTTCCAGAACCTGCGGGACAACCTGGTGATCAACCAGATCGACCCGGAGAAGATCCCCATCATCCTCCAGTACAACAAGCGGGATCTTCCCGATGTCCTCCCGGTGGAGGAATTGGACGCCCATTTCAACCCCGAGGGGAAGCATGGCCGGTTTCCCGCCGTGGCCGTCCGCGGCGACGGCGTCCTGGCCACCCTCCAGCGGGCGGTGCAGGTGATGATCGCCTCCCTCGCCCACCGTTTCCCCGGGGCGGGGAAGGGGGAGGAGAAACCCGCCGGCCCCGCCGCGGCCCCGGAAACCGTCTCCGAACCCTTCCCCGAGGAAGGGCCGCCGGCCCCGCCGCCCCCCGCCGTTTCGGCGCGGGAGCAGGAATTGGAGCGCATGATGCAGATGATCTACCAGTCCAACGAGAACCTCACCCTCCTGATGAACTCCCTCCTCGAGGACGTGAAGCAGCAGCAGGCCTTCCTCAAGCAGTTCATCACCCGGAAGGAGGGCTGACCATGCGCCGCCATCCGGCCCTCCTGCTGATCGTTCTCCTCGCCGCCCTGCCGGCCGCCGCCCAGTTCGGAGAGCGGATCGAGGTGCACCTCATCTCCATCTACGCCACGGCCTACGACGGCAAGGGCAACCAGATCCAGGGGCTGACCAAGGACGACTTCGAGATCCTGGAGGACGGCAAGGCGCAGAAGATCACCCACTTCCTGGAGGTGCAGGGGCGCCGCCCGGTGCAGATGTTCACCCAGGGGGAGAAGGTCGAGCCGGTCCCCGACGAGCCCCTGCCGCCCCGCACCCAGGAACTGCTGGCCGAGAAGTACGTCTTCTACATCGACAACCTCAACATCCATCCCATCCAGCGGAACCAGGTGCTGGACAAGCTGGCGGTCTTCATCGAGGAGCGGTTCACCGGCGAGCCGCTGGGAATGGTGGTGACCTTCGAGCGGAGCCTCAACATCCGCACCCCCTTCACCAACGATCCGGCGGTCCTGATCCAGGCCCTGGAGGAGGTGAAACGCCTCACGGGCGAGGCGCCCGCGCGGATGAACGCCCGGGTCGACATCATCGACCGCATCGAGGAGAGCACCAACTTCAACCAGGCCATGGCCTACGTCAACGGCTACGCCATGGAGGTGCGCAACGAGACCAACATCACCCTGAAGATACTCAAGGACTTCGTCCTGGGGATGGCGGGGGTCACGGGGCGCAAGTCGCTGGTGTACGTGTGCAGCGGCCTGCCCCAGGTGCCCGGCATCGAACTGTACCACTACCTCCAGTCCAAGTACCCCGACAAGAACAACATGATCTTCACCAGCACCAACGACATCACCTCCGTGTACAAGGGGGTGATCAACACGGCCAACGCTTCGGGGGTGAGTTTCTTCACCCTGGATGTGGGGGGGCTGAGGTCCCTCGGCGGGCAGGGGATCGCCGAGTCGAAACTGCAGGCCTACGAGATCTCCACCTCGATCGAGAGCCACAACCTCACCGACCCCCTCTCCGCCATGGCCCAGGATACCGGCGGCGTCCCCATCATCAACACCAACGACTTCACTAAGGGGCTGAAGAAGATCTCCACGGCCATGGACAACTACTATTTCATCGGCTACCAGCGGAGCCGCTCCCTCGAGGACCGGCTCCACACCCTCAACGTGAAGTTGAAGAACAAGAAGGCCTACCAGATCAACTTCAAGCGCGGATTCATGGACAAGTCGCTGGACAGCAGCGCCACCGACAACCTGGTCTCGGCCCTGGTGGTCCCGATGGTGGAGAACCCCCACGGCGTCCGCGTGGAATTCTCGCCCCCCCGGCCCCTCCAGCGGGAGGCCTTCTCCCTCCCCGTCACGGTCTTTGTTCCCTTCTCGACCATCACGCTACTGCAGCAGGGGACGGCGTGGGTGGGGGAACTGCGCTTCGGCTTCATCTCCCGGGACGAGGGGGGGGACCGCTCGGAGGTGATCTGGAAGGCCCATTCCTTCAACATCCCCGACGGACCCTACCAGGCCCTCAAGGACAAGGAGTTCACCTACCAGGCCGAGCTCGCCATTCTGCCGGGCGCCTCCACCGTGGGCGTTTCGGTGGTCAACCCCGCCGATTCCCTCCAGAGCATCGTCCTCGAGCAGGTGGTCATCAGCACGAAAGGGGTCAAGCGGTGAGCCGCGCCCTCCTCCTTCTGGCCTGTCTCGCGCCGGCCCTCCTCCCCGCCCAGTTCGGCGAGCAGATCACGGTGCGCCTCGTGGAGGTCCCGGTGCGGGTCACCGACGCCGAGGGCAACGCCATCGTCCGCCTGTCCAAGGAGGACTTCCGCCTCCTGGAGGACGGACAGCCCCAGGAGATCACCCATTTCTACGAGGTGGCCGACAGCGCCATCGCCCGGCGGCAGTTTGCCGACTTCGTCGCCCAGCGGGGCCTCCCGGCGCGGGACCCGGAGACCCGCAAGCGGGTGGTCCTCTTCATGGACTCCACCCGCCTGCACCCCCTCAACTACCAGCGGCTCGCCTCCGCGCTGGAGGGGTATCTCGCCACGGCGGTCGTTCCGGGGGACGAGGTGGCCGTCTTCGGTTCCCAGCCCTCCCTCCGGACGCTCCTCCCCTGGACGGCGGACCCGGAGCGGGTGCGCGCCTTCCTGCGCGGGTACTTTCCCACCGGGTCGCGCGTGACGGGCGGGATCGGACGCAGCCGCATGGTGGAGGAGATGATCGTCTCCGGTCGCAACTACCAGATGGCCCTGGCCCAGGTGCGCGGGTACTGCGTCGAACTCAAGAACGAGTATCAGGCCAGTCTGGACGCCATGCGGTCGGTCATGGAGTTCACGGCCGGCCTCCCGGGCCGCAAGCATTTCGTGTACGTGGGCGAGGGGTTCACCACCATCCCCGGCCTGGAGTATTTCTACATGCTGGAGAAGCGGTGGCCGACGCGGCCCAGCCTGAGCGAGGCCTCGGTCTACGATCTCTCCCCGGCGTTTAGGGAGCTGGGCCTCTTCGCCGCCAGCAAGGGGTTCACCGTCACCGCCGTGGAGACGCGCGGCCTGCAGACGGGGAACGCGCAGAACGACGTGGAAATCGGGGCGCGGGACGACCTCTACGGACTGGAGGTGACGGCGGTCTCGGCCGCCCGGCGCGCCGCGCGCGATTCCCTGGTCCTCCTGGCCGAGCCCTCGGGGGGGCGCGCCATCGACAACACCAACGACCTCACGGCCCCCCTGGGCCGGGCGGCTTTGGAATCCAACCACTACTACATCCTCGCCTATCAGCCCCGCCACCCCGCCGACGGCAAGACCCGCGCCCTCGCCGTCACCATGGCCAATCCCGAATTCAAGGTGACGGCCCGGAGGGGCTATACGGACTTCACGGAGGAGGACGACCTCTCCAGCCGCCTCCAGGCGGCCGTCCTGTGGGACGCCCCCCTGGAGAACCCCCTGGGCATCCGGGCCGAACTGGGGGAGGGGAAGAAGGAGGGCAAGTTCGTCCTCGCCCCCCTGCGGGTCCTCCTGCCCCGCGCGGGGCTCGCCTTCCCCGGCGGCGTCGCCTCCGTGCGCCTGGGGGTGGTGACCGCCTCCGAGGGGAAGAAATCGGACACCTTCGTCCAGAAACTCACCTTCGAGGAGTCGGCCTGGGGGGACAAGCCCGTCCTGGCCTACCC
>DCUZ01000045.1 GCA_002327305.1 Holophagales bacterium UBA2201 | reverse complement strand
TGGTGCCGTCGAACTTGTGGCGGTGGTAGAGGGGGGCGACGAAATCGAAATCATCCTCCAGGACGGGCCGCAGGAGGAGGTCGAGCCACTCGGGGGTGATGCTCCGGAGGTCGGAATCCACCACGGCGCAGGCCTTCGCCTGGAGGCGCCGGGCGACCTCGAAGACGGTGCGGAAGGCGCTCCCCTTGCCCGGGATCCCCTGGTAGGGGGTGACGAGTTTGAAAAAGCGCTCCGGAGCGTGGCGAAGGAGGAGGGACTGGAAGTCCGCCGCGGCCTCGGCCACCACCTCCCGGGTTCCGTCGGTGGACCCCCCGTCGGAGTTGATCAGCAGGGCCGTGCGGTCGGGGAAATACTTGGCCAGCCCCGNNCGATGGTGCGGGCGTTGTTGAAACTGGGGATGCCCACCACGATATCGGCGGCGCCGACGGCGCCGAGGCGCTCCACCGCTTCGGGGGACAGGATCTCGCGTTCCGTCGTCATGGTCGGGACCATGATACCGGAAAATTCCGGGGGAGGCAACCCGCCGCCCCACCGCGCGCGGTTATGCGGGCGGGGCCGGCTCCACTTTCTCCACGGCGAGAACGCACCGGGCGGCCACGGCGGCGAGGGCCCCCACGGCCGCGAAGATGGGCAACAGCGCCGCCCCCACCACCCCGAGGGTGAGGGGGATCTCGATGAGGGTCTCCCCCTTCTCGTTCTTGATCGCGATGCGGCGGATGTTCCCCTGGTGGATGAGGTCCTTGATCTTGTCCAGGACCTGGCCGCCGTCGAGGCGGTACTCCTCGGTGCGGACTTTCTTGTTTTCGCTCATGCGGCCTCCTTGCGCGTATGACTGCCTTAACCCAATAGGGCGGTTCCGGCGGAATATTCCCTATTGCGCCAGGACGAAGCCCGGATCGCCCGTGAGGTTGTCCACCACCGAAGCGTAGGCGAAATACTCGGCCTGCTCGGTGGCGCTGGTGACCGTGATGAACGCGTTGTCAAGCGGCTCCGCGGTAAATCGGCGCAAGACCTCGTTGACCTGCACATGGCCGAACGGCGGAAGCTCCACCACCCCCTCCCCCAAGGGCGTCCGGTCCCCCCGGAAGGCCGTGTACGACACGGTGACGGCGGACCCGACATGGCTGGAGAACCCGATGTTGGTCCGGAACCGATCGGTCTGCGTCAGGTTGATCAGGGTGCCGTTCCAGCCCTTTCGGAGGGCTTGCGAATAGAGCAGGCCCTGGACCTCCTGTCCGAAGGTGCCCTTCCCCCCTTGATCATTGTAGACTCTCAGCGTCGTGCTGAGCGGAACGTTGACCTGGGGGCCGATCCAATGCAGCTGCATGGTGAGAAATCCAAAGGTGCCCGGCCGCGCCAAGAGGCCGCCCACCACGTCCTGCACCTTGACCGCCTGCATGGACGGCACCAGAAGCGTCACCGCCTGGGCCGCGGTGTTGTCCTGCCCGCTTTCGCAATAGAAAAGAAAAGCATGCACATCGAAGCTCTGCGGATTGTAATAGACCAGATCGGTTTTCCAGTTCGTTCCGTTGGCCCCGGCGGTGTTCGACGCCACCGGGAACACCCACCAGCCTCGGGGGTGGCGGTAGCTGGAGTGGATGGTAAACGGCGCCGACTCCCCCCAAGCGTTGTAATCGTACCGGACGCCAATGGTAAAATCATCCCCCGTCCCCAAGTACGGCGGCACGGTCCAGATCGCCGAGACGGCCTGATCATCATTCAGCGGAATTGGTCGGATTTCATCAAACAAAACCCCGCTTTTGAACAATTCAATATACACGCGCCCCGCGCACTCCAGGCCGGACTTCTGCCACGCGATGGTGGTGGTGTCGCCCTCCTCCCACCGGTCGCCGGCACGGGGTGAGGTGACGGTCACCACGCAATCGACGGCCCGGGTCGGCCCCGGCACCTGGGCGGAGAGAACCAATGGGACGGCGAAACATGCCGCCAGGAACCCTATGACCGCCGTTTGACGGAACGCGCACCCGCCCGCCCGTAACTTTTTCTTATGCATGATCCCTCCTTATAGCGCTATCTCCTGATGCAATCGGCGCGGAGCCCGGGGCAATTCACGGCGCGCCGACGGGGCGTTCGTGCCGCCCATCGCAACCCGCAAGGGTGAACGCATTGAATCCCCCTATGCTGTCGGAGGCGAAAAGGATGTCGCTGGATAGTTCCACATCGCTGACGAAGGCCGGCGTTTCGACGAACCCGATCTGCCGGGGCGCGGACGCGTCGGAGACATCGTACACATAAATACCCTCCCCGACGCTGAAAACCCAGGACCCCACAAACGCTCGGCCTCCCCCTGCGGCCACGCTTTGGGGGCTCCCCCCCACGGCTGTATAGCCGATGATCCCAACGTGATCCGGAAAGTCCAATCCCACAATGATCATGAACCCCCTACTATCGGCGGCATAGGCCTTGCCTTCGGATACCGCCACATCGCTGACTCCGTAAAACCAATCCGACCGCCAAACCTCCCGCGGCAGGAGGGGATTATCAATGTTCAAGGCCACCAGCCCGCCGCTGTCAGCCGCCACCAGCAAATATTGACCATGAAGAGCGAGGCTCCGGCTGTAGCCGGAGAGACTGAACTCGCCGACGATTTCCGCCGCGGCCGGGTCCGTGGCGTCAATGATCCGCAACCCCTTGTTCATGCAGGCCACGAACAGGTACCCGCCGTGTTCCTCCACATCCACGGCCATACAGCTCAGCCAAACGTATCCGAGTTCCTTGGGAACGGCGGGATCTTCCACCTCAAGTATACTCACCCCCCATGAGTCCGCCACATACAAGAGGTTACCCCGTTTGGCCATGCCGAGGGCTGAGCCCAGCGTATCGAACCGTCCGATTTCCCGCGGTGCACTAATTTCCGAATAATCGAAAATCTTAACTCCTCCCTCCGTGGCCGCCGCATACACCAATGGATACTCCTGAAGGAGCTGGCTCATGTAATGGCCCGTCTCAATCAAAGTTATCTCGACGGGCCAGCCGGGATCTGAGACATCCACCGCTCTCAGCGAGGTATAATCTGACAGATAGACCGCGCAGCCCGGACCTAATGCAACGCCCGTAGTGCGTTCCTCGGTATCCAACCAGCCCAGCCATTGTGGCCGCGCAGGATCGGCAATATTCACCGTTACGAAGCCGTCAAACAGGGATGCCAAGTAGGCCACATCTCCCCGCAGAGTGATGTCATATACCGGAAACCAGTCAAAGAGCCCCACCAAGACCGGGCGAAGAACATCGGTCAGGTCCATTATTTCCAAGCCGAAGGGGCCGCCCACAATGCCGAGCGTTTTCCCGCCGCCGTCCCCCGCGCACAGGCGGATGGCGTGGGGGAGCGGAAGCCCGTCATAGGAGGAAACAACTTTGGGAGCGGACGGATCGCTTATCTCCAGGATGAGCACACCTGAGGCGGCAACGAGGACGTAATCCCCATGCAGGGCCAACCCCTTGGCGCCTGGGATCCGGAAGAAGGAGATCAGGCGTGGCGCGGTGGGATCGGCGACGCCGATGATATACAATCCGGAATGCTCTCCGGCATAGGGGCTTCCGTATTCATACGCGGTCAGGTAGGCCAGCCCGTCCCTCACCACCACATCGCCGCTTATCCCTGGAAGATCGAGCGCCCCCGCGATGCGGGGCGCGCAGACATCGCCAATATCCACGATCGTCAGGCCAGCCTTGCCCGTGGCGATGTAAGCGTAGCGCCCGCCCGGATCCTTATACGGCCGCGCGGGCTCGGGCCCCCCTGAGCGCCGAACGGCGCCTCCACCACTATCCTCCCCCATGGTGATCCCTTGGATCACCCCGCCCAGCATGATCTCGCCGGTCCATTGCGGAACGAACGGTTGGGTGACGTCGTAGATCTGCAGGACCGTGCCGTTTCCGATGTAGACAAAAGCTCTGTCGTAAGCGATGGCGTAGCTGACTCCGTAACCCCAACGACCGATCAGTTGCGGGCACGCCTCCCCCGCCGCCCCCACAAAAGGGGCCAGCGAGCCCATAAGGCATGCCAGAAAGGCGTTCCGCCCCAATATTCTTTCCCTCCAGGTGTTTTCGCTCATGCGACCTCCTGGGATATTCCCCGTTGAATTATTCGACGGGGTTCGGTAGGGGCGAGGCGGTGCCTCGCCCGCCATTCGAACGGGCGACCCACCGGGCCGCCCCTGAAAAAACCGCGATGCCTTGCAACGAGGGTTTCATTGTTGGAAATAGACCGACCCGCCCTGCGGCATGAAGGCCGTGGCGGCGGGAAGGCCCGGGGGCAGGACGCCGTCCCACGGGGAAAACCCCATCAGGCGGACAGGCTCCGCGGGGAGCTGGGTGTGGAGGCGGATGTCGTACTTCAGCCCCTTCAGCATGATCGAAAGGGCGGTGTGGCCATAGACCTTGAAGGCCTCCCGCAGCCGCCGGGCCGCCGCCTCGACCGAGCCGAGCCGGAGGAATTCCAGACCATCGGGCGACCCGAACCCCTCGGGGGCGGCGATATAGGCGTAGAGGGTCCCGCCGGGGCGCAGGCCCCCCACGGCGTTCTCGAGGGCCTTGTGTCCCTGGATGAAGTCGGTGTCATAGGGGTGCCCGCCCGCGGAGACGACGAGGGCGTCGAACCTTCCCTCGGGAGGCCGGACCTCGAAGAGGGTCCGCACCCGCTCCACCGCGGCGTCGAAATCGGGCAACAGGTCGATCAGGCGGCCGTCCTGCATCAGGCCGTGGGCCAGACGGCAGGGCACGGGGACCAGGGAGGCCGCCTCCGCCATGTCCAGGGCCACGGGGTTCCCCTCCAGCACCCCGAGGACGGCGCGCGGGTACTTGCCCCGGGCGGGATCGGGGTCCAGGACGAGGGAGTGGTTGGCCTGGATGCACCGGCGGGAGGCGATGCCGGGGACGAACACCTTCCGGCCGCCGGAGAACCCGGCGTAGTAGTGGGGGCGGACCAGGGTCAGGCCCAGGAGGGCGTCCTGCTCCATCGCCGCCTTCAGCAGTTCCACCGGCGTGCCGCGGGAGGTCACCCCGACCCTCGCGTAGGCCGCGGGGTCGTCGGGGGCGTTGGGGACGATGCGGCACCGCGCCCCGCGCGCCCCGACATGGGCGGCGGTCTCCGCTTCCGTCATCGTCCGATGGATCCCCGTCCCGATGAAGAGCGTGACCTCGCGCCCCTCCAGTTCGGGGAGGAGCCGGTCGAGCATCCGCGCCACCGGGAGGGGGCGGGTGCGATCGGGAAGGAGTATCCCCAGGCGCCGCCCGGCGGGGACGAGGGCCAGGAGTTTCTCCTTCAGGACGGCCTCGGGGAGAGGCTCCGCATTGCAGGCGGCAATCACCGCCGCGCCGTCGGGGAGGGTGACGGGGATCTCTTCCCGGCCGTACCGGACCGTGGTTTGCATACCTCCATTTTATAGCAGTTTCAAGTTCCGAGTTTCAAGTTTCGCGTCGGGCTGGTTCAGGGTAAGAAATCCATCTTCCATCTTCCGGCTTCCAGCTTCCGGATTGTTCAACCACGAGAGGATAGGCCGGGGGTACGGGATGAGGGGAATCCTCCCCTACATCCCGGCTACGGCCCTGCGCTCGGACCCGACGAGGGTACAAGATGCCCGCTCAGGATTTCGCCCCCGCTCCATCTAAAGTCTGCGGACAACGGACTACGGGCTACGGGCTACGGACTACGGCCTACGGACTACGGACTACGGACTACGGGCTACGGACTACGGGCTACGGACTACGGGCTACGGACTACGGCCTACGCTTTTTGCTATCATACCCCCATGCGCCGAACCCTCGTCCTGCTCACCCTCCTCTGCGCCGCCGCCGTCCCGGCCCAAATCGTCACCCACCCCATGGTCCCCATGCGGGACGGGGTGCGCCTGGCCGCCGACGCTTACCTCCCCCTGCCGGGGATGGGGCGGTATCCGGTGGTCCTGGTGCGCACCCCCTACGGCAAGGGCGCCCTGTCGGACATCGGCTACTATCTGACCCTGATGGGCTATGCCGCGGTCTTTCAGGACACCCGCGGGCACGGCCGCTCGGAGGGGAGTCCCTCCATGTTCATGACGGAGGCCGAGGACGGCTACGACACGGTGGAGTGGGTGGCGGCGCAGTCGTGGTCGAACGGCCGCGTCGGCTCCTTCGGCGCCTCGGCCCTGGGGATCAACCAGTATCTGACGGCGGGGGCCGCCCCGCCGCACCTGACCTGCGCGTTCGTGGGGGTGGCCTCCTCCGACCTCCATGAGAACCTCGTCTATCCGGGGGGATGCCTGCGCAAGCACGATGTGGTGACCTGGGCGGAGGACAACAACGAAACCGAGGGGCTGGCCCTGGCCCTTCTCCATCCGGTCCGGGACCTCTATTGGGACCCGGTGGATTTGGACGGAAAGTACGGGCAAGTGACGGTCCCCACCCTCCACCTGGGGGGGTGGTACGACCTGATGGCCGAGGGGACGGTCAAGGCCTTCAAGGCCATGGCGCGCCGCTCCCAGGCCCGGGCGGGGCAGATGCTGGTGATGGGCCCGTGGACCCACGGCGGGATGGCGGGCACCGTCCAGGGGGAACTGACCTACCCCGCCAACAGCCAGCCGGACTGGATGGAGGCCCTGACCCTGCAATGGCTGGATTACCATCTCAAGGGGATCGGCACCGACCCGGCCGCGACCGATCCGGTCCGCCTCTACGCCATGGGGGACACCACCGTCCCCTCCGAGCGGTGGAACGCCTGGCGCGCCTTCGACGCCTATCCGGAGCCGGCGGGATTCCAAGCGTGGCATCTGCGGTCGGACGGGACCCTTACCCCGCGGCGCGGCGCCGCCGGGGAGGCGTCGGCCTTCACCTCCGACCCGGCCCACCCCATCCCCACCGTGGGCGGGGCCAACCTGGTCCTGGAGGCCGGCCCGTACGACCAGGCCCCGTTGCTGGGCCGCGGCGACCTCCTGGCCTTCGCCTCCTCCGCCCTGGAGGAGGAATTGGAGATCATGGGGATGGTGACGGCCCGCCTTTACCTCTCCGCCGACCTCCCCGACCTCGACGCGGCGGTGCGGCTCGTGGACATCCACCCTGACGGCCGGTGGATGCTGGTGGCCGACGGCATCCAGAAAGCGCGGTTCCGCGAGGGGGCGGAGCGGGAGGTCTTCATCGAGCCGGGAGAGCCGTTTGCCCTCGACGTGAAGGTGGGTTCGACCTATTACGTGTTCGCCCCGGGGCACCGGATCGGGTGCATCGTCGGAGGGAGCAACTACCCCCGCTTCGACATGAACCCTCAGACCGGCGAGCCGGTGAACCAGGCCGCCGGACGGCAGGCCGGTCCCGTCACCCTCCACCTCTCCGACCGCCGCTCCTCCCGCCTCCTCCTGCCGCTTCCCGATCCCGGGGCGCATGGACGGCCCATCGCCACCCCCGACGCGCCCCGAAGCCGGTAGCCCCCGGAATGCGAAAAGCGCCGCTGCGCCTCCTCCTGCTCGTGGCGGCCGCCTACGCGGTCACCTCCTACGGCGGCATCCGCTCCTCCGACGCCGAGGTGGTCTTCCGCGTCTCCCTATCGCTGGCCGAACGGGGCGGATTCGCCCTGGAGCGGGACCTGGAGGACTGGCGGGGGTTCGGCGTGGCGCCGGGGCGGGACGGCCGCCTCTACGCCATCTACCCTCCCCTGCAATCCCTGCTGGCGGTCCCGCTGGTCTGGGCGGGGGGGGCGGCGGCCGCGGCGGGCTTCGACCGGATCCTCGCCCCGGTCGTCCCCCCCAGCCACTTCGCCGCCGCGGGGTGGGCCGACGCGCTGGCCGGCCGCCGGCCGGCCGATCCCGCCCCCCATGTCCGGCGCTTCTTCGCCTCATGGTTCAATGTGATCGTGGGCGTCCTTGGGGCATGGGTCTTCTGGAGGATCGTCCTCCTCATGACCGCCTCCGCCGCCACCGCCTCGGGGATGACGCTCCTATACGCTTTGGGAACCCTCCTCTGGCCCTACGCCGGGACATTTTTCACCGAGCCGCTGGCCACGCTCCTGGCGCTGGCTGCGTTCCTCATTCTGATGGAACGGGACCCCGCGTTCGGCGCCCCGCCCCCTTGCGGGGGGGGCAGGGCGTTCATCGGTGCGGGGATCTGCCTGGGGCTGGCCTGCGCCGCCCACCTCACCGCCGGCCTCTTCATCCCCTTCTTTCTCTATTATGCGGGTTCCCTCGGACGGCATGGGCGCGGAGCGGACCGCCTCCGCCTCGCGGCGGCGTTCCTGCTGGGGCTGGCGGCCGTCCTGGGCCTCCTCGGGGCCTACAACGCCGTCCGCTTCGGCTCCCCCTTCGAGGACGGCCGCGCGCTGAGCGTGATGAACGCCAACCTCTACCACGCCCCCTGGACGGGCCCCTGGTGGACCGGGCTGTGGGGGCAGATCCTCTCCGCGCACAAAGGTCTCCTCCTCTTCTGCCCGGCGGTGGTCCTGGGCGCGCTGGGGTGGCGGCGCCTGGCCAGGCGCCACGGGACGCTGGCGTGGCTCATCGCCGGGATGGCCGCGGCGCGCCTCCTCTTCATCGCCGCCTTCAACTCGTGGGACGCCGGTTTCTGCGTCGGCCCGCGCTATCTGGTGATGCTCGTCCCCTTCCTCCTCCTGCCCGCGGCGGCGCTCCTCTCCGACTTGAAGGGGCGGACCGCGTTGCGGCTCCTCGGGGCGGCCGCCCTCCTGTGCATCCTTCAGCAGTACTATTTCTGCACGGGGGAGATCTTTTCCTATTACCACTCCGTCCGGGCGGCCCAGGCCGGCGCCGAGGCGCCGCTGACCGACCGGACCCTCTACCTGGACTGGGGGACCAGCCCCCTGCTCCATCTTCTGGAGGGTCAGAAGGGGCCCTGGCCCTTCCGCGCCCTCCCCTTCGGCGCCGTTCCCCTCTGGGCCGGCGGAAGCGCCTTGATCGCCCTTCTGTTCCCTCCCCTCTTCCGGCGATGGGAACGGGCCCTTGGGATGGAGGCGAACCCATGAGACCCCCCGAGAAGCCCCGCGTCCTTTTTCTCTGCACCGGCAACGCCTGCCGGAGCCAGATGGCGGAGGGGTGGGCGCGCCACCTGTGGGGCGACCGGCTGGAGCCCTGGTCCGCGGGCGTCCTCCCGTGCTTCGTCCACCCCGACGCCGTCGCCGTCATGGCCGAGGCGGGGGTGGACCTCTCCGGCCACTGGTCCAAGCATGTGGAGGAACTCATGCACCTGGACTTCGACCTGGTGGTCACGGTGTGCGATCTGGCCCGGGAACGGTGCCCCGTCCTCCCCGGCGCGGCCCGGACCATCCACCACTCGTTCGAGGACCCGGTGGGCGCGGAGGGGACCCGCGAGGAGGTGCTGGAGGCCTTCCGGAAAACCCGCGACGCCATCCGCGCCTTCGTGGAGACCCTGCCGTCCCTGCTCGAACCGAAGGACGCGTGAGGAGCCGTTCAGCGTCCTGCGTCTTGCGTACAGCGCAAAAGCAGCCCCCCCGTTGTTCACGCTGAACGCGGTACGCTGAACGCAGAACGCAAGACGGCATCTTGCCCCTTGACATCGCCTTCCTGTCGTTGTAACATTATTACGTTATTGCGTAAGTATCACCCCCGCCTTCGGCGGGAACTACAAATCCGATCCACTGCGAGGTCTTCATGAAACCGTTCACCCTGTTCCTGCTCATCGTCGCCTGCGCCTTCTCCCTGTTCGCCGCCGATCCGGCCCCGGTGGTCCCGTCCGACGGCGCCGTCGTGACCGTCTACTACTTCCACCGGGTCAACCGCTGCAGCGGATGCCGCCACGCCGAGGCCGTCACCACCGAGGCGCTGAAGGAGCACTTCGCCGCCGAGATGGAAAAGGGGTCCGTGATCTTCATCGCCACCCCCGTGGACGGCGACAAGGACCAGAAGGCCGTCGCGGCGGCGTTCGACGCCTTCGGCCCGTCGCTCTTTTTGGAGGTGAAGCGGGACGGCAAGACGGACCGCTTCGAATTGGACAAGATGTGGGACAAACTGCGCGAGGGCGACCCCGCCTACAAGGCCTGGGTGGCCGAATCGGTGCGGAAACAGCTCTGATGAATTGGAGCGACTGGCCGCCGTACGCGGCGGTCTCGCTGGGGCTGATGACGGCCATCAGCCCCTGCCCCCTGGCCACCAACATCGCCGCCGTGGCCTTCGTCAGCCGCCGGTTTACGGCCCTCTCGCGGGTCCTGGCCGATACCGTTCTCTACACCGTGGGCCGGGCCCTGGCCTACACCCTCCTGGCCATCCTCATCCAGGTCCTCAGTTTGCGGGTGGCGAAGATCGCCAATCCCCTGCAAACCGCGGCCGAGTGGGCCCTGGGACCGGTCCTCATTGTGGTGGGGTTGGTTCTCCTGGGGCTCTTCAAGGGGTCCTTCGGGTCGGGCGGGCACCATGAAAGGATGATGCGCTGGTCGGAGAAACTGCCCCTTCTTGCGTCGTTTCTCCTGGGATTCGGGTTCGCCCTGGCCTTCTGTCCCCTCTCGGCCTCGCTCTATTTCGGCGGCCTCATCCCCCTGGCCGTCAAGTCCCCGGCGGGGAGCGGCCTGGCCCTTCTGTACGGCATCGCCACCGCCCTCCCGGTCCTGATCGTCGGCATCCTCCTGGCCCTGGGGTTGGAGGTCGCGGGCAAGGCCATCCACGGCATGCAGAAGCTGGAGAAATACAGCCGCCCCGTCGTGGCCGTCATCTTCATCGCCGTCGGGCTTTATAAAATTTATGGTCTCGCGGCCGCACGGTTCTTCCCCCCCACGGGATAGAAGAAATGGAACTTCATCGTGAAAGAATGGCATAAGCTGCTTCTCATCGTCGCCGTGTTCCTGGCGGCCTATTTCCTGCCGCTCGATTCCGCACGGTTCGGCCCCGCGGTGATGGAATCGCTCGCCATGCTCCAGGAGTACGCGCAGCAGCACGTCCTGCTGTGCCTGGTCCCCGCCTTCTTCATCGCCGGGGCCATCGCCGCCTTCGTCAACAAGGGGGCGGTGATGAAATACCTCGGGCCGCAGGCGCCGAAAGTGGTCTCCTACGGCGTGGCCAGCGTCTCGGGCTCCGTCCTGGCCGTGTGCTCCTGCACGGTCCTGCCGCTGTTCTCGGGGATCTGGAAGCGGGGCGCCGGGATCGGTCCCGCCACGGCGTTTCTCTACTCCGGCCCCGCCATCAACATCCTGGCCATGATCCTGACGGCGCGGGTGCTGGGGTGGGAGCTGGGGCTGGCCCGCATCATCGGGGCGGTGCTGTTCGCCGTCGTCATCGGGCTCATCATGCAGTTGATCTACGGCCGGGAGAAGGATGAACTGGAGCGGACCGGCTTCGGGGAGATGCCCACTGGGCCGCCCCGCCGCCGGGCGTGGCAGGAACTGGTCTATTTCTTCTCCATGATCGCCGTCCTCGTTTTTGCCACCTGGGGGAAGCCCGCCGAACCGGTGGGGTTCTTCAACGCCGTCTATTCCGTGCATTGGGTGTTGACCGGCGCCGCCCTCCTGGTCCTGGCCTGGGCCGTCCTCCAATGGTTCAACGGCGAGGAGCGCAAACAATGGGTGGATGAAACCTGGACGTTCGTCAAGCAGATCTTCCCCCTCCTCATCGGCGGGGTGATCGTGGCCGGATTCCTCCTGGGACGGCCCCAGTCGGCGGCCGGCATCATTCCCATCCAATGGATCGAATCGCTGGTCGGAGGCAACTCCCTCTGGGCCAACCTCTTCGCCTCCATCTTCGGGGCCTTCATGTATTTCGCCACGATCACCGAGGTCCCCATCCTGCAGGGCCTCCTCGGCGCCGGGATGGGCAAGGGCCCCGCCCTGGCCCTCCTCCTGGCCGGCCCCGCCCTCTCGCTCCCCAACATGATCGTCATCACCAGCGTCATGGGGCGGAAGAAGGCCTTCACCTATTTCGGCCTCGTCATCGTCCTGTCTGCGACCTGCGGGATGGTTTTCGGGGCGCTATTCGGATGACCCGACGATGAACGGGCTCAAGAGGAGGAAGGGGCTCCCTGCCGCCGGCCATGGAGCGGCGCAAGGACGGCGTATGCCCATCGCGGCGATGATTGAACCGCCTTCTCGCCGCCGTTGGCGATCCCTGATCCCTGCCCTTCTGCTGACGGGATTCGCCGCCGGTTGCGCCCCGGACCGCGCCCGCGCGCCCGTCGGGGTGCCGAATGCGGCCGAGTCCCGGGGCACGCGCGGGGTCTGTCCGCCGTTTGCCCTGCGGGACGACGCCGGCGCCGTCATTGACCCGGTGCGCGGGATCAACGCCGACGCCCCCTATTCGCCCCGGCAGACCTGCGGTGCGCCCGACTGCCACGACTACAAGAAGATCACCGAGGGCTTTCATTTCACCCAGGGCCGGGGGGAGGCCCCCACGCCGGACCAGGCGGCCCGGGCCCAGTGGGCGGAGACGCCGGGCAATTACGGGGGCACCTGGTGCTCCCCCGCCCCCCTCTACAACTACCTTTCCCCCAAACAAAACACCAGCGCCGTGACGATGGACATGACCTCCTTCACCTTCATCACCGCCGGCTGCGGCAACTGCCATCCGGGCGGCGGGCCGCTGGAGTTCGACCGCGAAGGGCGGCGCTACGACCGGTGGATGGCCGACCCGGCCAGCGGCCTCTCCCCCGGCGGCGACAACGGTTTTGACGGGGATTACTACCAGGCGCGATGGAGCGAGACGGGCGTCCTGGAGGCCGACTGCCTCCTGTGCCACTTTCCCGGATATGATTTCAAGAAGCGCGGCACCCAGATCAGGGCGCTGAACTTCCGCTGGGCGGCCGGCGCCGGCTCCGGCCTCGCCGCCGTCACCGGCGCCGTCGCCGCGGGGGAACGGCCCGCCGTCGTCTATGACAAGGCCCGATTCGACGCCGAGGGCCGCCTCTCCCTGCACCTGGTGCGCGAGCCCAGGAACGAGGCCTGCCTCGAATGCCACGCCCAGCCGGGCTGGAAGAAGCGCGGGGCGAACTACCGCGGACGCACCGACGTCCACCTCCGGGCCGGACTCCGGTGCGTGGACTGCCACCCCGCCGGGAGTTCGGCCGACGACCCGCGGATCCGGGGACGGGAGGTCCATCAGTTCGGCAAGGGGGACGACCCCGGCGGCCATGTCCGCGACGATTTGGACGGCACGGTGGTGGATTGCGCCCACTGCCACGACACCGGGCGCCGGGGCGCCCCCGTCGCCACCCATGCCTGGCTCCCCCGCCTCCATCTCGAGCGCCTCGCGTGCCAGACCTGCCACATCCCGGAGCGCGCCGTGATGCCCATCGCGGTGCAGGCCTCCGACGTGTACAACGCCGACCCCAAAATCCCGGGGGCCGGCAAACACCTGTGGACCTTCTACGGCCCCGACGCGGCCTACCGGAACCATTACGGCATCCTTTCCATGATGGGATACGACGACAAGCCCACGGAGGCGTTCCGGCCCTGGCTCGTATCGTATCAAGGCAAGATCCGGCCGGGCAACCGCGTACACACCGCCTGGCCGGCCATCGAAACGGACGGCAGGCCGGGCCTGATGCAGCCGCGCATGCGCGACATCCACCGCCTGTGGACCGAGCACCGGGAGGACCCGTCGCGCTTCCCGGCGCTGGCCCGCATCCGGGACGACAACGGCGACGGCGTCCCCGAGGTGAACCGCCCGGAGGAGATCGACGCGCTGATCGCTTCGGTGGACGCCCTGCTCCGGGAGATCGGCCGGCCGATGGAGGGGGCCCGCGTGGTCTGGGTGCAAAACGAGCGGGTGTACCGCTCCGGGACCGAATACCGCGTCATGGAGAAACATCCATGGGAGGCCTCGCCCTACGGCAACGTCCACACCTACAACCACGAGGTCCTGCCGGCCCGGGCGGCGCTGGGGGCGGGGGGTTGCTCCGACTGCCATGCCAAGGACAGCCCCTTCTTCTTCCAGGCGGTGCTGGCCGATCCCTTCGGCGATGACGGGCGGCCGGTCTGGGCGCTCCAGGGCGACATCCTGGGCTACGACGGTTCCCCTCGCCGTTATTCCGGCTTTGTAGGGGGGGTGGCCGCGTTTTTCAAATGGCTGACCATCGTTGTGCTGACGCTGTTGATCGGCCACATCCTGCTCGACGCCATCATGCGCTTTCGATCTCGTCGGGCTGAACACCCACCCCAAGCCACTATTTGGATCGAACGGTTCACCATCCATTACCGGGTCCAGCACCTCCTGCTGATGCTTTCCGTCCTTCTCCTGTTCCTATCGGGGGTGTTCCTGTGGGGCCTGCGCTATCCGGGCGCCCCATGGGCGGCGGCCCTGACCGGCGCGCTGGGCGGGGTGGATTTCTGGCGGATCGTGCATCGCATCGGGGGCGCGGGGCTGATCCTGACGGGCCTCTACCACCTCGTCCATTCCCTGCTCCACGAGGAGGGGCGCCGCGATTTCGTCCTGATGCTGCCGCGAAAAGAGGATTTTGCCCACCTGGGCCAAAACCTCAAGCTCTTTTTCGGCCTCTCCTCCGAGCGCCCGGCGTTCGGCAAGTTCACCTACTTCGAGAAATTCGACTACTGGGCCGTGTTCTGGGGCTCCATCATCATGATCGTCTCGGGGCTGGCCCTGTGGTTCAGCGACCTGATGCTCCGGGTCTTCCCCGGCCTCCCGGCTTCCGCCCTCGACGCGTTCAAGGAGGCGCACGCCCATGAGGCCCTCCTGGCGTTTTTGGCCATCGTGATCTGGCATGTGTACAACATCCACCTGCGCCCCGACCGGTTCCCCGGAACCTGGTTCTGGGTGCACGGCAAAATGAGCGCGGAGGAGATGCAGTTGGAGCATCCGGGGTACACGGAGGAACAACCATGACGAGGATCCTCTTCCTCTGCACCGGCAACTCCTGCCNNCCTGCCGCAGCCAGATGGCGGAGGGGTGGGCGCGCCACCTCTGGGAAGACCGTGTCGAGGTCCACAGCGCCGGCACCCAACCCTCCCGGGTCCATCCCGACGCCATTACGGTGATGGCCGAGGCCGGGGTGGACATCTCCGGCCACCGGTCCAAGTCTGTGGACGAAGTGAGAACCATCCCCTTCGACCTGGTCGTCACCGTCTGCGACAACGCGAAGGAACAATGCCCCGTCTTTCCCGGCAACATCCGGCGGGTGCATCGTTCTTTCAATGATCCCGCGGGTGCCAAGGGGACGCGGGAAGAGGTGCTCGCTGCATTCCGAAAGACGCGCGACGAGATCCGCGCTTTCGTCGAGTCCCTGCCCGACCTGATCAAGGAGGAGAGCCCTCATGCGTGACGGGATCGTCAAGCGGCTGTCCATTTTAGACCGATATTTAACCGTGTGGATCTTTGCGGCCATGGCGGCCGGTGTGGCCACCGGCCACTTCTTCCCCGGCATCGAGCGGACGATCGGCGCCTTCCAGGTGGGGACCACCAACCTATTGATCGCCGCGGGGCTCATCCTGATGATGTACCCGCCGCTGGCCAAGGTGCGGTACGAGGAGCTGGGCGATGTCTTCCGGAACTGGAAGGTGCTGGGGCTCTCCCTGACCCAGAACTGGCTGGTGGGACCGCTCCTGATGTTCGCCCTGGCCGTGATCTTCCTCCGCGCCTATCCGGACTACATGGTGGGCCTCATCATGATCGGCCTCGCCCGATGCATCGCCATGGTCATCGTCTGGAACGATCTGGCCGGCGGGGACACGGAGTACTGCGCGGGGCTGGTGGCGTTCAACAGCGTCTTCCAGGTCCTCTTCTACAGTCTCTACGCCTGGGTGTTCATCACCGTCCTCCCCCCGCTGTTCGGGTTGAAGGGCCTCGTGGTGGACGTGGGCATCGGGCAGATCGCCGAGAGCGTGTTCATCTATCTGGGCATCCCCTTCCTGGCCGGCATGCTCACCCGCCTGGTCCTGGTGAAGGCCCGGGGCAAAACGTGGTACCACGAGCGGTTCATCCCCGTCATCAGCCCCATCACCCTGGTGGCCCTCCTCTTCACCATTTTCGTGATGTTCAGCCTCAAGGGGCAGATGATCGTGCGCATTCCGCTGGACGTGGTGCGCATCGCCGTGCCGCTCCTCATCTACTTCGTCGTCATGTTCCTGGTCAGTTTCTGGATGGGACGGAAGGCCGGGGCGACCTACGCCCAGACGGCCACCCTCTCCTTCACCGCCGCCAGCAATAATTTCGAGCTGGCCATCGCGGTGGCGGTGGCCGTGTTCGGCATCAACTCGGGCGCGGCCTTCGCGGCCGTCATCGGCCCCCTGGTGGAGGTCCCCGTCCTGATCGGCCTGGTCCATGTCGCACTGTACCTGAAACGGCGGTGGTTCGCCGCCGAGTCCAATTCCGGAGGTCAAGCATGAAGATCGAAGTCCTGGGGCCCGGATGCGCCAAATGCGTCAAGCTCCATGAACACACCCTCCAGGCCGTCGCCAACCTGGGGCTCGCGGCCGAGGTGGAGAAGGTCTCCGACATCGTCGCGATGACGAAGATGGGGATGTGGGCCACCCCCGGCCTGGCCATTGACGGGAAGGTCGTCTCCCAAGGGAAGCTCCTGTCGGTCCCCGAGGTCGAAGCGGTCCTCAAAAGCCATGCTCCGCAAGACCGCTGACGCTGCGGCGGGAGGGGAGGCCCTATCCGCGGAGATTCTGCAGGCCCTGGCCCATCCGCTGCGGATCCGCATCCTCCGGGCGCTCCTGGAATGCTCCTGCTGCCAGTGCAACCTGGCCACCAATCTCGACGAGCACCCGGTCAACATCTCCCGCCATCTCGCCATCCTCGCCCGGGCCGGCCTGGTGACCATCACCAAGGAAGGCACCAAAACCTATCCCGTTCCGGCGTTCCCGGAAATCCGGCAGATCCTGGACCTGGCCGAACGGCTCGTACGGCGGATGGCGGCGGAACGGGCCAAAGAGGCCCGGGCGTACGGCGCGAAGGGCCTGCGGACCTCCCCCACTGCCGGATGATGGCGGTAGATCGTAGTCCGTAGCCCGCAGAGGGGAAAAACATTCCCGGGCCCGCGGGGGAGGATTGCCCTCGTCGCGTCCCCTCCGTAGATCCTCCCGCCCAGCCGAGGCATTTCACGGCCCACTGCGGTACAATTCCCCCATGCATCCCGTCGAGGCCTATCTCAAGGAACTTCGCGACATCCACGCCACCGGCGCCGCCGCCCTGCGCCTGATGCAGCCGGCGTTGGATCAGCACTACCGGCAATCCAAATCATAATGGCCCCGTAGGGGCACAGCATGCTGTGCCCTTGTGTGGTGGTGACATTGGTAGGGGCGAGGCGGTGCCTCGCCCGCTATCAAATCGGGCGACCCATCGGGTCGCCCCTACAACGGCAATAAACCGTGTACCCCGCCGGGCCGCCCTACCAACGCCATTCATTCCGGTCAGGACGGCTTCTCGGGTGGAGGGGCCGTCCTCAGCAAGCTGAGGACGCTACAGAGACAGGCAAATGGGATTGTGTTTATAGGGGTAGGGAGGGCCGGTT
>DCUZ01000023.1 GCA_002327305.1 Holophagales bacterium UBA2201 | reverse complement strand
AGCCATCCCTCGCCGTAGGGGTCCTTGTTGACCAGCTCGGGCTGGTTGCCGAGGGCGGCGTTCGCCTCCAGCACCTTGCCGTCGGCCGGGGCGTAGATGTCCGAGGTGGCCTTGACCGATTCCACCACGCCGGCGGTGTCGCCGCGCTTGACCTCCTTGCCGAGGGCGGTGACTTCGACGAAGACGATGTCGCCCAGGTGCTCCTGCGCGTACAGGCTGATGCCGGCCTTGCCGTCGGCGGGCGAGATCCATTCGTGGGACTGGGTGTAATAGCGATCGCTCATGGGACATCCCTCCTTAAGGGTCTATTTCTTGGGTCTTTTATAGAACGGGGTCGGGACGACCTTCGCCTTGAGTTTCCGGCCGCGGACGCCGACGGCGATCTCGGTCCCCTCGGCGCACTTGTCCGCAGGCAGATAGGTGAGGCCGATGTTCTTCTTGAGGAACGGCGCGGGCGAACCGCTGGTGACGGGACCGACCTCGGCGCCGTCGAGGAAGACGGGATAGCCGTGGCGGGCGATGCCCNNCAGCGCCGCGCGGCCGATGAAGTCGTCCCCTTTGGCCATCTTGACGATCCAGCCCAGGTCCGCCTCGAGGGCGGTGTGGGCGTCGTCAATGTCGTTGCCGTAGAGGGCCATCTTGGATTCCAGACGCAGGGTGTCGCGGGCCACCAGGCCGCACGGCTTCACCCCGAGGGGGGCGCCGCGTTGGATCAGTTCGCACCAGAGCTTGGGGGCCTCGGCGTGGGAGCCGTAGACCTCGAAGCCGTCCTCGCCGGTGTAGCCGGTGCGGGAGACCAGCGCCTCCACGCCCATCACCTTCGTGACGGCGAACCAGTAGTACTTCATCGCGGCCAGGTCGGTCTCCACCAGCGGCTGGAGCAGTTCCTGCGCCCGGGGCCCCTGGATGGCGATCTGGCTGACCGACTCGGAGATGTTCTCGGCCTTGGCGCCGAACTTGTTGTGCGAGGCAACCCAGGCCCAGTCCTTGGCGCAGTTGGCGGCGTTGACCACCAGGTAGAAGTCCTGCTCGCCCTTGCGGTAGACCAGCAGGTCGTCCACGAAGGTCCCCTTCTCCGTGAGGAGGGCGGAGTACTGGATCTGGCCGATCGCGAGCTTCGAGGCGTCGTTGCAGGTGATGTGCTGGACCAGGTCGAGGGCGCCGGGGCCCTTGACGGTGAACTCCCCCATGTGGGAGACGTCGAAGAGTCCGACGGCCGTGCGCACGGCCAGATGCTCGTCGATGGGGCCGGAATACTGCAGGGCCAGCTGGTACCCGGCAAACTCCACCATGCGGCCGCCCAGAGCCACGTGTTCGTCAAATAGGGATGTCTTTTTCATAGCCGGTTATGATACCACCTTGCCCCCCCCTCGGCAAGGGGGATGGTGAAATGGTTCACACCCCGGAAACTCTCCATAACTCATTGCTAATATTGCGAGTTAGGAGATAATGTCCAAGGGGTTATGGATCCTGCTCCCTACCGCTTGATTCGGTCGAACGCCTCTTGGCCGGCAACGGGCTTGCCGCTGCCGGTGGGCTCCAGGACCACATCCAGGTCCACGGGTCCGGTGCCCACCGAAACAGCCACGGTGACGGGATGATAACCGGGGGCCGAGAAGGTGAGACTGAACGCCTGCCCCCGACGGGCGATCACGAAATAGCGCCCGTGGGAATCGGTGGTGCGGGGAAGTTCGCCGTTGGTGAAGTTCAACCCCTCCACCGTGACGGCCGCCCCGGGAACGGGGCCCTGCCGAAGGGGATCGCGGACCGTGCCACGCACCTGGGGACCGTCCAGGATACGGTCGAGGAAAAACCCCCAGGCCACCCGCTGGCGCAGGACGGTGATGTCCCTCCACTGGGAGTACGAGGGCTGAAAGCCGCCGGCGTCGTAGGAATTGACCTCGATGCAATAGGGGAAGGTCCCCATGCCGGCGTAGGGTTCGTCGTCGGAGGTGCCGTCGGTCCTGTAGAGAACGTCCTCGGAGTTGCCGACCATGTACCGTCCGACCCTCCCCTTGTCGTCCTCCAGAATCGCGTTGAGGTCCCGGGCGATCTCGAAGAAGGCGGCATCTTCCGCCGCCCGGCCGCACCCGAAGGGGTAGATGATGTACTGCCCGTAGGAGTGGTAGGTGAGGTAATAATGCGGCTTGACGGCGTACATGAGGGCCAGCACCCCCCGGGTTTCGGGCTCGGAACCGGCGGAGGAACCCCGATAGGTGTCGCTCAGGCATTCCCCGGATGAACCGTTGCACCCTTCTCCTCCCCACCCACCTCCCGCCGTCCCTCCGCCCCAGTTGTAGGGGTAATTGCGGTTGAGGTCCACGGGGCAGGGAAGGTTCCGGTTGCGCCGCCACCAATTGTTCTGTTTGAACACGAACATGGAACCGTCCGGGTTGACGCAGGGGACCACCCAGATCTCCACCCGGTCCATCCAGCGGGTGACCCTCTCGTCGGACCCGTAATGGACCAGAAGATATTGGATCATGTCCAGGGCGATCTCGGGAGTCATCACCTCCCGGGCGTGGTGCTGGGCGTCCAGGAGGAAAACCGGCTTCGGGGTCTTGAGGACGGAACTGCCCAGTTTGACGGCGTACACAGTGTGCCCCTCGAAGAGGTCGTCGGCCAGGACGACGATCTCCATCAGGTCCGGATACTGCGCCGCCAGGCCGAAGATGGCCGCCTCCAGCTCCTCGGGATCGGTGTAGAGGGGCAGGTCGGAACCGCGGAGTCCGGCGCCGAGGGTCTGCTCCACTTTGAGCGGGACCCCGAGGATCTTGAGGTTGGAAAGGAAGGCATCGTCCGCGATCACCTCGATCGTGCCGGATTGATGGTCGGCCCCGGCGATGTCGGCGTGCATTCCGCTCAGGGCGCGGAGGGTTCCGGCCCAATCGGCGGGCCTGAGAACGACCCGATGGAGGTCGGCCAGGGCCGGCAGTGCGGCCAGCAGAAGGATCGGGAGGACGAATTGCGGACGAAGGCGCATAGTTCACTTCCTTTGGGGGGTTATACCCCTTAATACGGTTTTCAGGGAAAAAGTTATTCCCGGAGAGGAAGGGCCTGGACCCACACCTCCCGGGCCCGGGGACCGTCGAATTCACAGAAAAAGACCCTTTGCCAGGTCCCCAGCCGGACTCTCCCCCCCTCGACCGGGAGGAGGAGGGAGGGGCCGGCCAACAGCGTCTGGGCGTGGGCGTCCGAGTTCCCCTCGGCGTGGCGGTAGGGGCCGGCGGCGGGAACCAGCCGGCAGAGCACCCCCTCCAGATCTTCCGCCACGGCGGGATCGGCCCCCTCGTTGACCGTCACCCCCGCCGTGGTGTGGGGAACGAAAACGAGCGCCGCCCCGGCGGAGAGGTCCAGGCGCGCCACCGCCTCCCCCAGCAGGTCGGTGATGTCCACCCACTCTTTGCGCCGGGAGGTCTTGAGGGAAACGCGTTCCACGGGACCGGCGGGGCTACTGCTGGGACCAGATTTCGTAGAAGCGGACCGGCGGCGGGGAGAGGTACGGGACGAGGTTGTGGACGGTGGGCTGGTAGAAGATGTACTCCTTGGGATAGAAGAGGAAGAGGACCGGGGCGTCCTCCACCACCAATCGCTCCAGCTCCTGATACATCGCCTCCCGCGCGGTGACGTCGGAGACGAATTTCGCCCGGGAGACCAGTTCGTCCACCTTCGGGTTGTGGTAGTGCAACTGCATCAGGTCCGAGGAGGAGAGGAAGAGGGTGGAGTAGAAGTTGTCCGGATGGGGAAAATCGGCCAGCCACTGGGTGAGGAAAAGGGCCGAACGCTTCCGTTCCTTCCGCAGGCGCTGGATCTCCTCGGGAGGAAGAATGGAGATCTCCAGGTTGACCCCCACCTCCCGCAGGTCCTCCAGGAGGAAGGGCAGGATGGTGTCCTCCAGCCGCTCGGAGGAGGGGTGCCACAGCGGAAGGGCCAGCCCGCTCCCGAACCCCGCCTCACGCAGGAGCGCGCGGGCCGCCCCCGGATCGTGGCCGTAGCCCGTCTGGGCGGGGTTGTAGCCGAACATCCCCGGGGGGAGGATCCCCTGGGCCGCCTTGTAGAACCCGCCGTAGAATTCCCGGTTGATCCGGTCGCGGTCGACGGCCAGGTTGATGGCCTTGCGCACCCGGATGTCCTTCAACGGTTCGTAGCTCTGGTTGAGCCCCACGAAGAGGGTCTTGAGGGACTGCACGGGGACGAAGAACACCGACTGCCGTTTGAGATGGTCGAAGCGGGAGAGGGGAAGGTCGATGAGGATGTCCGTCTTTTTCTGGAGGAACTCCTCCACCTGCGCGGACGGGCTGAGGGGATTGATGAAGAACTCCACTTCGTCCGCGTGGGGGAACTGGTAGTCGTGATAATTCTTGAACTTCCGCAGGACGATGTTCCGCTCCCGATCCATCCGGTGCATGGTGAAGGGGCCGGCGCCCACCGGTTCCGAACCGAACGCCGCGAAGTTCTCCGCGTGTTCGGCGGGGATGATGGAGGTCTCCCCCATGGCGAGGAGGGAGGAGAAGTAGGTGAGGGGCTGCCGCAGGCGGATGCGGAGGCGCAGGGGATCGGGGGTCTCGATGCCGGCGATGTCGCGGGCCCCGCCGGAGGCGAAGGCGTCGGCCCCCTCCACGTCGGCGAAGATCCATTTGGCGTGGGAGCGGGATTCGGGGTGCATCAGCCGCAGGAAGGAGGCCTTGGCGTCCCGGGAGGTGACCTCCTTCCCGTTGTGGAACTGGGCCCCGCGCCGGAGATGGAACAGGTAGGTCTTGCCGCTGTCGGTGACCTCGTAGTCCTCGGCCAGGTTGTTCTCCAGGTTCAGGCCCGAACCGAACCCCAGGAGGGTGTCGAAGACGTTGTGGATGATGTAACTGTTGGCGATGAAGGTGCTGGTGATGGGTTCGATGGAGTAGTCGCCCCGCCAGTTCAGGTGCATCCGGACGGTGCCGCCCTTGACCGGTTCGGGGAGACGGAAGGCCGTCAGCCGGCTGCGCATGGTGTGGGACTCCGAATCGAGCCGCTCCGCCGTGGAGGCCAGGATCTGCGCCCCCGAGCTCGTCTCCTGGTTGACCTTGTGGAGCACCTGCATGGCGGCGAGGATCTTGTCGGTCCCTCCCTTCAACTGCTTGGAGACCTGCACCAGACCGGTGATCCCCTTCTGGACCGTCTCCACCGCGCTCGAGATGCTGCGCGACCCCTTGGACTGCTCGTCGAGGGACTTGAGGATCTGCCGGGCGGAGTCCTTCACATGGAGCGCTTTGGCGGTCACCTGCCCGGCGGTGCGGGAGAGATCCTCGGAGGATTGGGCCATCGACTGGATCATCCCCGTGATGTTCTCCATCGCCCGGGTCACCTGCTCCGAACCGCGGGTCTGCTCCTCGGTGGCCTTCACGATCTCGTCGCCGGCGGAGGAGGAACGCTCGATGAACCGGTAGATGGTGCTGAAGGAATCGCGGGCCTCGGTGGCCAGGGTCACGGTGCGCTCGACGGTGCGGGTGCCGCGGTCGATGGCGCTGATGGCGCTCTCGGCCCCCTTCTGCACCGCGCTGATGAGGGCCCCGATCTCGCCGGTGGAGACGGCCGTGCGCTCGGAAAGGTCGCGGATCTCGTCGGCCACGACGGCGAAACCGCGCCCCTTCTCCCGGGCCTGCGCCGCGATGATGGCGGCGTTTAGGGCCAGGAGGTTGGTCTGGCTGGTGATCTGCTCGATGACCCGGACGATCTCCCCGATCTCGCGGGAGGAGGCCCCCAGGCCGCGCACCACCGCCAGCGCCTCGCCCATCACCGTCTGCGTCTCCTGCACGGCGGCGGTGGCCGATTCCACGGCCTGCTGGCCCTTGCGGGCCGCCCCGAGGGTCTCGTGGGAAAGTTGGGACGTGGTCTTGGCGCGCTTTTCCACCTCGCCGATGGAGGCGTTCATCTGGGTCATGGAGGCGGAGGTCTCGACGGAGAAGGAGGAGATCTCCTCCAGGTTCTGCTCCACCTTCTTGAACGACTTTTCCACCTCCGCGATGACGCTGGAGGTCTCCTCCACGAATTCGTAGAGGTTGCGGGCGAACATGGAGGATTCCTCGATGGAGGCCGACATCTGCAGGATGGACGAGGCGGTGTCCTCCGAGGCCTGCGAGAGGCGCTCGATGGAGGAGTGGATGAGCGAGATGGAGCCGTGGATCTCCTCCAGGATGGCGGAGGTGGTCTCGGTGGAGGTCAGTTGCTCCGAGGAGGAGGAGAGGAGGTTCTGGCTGATCTTGAGGATGGACTTGGAGGCCCGGTTGATCTCGCGGGAAAGGTTCAGGAAGTGCTGGATGGTGCGGTGGAGGATCTGTCCCAGGAACGACAGGGAGAGGGCGACCTCGGCCGACTGCGTGGCGTCGAGGAGGTCGGACCGCGACAGCCGCAGGTCCCCCTCCGCCATCTGGTGAAAGGCCTCGTCGGTGCCTTGGTTCCTCCGTCGGAGGGCCCTGGCGTGGAGGGCGGCCAGGGCCGCCCCCATCCCGGCGAGGATCCCCCCCCCGACGAGGGCCAGCAGGGCCTTCGGTCCGCCCGGCAGGGGGAGGAACAGAAGGACGCCCCAGTACAGGAGGACTGCGGCGGCGATAATGGAGGTCGTGGCCATACTTACAAGGTATGGTAGCATAAAGAGCGTGGAACTGAAAGCGCTGCGGCCGGAACTGCTTGCCGCCGTCGAGGAGCGGCTCCTGGCCCTCTCCTCCCCCGAACCCGACGAGCCCCCCCCCCTGACCGAGGCGGTGCGCCGCGCCCTCTTCAACGGAGGCAAGCGGGTGCGGCCGTTGCTGGCCCTCCTCGCCGCCCGCGCCTTCGGGGGCAGGACGGAGGGGTGCGTGGACCTGGCCTGCGCCGTGGAGATGGTCCACGCCTCTTCCCTCATCCTCGACGACCTCCCCTGCATGGATGACTCCCCCCTCCGCCGGGGAAAGCCGGCCCTCCACATGGCCTTCGGGGAGGACGTGGCCCTCCTGGCCGCCTACGCCCTCCTGGGCGGGGCCTTCCGGGCCGCCGCCCGCGGGGCGGCCCGCCTGCCCCAGGAACGGTATCCCGCCGAGGCGTACGTGGACGAACTGGCGGGCGCCATCGGGACGGCGGGCCTCGTCGGCGGGCAGTACCTCGACCTCCATCCCCCGACCGCCGTGGATTTTGCCGCCCTGGAGTACATCCACAGCCACAAGACCGGCGCCCTTTTCATCGCCGCCGCGCGCCTTGGGGCCATGGCCGCCCAGGCCCGTCCCGCCGAACTGGAGACCGTCACCGGCTTCGCCAAGAACCTGGGGCTGGCCTTTCAGATCCAGGACGACCTCCTGGACGCGCGGAGCACCCCGGAGGCGCTGGGCAAACCGGTCGGACAGGACCGGGGAAAGACAACCTTCCTGACCCTGTCGGGCGAAACGGCCTGCCGCAGCGCGGTGGACGCCCTCCTGGGCGCGGCGCTTGCCCATTTGCGCCCGGTGGGGGATCCCTCCCTGCTGGAGGCGTTCGTCGAGTATGTCCGGACCCGCACCGCGTGACTGGGAGACGCTCCGCGCCGAGCTGGAGGAGAAAGGGTACCTTGCGCCCAGCCAGGGCTCCTTCCTCCTCCGCTTCTCCCTCCGCACCCTCACCCCCGGCGGGCCCCTGTTGCGGTTGGGGCTCCTCAGCGCCCTCCTGGCGGCGGGTCTCCTCTCGCTGCTCCTGACCGCCCTCGCCTCCCTCCTCTATCGCACCCCTCTGCCCGCCGTCTTCCTGTACTACCTTCCCCTGCTCTTCCTCCTCGCGTTCGCCGCGTTCACCCTCTTGCGCGGCGCGTTCCGCCTCCATCCCTTCCGCACCCCCACCCGCTCGGCGTTCGTCTTTTCCGCCGTTCTGGCCGCGGCGGCGGGAAGGTTCCTGTTCCAGCCATTCGTCCCCTATTTCCCCGACCGGGCGCGGCCGCTCCTGCTGCTGGCCGCCTACGCCGTCCCGTTCATCGCCCTCTATCCGCCCCTGAAGGCGCTGGCCGTCCTGAGCTGGCGGACCCCGGGCTTCGCCGCCGCCCGCCGAAGGGGCCGCTGGTTCGTCGTGCTGATGGCCGCCGGCGCATTGGCCGGGACAGGCTGGATGATGGCGGGGCGTGCGCAAACAGCGATGGACCAGCGCCTCGCCCTTCCACCTCTCGACGCCCCGCTGGCGGTCCTTGCGGTGGACGGCCTCCAGCCCGATTTCGGCATTCCGGGCGGCCCCGCCCTGCAGGCATTCATGAGGGAGAGCCTCATCGTCCCCGTGGAGGTCCCGCGCGGCATGAGCCCGGCGGTTTTTTGGACCATGGTGTCCACCGGCTGGCCGCCGGAGGAGAACGGCGTCCTCTCCCTCAAGGCTTACCGCCTGCCCATGATTCACCGCGCCCTCTATCCCCTCCCGATGGCCTGGGTGTTTTCGGAACTGGGGCTGGCGCGGGAGACCGTGGCGTCGACGGCGGAGCGGCGCAAGCCGGCGTTCTGGGAGCTGGCGGCCTGGGCCGGGCGCACCTCCGCGTCCGTCAACTGGTGGACCGCCTGGCCGCCCAAAAACGCATCGGCGGCGGTGGTGGCCAACCTGGCCCTGCTCAAGGCGGTCAAGGGCGACGCGGGGACCGAATGCCAGCCCCCCGAACTGTGCTCTCCTCCATTCACGGCCGAAGGTTCCACGGAAGGGTCACGCTGGGACGCCTTCGTCCTGGAGGCGATGGACCGCGCGGGCGGCGGAAGGGACCTCGTGACCGCCTATTTCCCCGGACTGGACGTCCTCCTTTACCGAACCGCTCCCATGGCCCTGGGTGAGGGAGTGGATCTGGGACGGGGCCTCGGGGAATCGCTCGGCACGCTCGATCGGGCCCTGGAACGCCTGATGAAGAGCGACCGGCGCATCATCCTCATCGGCTATTCGGGGCGGCAGGGCTTCCCCTGGGCCTACGCGGCCTTCTGGCCCTCCACGGAACACGGCAACGCCGGCAGGAGCGCCCGGGCGCTGGACCTTTTCCCGACCCTGCTGGCAGCGCTGCGAATGCCGGTCCCGGAAAACGTACAGGGCAAGCCGCTCTATCTGCCCTGGCTCCCCCGTGAGATCTCCACCATCCCCGCCTATCCAGACCTGAAATCCCCGGCCGGGACTTCCGTCCGCCCGCCGGTCGAGGAGCTGCGGTCGCTGGGGTATCTCCAGTGAAGCAGTTTCGAGTTTCGAGTTTAGAGTTTAAAGTTCCACCCACCCCAACCTCGATCTTGAAGGTCCTCGATCTCGAAGTTCAGTGCCCTTCCGATATTGTTTCGAAACTTCAAACTCAACTTGATATCGGGTGGTGCAACTTGATGCTGGATGTGCCCAACTCGAAACTCGAAACTCGGAACTCGAAACTTGGAAGGATCTATTGATGAGCGTTGATTTCCAATCCATACTGACCGAACTCGAATCGATGAAAAACGACGCCGCCAAGGAGGGCATGGCCCGGTACGGCATCACCACCGACAAGGCCTGGGGCGTCTCCGTCGCCGCCCTGCGCAGCATGGCCAGGCGGATCGGGAAGGACCACGAGCTGGCCGCCCGCCTCTGGAACTACGGCTGGCGCGAGACCCGCGTCCTCGCTTTTATGGTGGATGATCCCGCGAAGGTGACCGAGGCGCAGATGGAAAAATGGGTGCGCAACCTCGATTCCTGGGACATCTGCGACGGCCTCTGCAACGACCTCTTCCGCTTCACCCCCTTCGCCCACGCCAAGGCCGTCGCGTGGAGCGCGAGGCCGGAGTCCTATATCAAACGGGCGGGATTCGTCCTCATGGCGGTCTTGGCGGTGCACGACAAGCGCGACCCCGACGGCACCTTCATCGAGTTCCTCAAATTGATCGAACGGGAGGCCGGCGACGACCGCAACGAGGTGAAGAAGGCGGTCAACTGGGCGC
>DCUZ01000076.1 GCA_002327305.1 Holophagales bacterium UBA2201 | reverse complement strand
TCGAGGTACAGGTCGTTGCCTTCACGGGTCCGCTCGCCCACGCCGGCGAAAACGGAGATGCCGCCGTGGTGCATGGCGATGTTGTGGATCATCTCCATCATGACGAAGGTCTTGCCGACGCCGGCGCCGCCGAAGAGGCCGGTCTTGCCCCCCTTGGTGTAGGGTTCCAGCAGGTCGATGACCTTGATGCCGGTCTCGAACATGACGGTCTCGGTGGACTGCTCCTCCAGCGAGGGGGCCTTGCGGTGGATGGGGAGGACCGTCTCCGCCTCCACGGGGCCCAGGCCGTCCACGGGCCGCCCCAGGACGTTGATCACCCGCCCGAGGGTCGCCTTCCCCACGGGGACGGAGATGCCCTCGCCGAGGGCCTTCGCCGCCATCCCGCGCTGCATGCCGTCGGTGGGCTGGAGGGCCACGCACCGCACCACGCCGTCGCCCAGGTGCTGGGCCACCTCGGCCATGACATCGATGGTCACCCCGGCGTCCGCCAGGACGCCCTGGACCGATACGGCGTCGTAGATCTCCGGCAATTGGTCCGGCTCGAAGGCCACGTCGATGACCGGCCCCACCACACGGATGACTTTGCCCATGGTTTCCATAGTTAGACTCCTTGCATAGGAACGCTGGAAGGCTGGAAAGCGGGAACGCGGGAAAGCTCCCCCGCCCGCCTCACGCGGAACGCAGAACGCGGAAGGCGGGAAGGCTCCCCCGCCCCTCCTAACTCGAAACTTGAAACTTGAAACTTGAAACTTCTGCGCAGGCTGAAGCCTGCGGCTACATTACAGCTTGAACGCGGGAAGGCGGGAACGCGGGAAAGCTCCCCCGCCCCTCCTAACTCGAAACTCGAAACTCGAAACTCGAAACTTCTACGCAGGCTGAAGCCTGCGGCTACATTACGGCGGGAAGGCGGGAAGGCGGGAAGGCGGGAACGCGGGAAGGCGAGAAGGCGGGAAGACGGGAAAGCGGGAAGGCGGGAACGCGGGAACGCGGGAAGGCGGGAAGGCTCCCCCGCCCCTCCTAACTCGAAACTCGAAACTCGAAACTCGAAACTTCTGCGCAGGCTGAAGCCTGCGGCTACATTACAGCTTGAACGCGGGAAGGCGGGAACGCGGGAAAGCTCCCCCGCCCCTCCTAACTCGAAACTCGAAACTCGAAACTCGAAACTTCTACGCAGGCTGAAGCCTGCGGCTACATTACGGCGGGAAGGCGGGAAGGCGGGAAGGCGGGAACGCGGGAAGGCGAGAAGGCGGGAAGACGGGAAAGCGGGAAGGCGGGAAGGCGGGAACGCGGGAAGGCGGGAAGGCTCCCCCGCCCCTCCTAACTCGAAACTCGAAACTCGAAACTCGAAACTTCTGCGCAGGCTGAAGCCTGCGGCTACATTACAGCTTGAACGCGGGAACGCGGGAAGGCGGGAAGGCTCCCCCACCTGTCCCAACTCGAAACTCGAAACTTGAAACTCGAAACTTCTACGCAGGCTGAAGCCTGCGGCTACGTTACGGCGGGAAGGCGGGAACGCGGGAACGCGGGAAGGCGGGAACGCGGGAACGCGGGAAGGCTCCCCATGAAGGCGGGAACGCGGGAAGGCGGGAACGCGGGAAAGCGGGAAGGCGGGAAGGCGGGAAGGCTCCCCATGAAGGCGGGAAGGCGGGAAGGCGGGAACGCTGGAAGGCTCCCCCGCCCATCCCAACTTTGAACTTTGGACTTTGAACTTTGAACTTATTGTATTCATTGCGCCTGCGCCCCCGAGACGATCTCGATGAGCTCCTTGGTGATGGCGGCCTGGCGCGCCCGGTTATAGAAGAGGGTGAGTGAGCCGATCATGTCGTCGGCGTTGTGGGTGGCCAGTTCCATGGCGGTCATGCGGGCGGCCTGCTCGGCGGCGTTGGCCTCCAGCATGAGCCGGTGGACCGCCACCGAAAGGGCCCGCGGCAGCAGTTCCGCGAGGATCTCCCCGATGGAGGGTTCGCAGAGGTACTCGTTGGCGCCCTCCTCTCCGGCCTCCCCGGCCTCCATCGGCAGAAGGGGCGTCAATTCCACCGGGAAGCTGCTGAGGGAGCGGAACCGGGCGGAAAGGGCCTCCACCCGCTGGACCCGCCCGGAGAGGAAGGCCTCGCGGGCCGCCTCCGCCATCTCGGCGGAGGGGAGGGCGTCCAGCTTGGCGAAAATATTGGGGTAGGCCGCCAGGACCTCGACCGGGGTTTTGGCGAAGTGGTCCACCCCCTTCTTCCCGGCCAGGAGGAAGGACAGCCCCCCGCCGCGCTCGGCGGCGAGCCGGTCGGCCCGGGCCAGGAGGGCGGAGTTGTAGGAGCCGCAAAGGCCGCGGTCGCCGGTGATGAGGAGGACGAGGGCGCGGTCGCCCTCCGGCCTCCGGAGGAAGGGATGGGCCCCGGGCCCCGCGCGCCGGACGAGGCCGCGGCGCAGGTCGTCGAGCCCCCGCACGTAGGCGTCGGTGGCGTGGAGCCGGTCCTGCGCTTTGCGCAGTTTCGCCGCGGCCACCATCTTCATGGCGCGCGTGATCTGCTGGGTGGACCTCACCGACCGGATGCGCCGGCGGATGTCCTTGAGATTAGGCAACGGCCGCCTCCGGGTGGTCCTTGAGGAACCGCTCGGTGAAGGCCTTGAGGGCCTCGTGCAGTTTCGATTCCAGGTCCTTGTCGAATTCCTTCTTCTCGCGGATGGCCATAAGCAGGTCGGCCCGCTCGGCCCCGGCATAGGCGTGCAGTTCCCGCTCAAAATGGGACACCGACGGGGTCCGGATGCCGTCGAGGTAGCCCTGGGTCCCGGCGAAGATGCCGAAGACCTGCAGGGCCACGTCCTGCGGCACGTACTGGGCCTGCTTGAGCAGTTCCACCAGCCGCTCGCCGCGGGCCAACTGCTTGAGGGTGGACTTGTCCAGGTCCGAGCCGAACTGGGCGAAGGCGGCCAGTTCGCGGTACTGGGCCAGGTCGAGCCGCAGGGAGCCGGCCAGTTTGCGGATGGCGCGGATCTGGGCGTTGCCGCCGACGCGCGAGACGGAGAGCCCCACGTTGACGGCGGGGCGGATGCCGCTGTAGAAGAGGTCGCCCTCGAGGTAGATCTGGCCGTCGGTGATGGAGATGACGTTGGTGGGGATGTAGGCCGAGACGTCGCCCATCTGGGTCTCGATGATGGGCAGGGCCGTCAGCGACCCCCCGCCGAGGCGCGGGTCGAGGCGGGAGGCGCGCTCGAGGAGGCGCGAGTGGAGGTAGAAGACGTCGCCCGGGTAGGCCTCGCGGCCGGGGGGGCGCCGCAGGAGGAGCGAGATCTCGCGGTAGGCGGCGGCGTGCTTGGAGAGGTCGTCGTAGACGCAGAGGGCGTCGCGCCCGTTGAACATGAACCATTCAGCCATGGCGCATCCGCCGTAGGGGGCCAGGTATTGCAGGGGGGCGGGCTCGGAGGCGGTGGCGGAGACCACGATGGTGTGCTCCATCGCCCCGAACTCCTCCAGCGTCTTGACCACCTGGGCCACGGTGGACTGCTTCTGCCCGATGGCCACGTAGACGCAGATCACCCCCTTGCCCTTCTGGTTGATGATGGTGTCGATGCCGATGGCGGTCTTCCCCGTCTGCCGGTCCCCGATGATCAGTTCGCGCTGGCCCCGCCCGATGGGGATCATGGAATCAATGGCCTTGAGCCCCGTCTGAAGGGGGGTGTTGACCGGGTGGCGGTCCACGACGCCGGGGGCGATGCGCTCGACGGGGTAGAACTCCTTGGAGGCGACGGGCCCCTTGCCGTCGAGCGGCATCCCCAGGGGGTCCACGACGCGGCCGATCAGCGCCTCGCCCACGGGGACCTGGATGATGCGCTTGGTGCGGCGCACCATCTGTCCCTCCTTGATGGTGTGGACCTCGCCCATGATGACGCAGCCGATGGAATCCTCGTCCAGGTTCAGCGCCAGGCCGTAGATCTTGCCGCCGAAGTCCACCATCTCGCCGGCCATGACCTTCTCCAGCCCGTGCACGATGGCGATGCCGTCGCCGACGGAGACCACCGTCCCCACCTCCGCCAGGTCCACCTGGCTCTCGTACCCCTTGAGCTGGCTCTCGATCTGTTCCGCGATGTGCTTGGCGTCTATGGGCATGATTCCTCCAGCGAAGTGATGGCTCGGACCCTTCCCTCGAGGGAGGCGTCCACGAAATAGCTCTCCGACCGGGCCACGAATCCCCCCAGAAGGGAGGGCCGGACCGCGAAGTCCAGCCTCAGGTCCTGGTTGAGGAGCCCCTTCAGATAGCGCCCGATGGCGGCCCGCTCCGCTTCGGCGGGCTCGGAGGCCACCTCCACCCTCAGCGGCAGGACCCCCCGGCGACGTAGGGCCTGCGTCTCCAGCAGGGCCAGGAGGTCGGGCAGGACGGCGAGGGTGAAGGTGCGGGCCAACCCCTCCAGGACCGCGCGGGAGGTGGGGGGCGCGCCGGCGGCGTCCAGGGCGCTTTTGAGGGCCGCGTCACGCTGGTCGAGGGGGATCGCGGGGTTCTGGAGCAGGCCCAGGGCGCGGGGATTTTCCTTGAACAGCCGGCCGAACAGGGCCAGGGCGTCGAGGGGCTCCCCGGCCTTGCGCAGGGTCCTGCCGACGCTGTGGGCCAGGCGGCGCAGTTCGACGGACTTCACGCCCCCTCCCTTTCGGCGGTCACCGTCTCGAGGAAGCGGGCGCGGTCGGCGGGCGTGAGGTCCTTCGCGAGGATCCCCAACGCCTCCTCCCGGGCCGCCTGGAGGGTCCGGCTCACCAGGCGGGAGCGGAAGGCCGCCTCCATCTGGGACAGGCTCCGCGCGTGGTCCGCCCTCAGGCGGGCCAGGGCGCGACCGGTGGCACCTTCGATCTCCTCCCGGACCCGCTCGCGGTCGGAGGCGAACCGCTCCTTTAAGACGGCGACCTCCCCCTCCACCGAAGCGGCGAGGTCGCGGGCCTTCGCTTCCAATTCCAGGGCCTCCCGCTCGTTGGAGCGGCTGGCGTCCAGGGAGGCGCGGATCCCCTCGGTCTGCTTTTCGAAAAAGCCGCGCAGGGGGCGGGCCATCAAATAAATAAGGAGGCCGAAAAAGGCGCCGACATTGAGGACCTTGAGGAATACGCCGAGGACCGGGCTCCCCTCCCCGGCGTGTCCCCCCGCGGCCAGGAGGGGGGCGGCCGAGAACAGGAGGACGAGGAAGAGGGCCCTACATCGCATGGCGGTTCGTCACCCTGGCGATGATGGCGCCGGCGATGGACCGGGCGGCGGGCCCGAGTTCGTCCCGGGCGCGTTCGCCCTCGGCCTCCAGGCGCGCCCGGGCGGATTCCATCTCCGCCTGCATCGCCTGCCGCTCGCGCGCCAGCGCCTGGTCGCGCCGGGCCGACAGTTCCTGCCGCAACGCCTCCACGGCGGCCTGCTCCTCCTGCCGCACCTCCTTGAGGCGCCGGTCGAAGGCCTCCCGCGCCTCCCTCAGCGCCCGCTCCGCGCGGTCGCGGGCCTCGGCGCGTTCCCTGACGAAACGCCCCCGCCGGTCCATGACGGAGGCGAGGGGGTCGAAGAGGTTGCGCTTGGCCAGGAAATAGACCGCCCAGAAAATGGCCAGCATGACCAGCAGGGAATAATCGAAGGCGCCCCTGAGGCCGGCGATCGATTCGGGAAGGCCCTTCGAATGGTGGAGCAACCAGATCGCCCCGAAGAGCAGGGCGTAGAAGACGGGAAGGGCGTAGGCGGTGATCCGGGACATGAGGGCGTGTTTTTACCATAAATAAGGCCTCCGGGTCAATGCCCCCGGCTTTCAAACCGCCCCAATTTGACTTTCTTTTGGCCGCTACTAAAAGAAATTATTGGCCTGACGAAATATACCCCTTGACAAGCCCTTTTTAGGTGATGTACAGTGTGACCAATGTGGCATAGCATTCCCGCTTGCCCTCACCTTCCGCAGGAGGAAAAATCGTTATGAGAAATGTGTCTCTCCGCACGCTGGCCTTCACCGGCCTTCTGGTCATCCTTTGCGCCACCGGCTTCACCCAGGTGGTCAAACAGGGTGACTCCTACCTCGACACCCTCGCGTACAAAGACTTCGACCTGGGGACCCGGACCCAGCCGGTGGCCCTGGGCGAGTGCATCAACACTCTCCCCAACCGGGCCGACTGGAACGGCTTCCTCGCCCGGTTCCCGCAGGCGGAGGTCCACATTGACCGCTACACCGGGATGCCGGCCCTCGTCAACGGCACCCGCCTGCCGTGGGTGACCGGCAACCCGTTCAGCCCGACGCAGAGGACCCTCCTGGTGAACAAGGCCCGCCAGTTCATCACCGAAAACGCCGGCGTGTTCAGGGGCCTCCCCCTGGACAACCTCTCCCTCAATCTCGACCGCTCGGGGCCCTTCGGCGAGGACGGCTACCTGTGGTTCCTCGACTTCGACTTCGTCCATCAGGGCGTCCCCATTGACGGCGCCCGGGTGGTGTTCCGCTGCAACCACGGCAACATGGTCCAGTTCGGCGTCGAGGGGCTCATCCCCCTGGGCGGCGGGCTGATCGACCGGATCCTCAATCCCATTCCCGCCATCACCGCCGACCATGCCCTCGACATCGCCTTCGGCTACGCCGGCGGCTTCGACGACCGGACCGACACCATCATCAACCCCGGCACCCTCAAGTTCATGCCCCGCCTGACCGACCCCGACGGCGCGGCCGTCGCCTCCCGGTTCGCCTATCCCCTGGTATGGGAAGTGGCCTTTATCAAGCAGGGCGTCACCGGGTCGTGGAAGGTGTGGGTTGACGCCCACACCGGGCAGGTTCTCTCCTTCTTCGACGACAACGCCTACGGCATCGTCAAGGGCGGCGTCTATCCCGTCTCGCAGACCGCCTCCACCGAGGTGGTGCGCGGCCTGCCGTTCGCCAATGTCGCCAGCGGCGTCTACGCCAACTGGGCGGGCCGGTACGACAGCCCCACCTCCGGCACCGTCACCTCCACCCTGGCCGGCAAGTACGTCAAGATCTCCGACGCTTGCGGCTCCATCTCCCTGGCCGCCACCGCCCCGGCCGACCTCAACTTCTCCTCCTCCTCCGGGACCGACTGTACCACCCCGGGCGTCGGCGGCGCGGGCAACACCCACGCGGCCCGGTCGTGTTTCTACCATGTCGGCAACCTCAAGTACAAGGCGATGCAGTGGCTCCCCTCCAACACCTGGCTCCAGGGGCAGTTGACGGCCAACGTGAACAAGAGCCAGACCTGCAACGCCTACTGGAACGGCTCCACCATCAACTTCTTCAAATCGGGCGGCGGGTGCGGCAACACCGGCGAGATCGCCCACATCTTCCTCCATGAGTTCGCCCACGGCCTCGACTCCAACGACGGCGGCCCCTCCTCCGACATGTCCTCGGGAGAGTCGTACGCCGACGGCCTGGCCATGATGGGGACCCACTCCTCCTGCGGCGGCCCCGGGTTCCTCTCCTCCAATTGCACGGGCTACGGCGACGCCTGCACCTCCTGCACCGGCGTCCGCGACTTCGACTACGCCAAGCACTCTTCCGGTTCTCCCCACACCATCGCCCAGACCATGGGGACCACCGGATTCAAGTGCCCCACCTCCTCCTCCTACTACGGCCCCTGCGGCCGCGAGGGGCACTGCGAATCCTACCCCGGCTCCGAGGTCATCTGGGACCTGGCCGTCCGGGATATCGGCCCCCTGCGGGGCGACACCGCCACCGGGTGGTTCGTCCTCGAGCGCCTCTTCTTCCTCTCCCGCGCCACCTCCGGCTCCATGTACACCTGCGACAAGACCAACAAGGTGGGCGCCTCCTGCTCCTCCTCCAACTGGCTCCAGACCTTCCTCGTGGTGGACGACAATGACGGCAACCTCTCCAACGGCACCCCCCACGGCGCCGCCATCAAGGCCGCCTTCACCCGCCACGGCATGACCTGCTCCTCCACCGTCGGCACCAACTACGGGTGCTCCAACCCGTCGGCCCCCTCCGTCACCGCCACCGCCGGCAACAACAGCGTGGGCCTCTCCTGGAGCGCCGTCTCCGGCGCCACCAAATACCTGATCCTGCGCAACGACCTCGGGTGCGACTACGGTTACATCAAGATCGCCGAGACCACCTCCACCTCCTACACCGACAGCCAGGTGTACAACGGCATGACCTACTATTACAGGGTCATCGCCGGCACCGGCACGGCCTCCTGCTTCTCCAACCTCTCCGCCTGCAAAACCGTCACCCCCACCTCGGGCGGGACGACCACCTACAGCATCAGCGGCACGGTCACCAATGGCGGCGGAGCCACCGTTGCCCTGACCGGCGCGGCCACCGCCAACACTACCGCCGACGCGAGCGGCAACTACGGCTTCTCCGGCCTGGCCAACGGCTCCTACACCGTCACGCCGTCCAAGACGGGGTGCACCTTCAGCCCCACATCGATCGCGGTGAGCATCAGCGGCGCCGACCAGACCGGGAAGAACTTCACCGCCACCTGCCCCACCGGCGACGTGGCGCTCACCTCCGGCATCGGCTATAACGATTCCGTGCTCAAATCGGCCTGGAAGTACTACACCATCGCGGTCCCCTCCGGCGCCACCAACCTGGAGATCAAGACCACCAACGCCTCGGGCGATGTGGACCTCTACACCCAGGTCAACGCCAAGCCCACCTCCTCATCCTATGTGTGCCGGCCCTACTCCTCCTCCGGCAACGAGACCTGCACCCAGGCCAACCCCACCACCGGCACCTGGTACGCGGGGGTCTACGGCTACGCGGCGGGCTCCTACACCATCACCGCCACCGTCACCACCGCCACCGCCACCTACTCCATCAGCGGCACCATCACCAATGGCGCGGGCGCCACGGTCAACCTCACCGGAACCGCGGCAGCCACCGCCACGGCGGACGCCAGCGGGAACTACTCCTTCGCCGGCCTCTCCAACGGCTCCTACACCGTCACCCCCTCCAAGAGCGGGTGCACCTTCAGCCCCACCTCGATTGCGGTCTCCATCAGCGGGGCCAACCAGACCGGGAAGAACTTCACCGCCACCTGCGGTTCCTCCGACACCCAATTGTCCAACGGCGTGGCCGTGACGGGCCAGTCGGTGGCCCAGGGGGCGTGGAAGTATTACTACATCACCGTCCCCTCCGGCGCCACCTCGCTGGAACTGAAGACCACCAGCGCCTCCGCCGATGTGGACATCTACACCCAACTCACTAACAAGCCCACCTCCTCCTCCTATGTCTGCCGCCCCTACACCTCTTCCGGCAACGAGACCTGCACGCAGACCAATCCCACCGCCGGCACCTGGTGGCTGGGGGTGTACGGATACGCCGCCGGTTCCTACACCGTCACCGGCACCTACGTTCTGGGCGGCACCACCTACAGCATCTCCGGCACCGTCAGCGGCGCCACCGCCTCCGGCGTGACCATGACCCTCGCAGGGGCGGGGACGGGGACCCAGACCACCTCCACCACCGGCACCTACACCTTCAGCGGCCTGGTCAACGGCTCCTACACCGTCACCCCCTCCAAGGCCGGCTACACCTTCAGCCCCACCTCCCTGGCCGTGACCATCTCCGGCGCCAACCAGACGGGGAAGAACTTCACCTCCACCGCGAGCAGTTCCTGCAACGCCGTCGCGGCCACCTACAACACCACCTACAAGGCCCCGGCCTGCCTCAGCACGGGCAAGTCCTGCACCACCGGCACGACCCTCGTCAAGTGCGCAGGCACCGGCGAGAGTAATTATCCCAACACGGTCAATGCCTCCTGTGCGGACGGCACCAGCCTGACGAGCGGCACCTGTTCCAGCGATGAATCGGTCTCCCAGATCATCATCGCCACCACCGACGGCTCCTCCTGCCTGGCCTCGGGAAAGCAGGTGACGGTCACGGCCACGTTCTACTGCTATGGCACGTCCGACCGCTTGAGCATCTACTACGCCACCAGTCTCCCCTCGTCGGGGGCTCCGACCTGGACGATTCAGGGGGCCGTGGCCACCTGCGCCGCCAGCGGCGTCCAGACCCTCTCCCGCACATTCAACCTCTCCGGATCATCTGGAGCGATGCAGGCCGTCCGCGCCCAGATCACCTACAATGCGTCGCCCACCAACGCCTGCTATACGGGAACCTGGAACGATCGCGACGACCTGGTGTTCAAACTCCAGTGACCGGCAGAAAACTAATCCTTCTAACCTTAACCCTCATCCTCCCCGCCGCTGTTTGGGCGGGGAGGAATGGTATTATCCCCCGGATGTCCCCGCCCGGGGGGGGCGCCGGCGTTCAGTCGGCCCGGGGCGCGGGGGCATCCCGCACCCCGGCCATGGTGGGCAACCCCGCGGCCCGGGACGCGGCCCCCGCCCCGCTCAAGGCCTGCCCCTCCATGGCCACGCTCACCTGCGGGGTCCCCTACAACGGCGACACCACCGGCGAACTCAACAAGTACTCCGGGAGCGACTATCCCGGCCTGGAGTCGTGGGGTGAATACGGCCCCGACGTGGTCCACCAGCTCACGGTTGCGGTGGTCTGCGACCTGCGCATCCGCGTGGACCCCGACCCCGTTACCTGGCCCGACCTGGACCTCATCCTCATCGACGGCGGCGGCGGCTCCTGCGACACCGTCAACTGGGTATGGGCCGGGGACCACACCATCATCATCCCCGACTGCCCCCCCGGCACCTACTACATCATCGTGGACGGCTACACCAAGGAGGACTACGGGCGCTACACCCTCACCGCCGCCTGCGCGGTCAACCTCCTGGTCGTGGACGCCGACGGCTCGGGTTCTTCGGGCCCGACGCTCTGCAATCCCCCTCTCCCAAGTCCCCCGGCCTACTGTACCGACGTCTGGAACAACGCCTCCTTCAACAACGGCTTCTACAAGGCCGCCCTGGACGGGATGAGCCCCGTCCCCGCCTACACCTACTGGGACAAAACCGCCAATCTCGGCAACCTCCCCCCCACGGCGACGCTGAACAATTCCAAGTCCATCCTGTGGTTTTCCGGCCGCGCCTTCGGCGACAGCGACCCCCTCACCGCCCCCGTCATCATCACCGCCGCCGATGAAGCGGCCCTGGCGGCCTACCTCAACCTGGGCGGGCGGGTCGTCATGTTCGGGCAGGACATTCTATGGGACCAATTGGGCAACCCGGTCAATGTCAATTACAAGGGCCCGCGGCTTCCCGACGGCTCCCTCCTCAACGACTATTTCCAGATCAACGCCGTCCACCAGGATGTGTGGGGCACCCCCGCCACCCCCGTCAGTTCCACCTGCTCCTCCACAGTCAACAACGTCCCCGTCTGGGGGGTGCCGGGCAGTCCCCTGGGGGACAACTTCGCCTGCGACATCGCCCTCTACCTCACCTGCCTTTTCCCGCAGGCCAACGGCGCCCCCTTCGATCCCAATATAGACGCCCTCGTCTCCCGGTTCGGCGAACCGGCTTACGACACCTGGTGGCGGTCCACGAACACCGCCACCACCCTCCCGGGGGCCATCCGGTACGGCGCCTCGCTGGGGAGCGTGGACTGGTTCAAGACCGCCTTCTTCGCCTTCAGCCCGGAATGCAACCGCCTCTCCACCGACACCACCACCGTCATCACCAAACTGCGGGGCATCCTCTCCCGCACCCTGGCCTGGTTCGAGGAGGACGACTCCACCCTCCGGGGCGACGACCTGGAACTCTACGGGTTCTTCGACGATTCCGCCACGGGGAACAACAACGGCATCCCCGATCCCGGCGAGACCTTCACCTTCACCCTCGCGGTGGCCAACTTCGGGGCGGAAGCCCAAGAGGTCCGGGCCTACGAGGGGTTCGAGGACTGGTACACCGAACTCCCCACCCCCTGGTGTGGCGACCTGGGTGCCATCCCCGCGGGGGACTACGCGACAGCCGACTTCACCATGACCCTCGACCCCGCCACCCCCGTGGGCTACCGCCTCCAGCCGCTGTTCAACATCACCCGGAACCGCCCCGCGATGAGCGACACCTTCGAGGGCTCCCTTTCCGGCGGCGGGTTCGACCTCGACGGCTGGACCCGCGCCATCCTCACCGGAGGGACCAACTGGACCTGGTCCACCGCCCAGAGCCAGAGCCCCACCCACTCCTGGTTCGCGGCTGATGTCGGGTCCGTCAGCGACAAGGTGCTGATCAGCCCGCCCTTCACCACGGGCCCCGCCACGACGCTCTCGTTCTACCACCGGCACGTTTTCGAGGGAAGCGCCCCGAGCAGTTGCTGGGACGGCGGAACACTGGAATACGCCCTCGCCCCCGGGTTCAATATCTGGACGGTGGTCCCTGACGCCTGGTTCGCCTCCGGCGGCTTCGACGGCACGGTGAGCGCCTCCTACGGCAACCCCATCGGGGGCAAGCGGGCCTGGTGCGGGTCCCGGACCACCTGGACACAGGCCACCGTCAACCTCGGTTCGCTCAACGGCAATACCGTCCGGGTGCGCTGGCACGAGGGGGACGACAACACCACCGCCGGGACCGGGTGGTGGGTGGACACCGTCGCCTTCGGGGCGGCCGAGACCCACGCCCTGTCCGGCGGCTTCGGCACCTTCGTCGGCCAGGCGGATGTCCTCCTGGTCAAGGACGAGTACTGGCTTCCCAACACGACGGGTGTGGACATCTACGACTCAACTATCCGCAGCATCAACAAACCGGACGGCCAACCCTTCACAACGGCCCTCTGGGACACCGCCCTCTTCGCCGCCCCCACCTACGCCAACCCCGACCTCGGGCTTGAAAACGACTGGATGCGCAATTATCCCTTCGTGGTCTGGTTCACCGGCTACGATTTCGCCTACACCCTCCTGCCCAACCGGTGGGAAACCACCCTGGGGGTCAATCCCGAGGTGGAATTGGGCAACTTCCTCTCCTACCGCCAGGCGGACACCGGGGAGCCGGCCCGGCTGATCCTCTCGTCGCAGGACTACCTCTACGAGAAATACCAGGGGCAGTCCGGCCCCGTCCCCCCGGGGGAATTCGCGGGAGCGTACCTCAAGGTCAGTTCCGTGGACCAGGACTACATCAAGGACGTCTCCACCCTCCTCTACGGCGTGGATGGAGTCTACCCATCCGAGCGGATGACCCTCGGGCTCAACACCCTGTCGGATACCGGCATCTTCCGCAGTTACGCCGACTCGGTGGACGCCGTTCTTGACGAGACGGGCACCGCCTACCCCTGGACCTATGACCTTCCTGAGGCCCACGGGGGTACCGTCAACCTGCGCAAGGACCGGTCCGCCCGGTTCGCCTTCCTTCCCTTTGCCGTAGAGAATATCCAGGATGGCACCCCCGGCGGCTTCCCCTCCAAATTCCGCTTCTTGGAGCGGCTGATGTGCCAGATGCTCATGACGCCGGCGATGAGCGTCCCTCCCTGCGGGTATTTTCCGCCCAATTGCGTGGCCGCTCGCAATTTAAAGGGCAACCGGCAGGGGCCTGACGGATCTTTCTGGTGGAACGGCACTCCCCTCACGAACACAGCCGGCGATTATATCGCCCCCCACTACAACATGTACGGGGCCCTCAACAACCCCAATCGGGCGGCATTCACTCTACAATGGACGGGAACTGAGGCGAATTATCTTGCCGATCAAGCCGTCCCACCCGGCAGTTGTTTCTTTTATTCCGTCACGGTAACGGACGTGTTCGACCAGCCGGCTGAATGTCCCTAAGGACGGCTCTCCGATGAATAAAAACGCCGGGCCTCTTGGCCCGGCGTTTTTTTCACGCTTCCGCTTCTTGCTTCCGCCTCTCACCTGCCCCACTGCCTTCCTGCCGACTGCCAACTGTTCCTACAGCAGTAATCTATCCCTCTCCTCGCGGCTTTCCCCGGAGGGGATGACATAGATGGCGGGCTGGGAACTCACGGGGCACTTGGTCTCGCAGATGCCGCACCCCCAGCAGTGCTTCAAATCCACCCGGGGCATCTTGAGGACCCTCCGCTCCCCCCGCCACTCCACCTCCCGCTCCTCGAAGAAGATGGCCTTGGGCGAGGTGGGGCACATCTCCTCGCACACGATGCAGGTGCGCCCGTAGGCGAAGGGGAGGCACCGCCCCGGATCGATGACCGCGGCGCCGAGGCGGATGGGCATCCCCACCTTTTCCTCCACGGTGAAGCGGCGGATGGCCCCCGTGGGGCAGGCGCGGCCGCAGAGGTTGCAGTTCTGGGCGCAGTACCCCACGCGCGGGACCAGCACAGGGGTCCAGAACCCCTCCATCCCCCCTTCGGCGAATGCGGGCTGGAGGGCGTTGGTGGGACAGGCCTTCATGCACGCCCCGCACTTGACGCACCGCTCGACGAACTCCGCCTCGGGCAGGGCGCCGGGGGGCCGGATCCGCCCGGGGTGGTACCCCTTTTCCCGCCCCGAGGAGGCGGTGACGACGGCGGGGAGGACCGCCGCGCAGGACGCCGTGATGATCAGGCGCCGCCGGTCCAGGTCGAGTTTCGCCCCCTCCCCCAGTTCGCCCAGCAGGGCGTAGGAGAGGGCGTCCTCCGGGCAGGCGCCGACACAGTTGAGGCACACATGGCACTCCCGCACCCGGTGCCGCCCCATCGGCTCGTCCCCCCCCTGGCAGTCGAAGCCGCAGGCGTTGCAGTCGGTGCACTTTGCCCGGTCCCGGCGGATCTTGAACAGCGGCGCGAAGGCCGTCAGCCCCAGGAGGGCCCCCAGGGGGCAGAGGAGGCGGCACCAGAGGCGGGGATAGACCAGGTTGAGGAGGAGGACGCCGCCGAACAGGAGGCCGATGAGCCAGCCCCCCAGGAACTCCGAGGGGATGTACCCCCCCGCGACGATGGGGAAGAAGGCCAGGGCGACGGAGCGGTAGGTCAGGGCGATGGGATCGAGGAGGCCGGCCAGGTTCACCCCCAGGAGGGCGGCCAGGAGGACCCCGAGCAGAAGGTAGTATTTCAGCGCGTAGGCCCTGCGATACCGGTTGCGCTCCACCGCCGCCTTCCCCCCCCGGCCCCTGAACCACAGCCAGGCCGCCGCCTGGTTCAGCGTCCCCAGGGGGCACACCCAGCCGCAGAAGACCCGTCCGAAGAGGAGGGTGGCGCCCACGGTGAGAAGGGCCAGGAGCATCCCCGCGGCCAGCGTTCCGGAGGCCAGGATGGAGGCCAGCGCCAGCAGGGGCGACAACTCCAAAAAGAGGCGGACGGGGTAATCGCGGAAATAGCCGATCCCCGCCACCCCCGAGGTGTGGAGGACGATCAGGAGGAGGAAGAGCCCCAGGAAGAAGATTTGCCAGATCCGCCGGACCGTCCTAAGTTCCAACGGAGACCTCCTCTTGGAGGATGCTCCTCCAATCACCGGTCCCCAGCCCCCGGCCGGCCGCCAGCCCCAGGAAGGGGAGGTCGCCGGGGCGGCGCCCCAGGAGGTCGGCGGCCCAGGCGTCGCCGGCCACCTCGTCGGTGGTGAAGGCCACCAGGTCGCGCCGCACGACATCCGACGGCGCCCCCCCGGTGGGGCCGTTGGACACCATGATGCGGGTGGCGTCGATGATGGTGAGCGTCGGCTTGGCGGCCGCGGCGAGGTCGGCGATGGATTCGTCGATGTTCTGGTGCAGGCCGTGGCGGCGCCCCACCAGGAGGCCGTACCAGTTCTTCATGCCGCAGGTGATGCCGGAGAGGGAGTGGACCTTGACGACGGGCATGTTGATGATCCGGTCGGCCTCCAGAAACTCACGCCCCACCGCGAAGCGCGCGATCACCGCCCCGCCGAAGTCCACCTCGGGCCCCTCCGACGGAACGGCCACGCGCGCGCCGGCCTCCGCGGCCGCCTTCCGGATCCCCGAGCGCTCCAGCACCTTGACGGGGTCGTTGCAGGGGACGTCGGCCACCACCACCGAGGCGGCCCCCGCGGCGAGGGCCGTCCTCACGGCGGCGGCCACGAGGAGCGGATGGGTGTTGGCCCCCTGCTCCGGCGTGCGGTCCCACGCCATGTTGGGCTTGATCAGCACCCGCTCGCCGCGCCTGATGAACGCCCCCGCGCCCCCCATGGCCTCAAACCCCCTCTCCACCAGGGCGGCCGGGTCGGGCCCGCGCAGGACGACCATCCGGCGGTCCACCGCCAGCCCCTCGCGGTGGTCGCGGAGGGTGTCGGCGGCGCCCCGCGCCCGGGGTTCCCGCCCCCTGAAATAGAGCGCCCCCGCGGACGCGGCGGCGAAGACGCCCCCGGTCAGGGCGAGGCGCCGCAGGAACTCCCGCCGGTCAACGGTTCTGCCCACGGTACCACCTCGCGAAGGCGTTCAGGATTTGCCGGGGCACCTCGTCCCGCTCGGGATAGGTGTAGACCCGGAGAAAGAATTTTCCGGCGCAGGCGGCGCCGGCGCCGGACCCCACGGCGACGGGGGTCCCGTCCACCGTCGTCTCCTCCCCGCCCCGCGCCCGCTCGTAGAGGAGGCGGGCGTTGGGAGGCGAATCCACCAGGTAAAGCTCCACCGTCACCTCCGTCTCCCCCGCCTTGCCGGTCCACACCTTGAGGGCCTTGAAGCCGTGCCGGAGGTAGTGCTCCGCCGCCCCGTTCATGTAGTCGAAGACCGTCCCGGCGTCGTACTCGGCGGGGGAGAACACCGCTTCGGGCAGGACCGGGGCGAACCCCATCCCCGTGGCGGCGCGCGCCCCCCCCAGGACCCACCACAGGACCGCCGCCAGGGGCAGGAGCAACAGGGCGTAAAGGGGGTGTTTCATGGGAATGATTTTACCGCATTCTTAATCGGCGCGGGGGAGCGAAGGATACCGGTATGCTACAATCAGTTCTTCGGAGGAGTGACCGAGCGGTCGCATCTGAAAACCGCATAGGATGGCGGGGGTTCTGCCGCGCGGGGACGAGATGAGGGGGCAGTACCCCCGGTCCCGGACAGGGCTGTTTTCCATGCGGTTTTCAGCCCGCCGCGTCGGGTAGGAAGCACGACTCTCTATGTTACAATCAATCCTTCGGAGGAGTGACCGAGCGGTCGAAGGTGGCGGTCTTGAAAACCGCTGTTCCCGTGAGGGGACCGGGGGTTCGAATCCCTCCTCCTCCGCCATCTTGTTTTGGACTTGCCGCAGGCCCCGACCTTGTCGGGGCTGCGTCGTTTCAGGACCCCCGTTGCGAAGCGCAAGCGCTTCTCTCCTGGGTGCCCTGAACCGACGGGCCTTGCGGCCGGCAAGTCCAATTTAATACCGGAGGGCATTCGAACGGGATGTGGGGGTTGGGTGGCGGGGGGACGAGACGAGGGATCCCCATCCCTGCCTTCGGCAGGGTTCAAATCCCTCCTCCTCCGCCATCTTGTTTTGGACTTGCCGCAGGTCCCGACTTTGTCGGGACTTCTTCGTTTCCGGCCCCTCGTGTCGAAGCGCAAGCGCTTCTCCCGGATACAGGGTCAGGATTTCAAATTAAGAAACAACAAATTGCGGAGTTCAGCCCGAAGCGAGTTCGGGATCAGGCCTCCCCCATCAGCAGGCCCTGCAACACCCACAGGGCGACCAGCATCGCGGCGAAGGCGGCGACGAGGACGAGGGCGAAACAGCGGAGGTCTCGGGGAAAGGCGACGGCCGCGCCTTCCCCAAAACGCTCCCGGTCGTCCCGCCGCCCCCGCCACAGCGCCCCTACCGCCGCCGTGACAACGCACCCGGCCAGGTTCCACCAGAGCCAGGAGAGGGCGGGGGCTCCGCGCCAGAGGGCGAGGTTGACGGCCAGACCGGCGGCCAGCCCCGCCACGGCGCCGCCCGCGCCCACCCGCCGGGTGAGGATGCCCAGGAGGAAGACCCCCAGGAGGGGCCCGTAGAAGACCGACCCCACCATGTTGACCAATTCGATGGCGGTGGCCTTCGACGCCGAGAACGCCACCGCCGCGGCCGCGCAGGCGGTCCCCCACAGGACGGTCCAGAGGCGGCTGGAGGCCACCGTGATCCGCTCCCGGGGGCGGCGCAGGAGGTCGATCTGCGTCACGGCCGAGAGGGAGTTGTAGGCCGAGTCCAGCGACGACATCGCCGCGGCGAAGAGACCGGCCACCACCAGCCCCGTCAGCCCCGCGGGGAGGTGGTGGACGACGAAGGTGGGGACCAGGAAATCGGGGCGGTCGGCCGGGATGGCGGCGGCGAAATCGGGCCGCATCCCGAGGAAGACCGCCAGAAGGAGCCCCATCCAGCAGTAGAGGAGGACGAAGGGAAAGCGCAGGACGCCGTTGAGGAGGAGGGCCCTGCGGGTCGTGCCCGGGTCGGGGGCCGAGAGAAGGCGCTGGGCCTGGCTCTGGTCGCATCCGTAGTAGGAGACGTAGAGGAAGAGGCCGCCCAGGAGCATGGGCCAGAAGCCGTACCGGCCCGCCGCGCCCGCCAGGGGGGCGCCGAAATCCAGCGTCCGCAGGCGGGCGGGGTCCACCAGGTCGGGCCCGGGCACCCACACCCCGGTGTGGATGACCAGCCATACCACCGCCGCGCCGGTGGCCCCCAGCAGGACGAACAACTGGAGGATGTCGGAGTAGATGTCGGCGCGGATCCCCCCCACGGCGGTGTAAAGGAGGGTGACGGCGCCCATCAGGAGCATGGTGGGGACGAGGGCCAGCCCCAGGCAGGTGGAAAGGACCACTCCGGCGGCGTAGAGGGCCACCCCGGCGGCGAGGCCGCGGCTGAGGAGGAACAGCAGGGCCAGCGCCCGGCGGGGGCCGTCGCCGAAGCGTTCCTGGATGTACTCGTAGAGGGTGACATAGCCGCCCCGGAACAGCGGGGGGAGGATGACCACCCCGATGGCCGCCATGGCCAGAGGAACGGCCAGTTCGTACTGGAGCCATCGCAGGCCCCCGCCGGGGGCGAGGGCCACGAAGGCGGGGGCGCCGATCATGCTGATGGCGCTGGCCTGCGTGGCCAGGATGGAGCCCGCCACGACGGCCGCCCCCATGGAGCGCCCGGCCAGGAAGTAGTCCTCGTGGGTCGCCTGCCTCCTCCCCACCCAGAATCCCATGCCCACGACCCCGGCCATGTAGGCCGCCACGATGATCCAGTCCAGCGCGGTCACGGTTCCATTGTAGGCGAGCGGGCCGGGCGGGTCAAGGAGGCCCGCCGCGCGCCGGTTGACAACCCCGGCCCTGCCGTGGTGGAATGGGCGCGCTTTACACTATCCCAGGAGGCCGCCGTTGCCCAAACTTGCCGTCCCCCATTCGCTGGTCATCGTCTTCGCCCTGCTCCTCCTCGCCGTGGCCGCCACCCTCGTCCTTCCCGGCGGGAGCTACGAGCGGGAGAAGCACCCCGACGGGAGCGAGACGGTGGTGCAGGGGTCCTTCCAGGTCCAGCCGCGCCACCCGCAATTGCTCCAGTTCTTCACCGCCCCCATGAAGGGCTTCCGGAAACTGTGGGACATCATCGCCTTCATCTTCTTCATCGGCGGCGCGTTCAACATCATCGCCAAGACCGGGGCCATCGACGCCGGCATCGCCCGCCTCGTGCGCGCCATCGGCCGCCGCCGGAGGACGGTGGTGGCGCTGGTGATGGTGGCGTTCTCGTTCTTCGGGGCCTTCTTCGGGATGTGCGAGGAGGCCATGCCCTTCGTCCTCATCTTCGTCCCGCTGGCCCTCTCCCTCGGCTACGACTCCATCACGGGGCTATGCCTCTCGTTCCTCGCCGCCGGCGTGGGGTTCGCCACCGCCTTCTTCAACCCCTTCACCGTCCAGATCGCCCAGCGCCTCGCCGGCGTCCCCCTCCTGAGCGGGTGGGAGTACCGCGTCGGCATCTGGGCCGGCGTCACCGCCCTCACGATCGCGTGGGTCCTGCGCCACGCCGAGCGGGTGCGGAAGGACCCCGCCTCCAGCCCCACTTATGCAATCGACCGCGCCCGCAAGGCCGTCGCCCCCGCGGCGCAGGGGGCGGCGCTGGGGTGGCGCAACGCCCTCATCCTATGCCTCCTGGCCGCGGCCGTGGGGGTCCTCTTCGCCGGCGTGCTGGCGTGGGAGTGGTACATCACCGAACTCTCCGCCCTCTTCGTCGCCCTGGGTCTGGCCTCGGGCATCACGGCGGGAATGACGCCGAACGCCCTCGCGCGGGAATTCGCCGCCGGGGCCAAAGACATGGTGGGGGCCTGCCTCGTGGTGGCCTTCGCCGCCGGCATCCTGGTCCTGCTGGAGGACGGCCGGGTCATCGACACCATCCTGTACGGCGCCGCGCAGGCCTTCGGCGCCCTGCCTCCCCTCCTCGCCGCCTACGCCCAGTACGCCGTCCAGGCGGCCGTCAATTTCGTCATCCCCTCGGGCACCACCAAGGCGGCGCTGACCATGCCGCTGATGGCCCCCCTGGCCGACCTGACGGGGATCACGCGGCAGACGGCGGTGCTGGCCTACCAGTTCGGCGACGGCTTCACCAACATGATCATCCCCACCTCCGCCGTCACCGTGGGGACCCTCGAACTGGCCGGCGTCCCCTTCGAGAAGTGGTTCCGCTGGCTCCTCCCGCTCCAGATCGTCTTCATCCTCCTCAGTTTGCTCCTCCTGGTCCCCCCCGTGCTGATGGGGTGGTAGGGGGGGCGGGCGGCCCTGACCCATGAAACGGGCGGCCGCGGGGCCGCCCTTCACATCTTCACTTTTCCGCCCTTACGCTTCTACGCCCTGCTCATCCCCCTACCAGCTCCCCCCGATGGGCCCGTCGCCGCAGGCGTAGCCGGTCCCCTTGACACGGAGACGATAATAAGCGGCCTCATCCGGATCAAGGGGCGGGTTGTAGGGAATACCAGAACAGGGCGACCCGGAACAGGCCGGGAAGGCGGCCCCGTTGGCGGCTCCGGAGGCGGGGTTCGCGGAGTAGTACACCTGGTAGCCGCTCTCGCCGTCCACATCGTCCCAGGTCATCATCAGGGCTCCGGGGTCCGTGATCGTGATGTCGTCCACCATGAAGCCGAGATAGCCGTTGTTCTGGGCATCCATGGTGACAAAGGTGAAGCGGACATACAGGTTCCCCCCCGCGTAGGAGGAGACATCGAAGGAGGCGGTGTGCCAGGCGTTGTCCACGACCAGAACACCCCCGTTGGCGGAATCTTGGGCGATCTCCGTCCACGAGGAGCCGTCGGGAGAGATAAAGGCCTTGGCCAGGTCATAGCCGGGATATTGCTCCGTCTGCAGGCGGTACCGGAACGAAAGGACGGGGGCGGTCAGTCCCGCGAGGGAAATGGCGGAAGAGGTCAGCGTCCCATTGTTGGAGATCCCGGTGTTGTAGTCGCAGGTCCCGTCCTGCCCGTAGTAGAAGACCGTGGAGCCTGCCCCGCAGGCGTCGGTGCGGTGCCACAGCCCTGTGGGGGTGAACCCGGCCGCGTCGGGTTCGAAGGAATACTGGTAGGCGTTCTTGACCAGGCGCAGGGTGTCGACTAAATCCAATTCATCCACCACCTCGATCCCCGGCGCGGCCAAAGTGTAGGTGTCGCTCCCAAAGAAGCTGGAGGCGGTCAGCCACGGATAATAGGTCCCCGCGGCGGTGTAGGTGTGGGTGGGGCTTTGGCTGCCGGAGGTGCCGGAATCGCCGAAGTTCCACGACCAGGTGGTGGGCTTGCCCGCCGAGCGGTCGGTGAAGGAGACGGAAGAGCCGACGCAGGCCGTGGCGGGGGCCGCCTGGAAGAAGGCCTTCGGGGCCCCGTTGTAATAAGTGATCGCGTCGTCATCGGCGTAGATGCCGTCCTCTCCCATGCCCGAATAGACCGTGTTGCCGTCGCCGGTCAGTTCCACGGTGCCGGAGAGGGAGGGGGTGAAGCCGGCCGAGTAGAGCACCCAGGCGCGGCCCCCCGACTGGGCGTCGGAGAGGTAGACGCCCCCGTCGGCCCCCGTGTTGGCAACGCCGACCAGGATGTCGCCGCCGGAGACCTCCTGCAGGGCCCACACCTTGGGGTTGGCGGGAAGGCCGTAGCCGGAGGCCTGCCAGGTGGCGCACTCGTCGTCACTGCGGTAGAGCCCCGTCCATGACGAGCCCCCGCCCATGTCCTTCGACCCCGCCAGAATGGGCCCGGCGTTCAGTTTCAGCACGGCACGGAAGTCCTCACAGGTATCCAGCCCCGCGGTGGGGCAGGCGCTCCAGGTGCCGGTGGGGAGGCCGGGGGTATATTTCCACACCCCGCCGTTGTGGTTGCACGAGCCCGCCCGTTCCGACCGGGCAAGGGAAAGGCCGGAGGAGACACCCCAGATAAAACTGGCTTTCCCCCGCCCCCACGGCGTCATCCCGCCGTCCTTGAAGTTCATGTCGGTCAGCCCCACACCCGGTGGGATGCCGTCCACCAGTGTCCAGGTGAGCCCCTGATCGGCTGAGGACCAGTCGCCATTGAGGGTGTCGGCCGCGCGCAGGTCCTCCCCCTGGTTGGCGGTGATCCTCACATTGTCCACCATCCATGCGGAATTATCGGTGGGGATCCCCGGGCATGTGTAGTAGAATTGGACCTGCATGTTCGGTCGAATGTAGGAAGTCAGGTTGAGGGTGACATGCTGGGCCGCCTGGTCTGAATCCCAGGAAGCGCCTGTAACACTGGTCCAGGTGGACACGGTAGCGTCCCGCACCCGGACGCGGGCCGAGTCCGTGACCTTACCCGAAGCGTAGTCCGCATACATATGGTCGAATTCCAAAGTCAGCGAGGTGATCCCCTGGGTGGAGGTGAAGAGGACGGGGGTGATCAACTCATCCTCCTGCGCGCCGTATTGAAGGGTGCAGATGTTGTCCATCAGGGCCACGCTCCCGGAGAGGGGGAAAGGCACCGCAAGGGCGGAGCACCCTGAGGGGGCGGGATTGGGTCCCCACCGTCCCTTGGCGCCTCCGTTGACGCGGGTCCAGCCGGCGGGCGGGCCAGAACTCCAATCCCAAGCGGACTGGCTCAGCAATACCTCCTCCCCCACCGCCCGCATCTCGTTGATGTAGCCCGAGGTGGGGGGCGGGGGGACGGTGCCGATGGCGGACCGGGTCCACTGGGGGTAGTAGAAGCCGGCGGCGGGGTCGGCGGCCTCGGGGTCGAAGTTGGCGGTGTAGATGAATTGCCCCGCGGTGCCGCACAGGGCCCGGCGCTGGGTGCCGGAAGTCGGCACGATGAGGGCGGAGAGGGTGAGATCCACGACGCGCCGCGTGACCGACCCTTCCAAATAGCTCAGGCCGTTGGACCAGGGGCGGAAGGTGTAGCCCCCGTCGAGGGAGAGGAACACCCCCATGTCGTCCGTGGAGGCCATGACGATGTTGGGGTCGGAGGGGTCCACCGCCACGCCGTTGATCCGCTCGGGAGTGGTGTAGTACCCCGTTCCCCCCGTCCAGTTCTCCTGCGGGCCGGAGGTGGGGTCGAGGGCATTGGCATAGACACCCCGTTGGGAGTGGCCGCAGTAGATGCGGTTGTTGTTGGCGAAGTCGGGGGAAAAGGCCACGGAGAGGAGGCGCCGGTCGGGCAGGCCGGTGTTGAAGACCTGCCACCCCACGCCGCTCTTGTACCAATAGAATCCTCCATGGCTGGTGGTCCCGGCCCATGGGCGGACGGCCGCGACGAGCGAACCGGTGGAACTCCAGTTGGGGGCCGCCTTGACCTGGTAGATGTATCCCAGACCGTTGTAAAACCCCGTGTTGAACTCCAGCCATTGGTCTGAATTGTGATACCACACCCCGTGGGCCTCGGTCCCCGCGTAAATATGGTTGGATGGGGCGGTCAGCGAGGTGACGTCGTAGGTGAAGGAACCCACGGCGGCCCAGGCGGAGCCGGTGAACTTCCACACGGTGTTGAGCGCACCACCGGCCTTACACCCGGCGAAAACCGCGACCGAACTTCCGTAGGACGGGGGCAGGGCCAGGGCTGTGACGCGCTTGTTCAACAGCGAGGTGCCGTTGATGTTGGTCCAGTTGACGCCCCCGTCCGTGGAGCGCCACACGCCGCCGGTGGTGCCGGCGGGATCATAGACGGCCGCGTAGAGATGGGGATACGCGGGGTAGTTGGGCGAAACCGCCAGGGCGCTGATTTTCTTGCCCATGGGGAGAGTGCCGGTACCGCTATTGGGCTTGAACCACGAACGCCCCCCGTCCACCGATTTCAAGACCCCCTTGCCGTTGGTCCCCACGAAGAGGGTCAATTGGTGGCTGTTGATGTCGCCCCCCGCGGCGCCGTTCCATTTTTGATAATTGCTCGACGCCCCCACGCAGGTCACCTCCGGGAGCCCGTCGCTGGTGGGGTCCCCGATCATCCGGGTGAAGTAGCCCTGCTTGCCCGTTGTGGCGTCGAACTCCTTCTGGTTCTTCCACAGGCCGGCGATGCCGGAGGCGGCGAAAAGGTCGTAGTCGTTGCCGGTTCCGCAATACCGGCCGGGGGCCAGGTCCACGGCCTGATAATCGAAGAGGCCGGTGCGCATGGGGTGGGGCCGGTCGCCGGAACAGGGATTGACGCGGAACGGGCCCTTTCCGGGACCGCCGAAAAAGATGTCGCAGGTGGACGGTTCGCCCACCCCCACCCCCGTGACGCTCCCGACGAAGGGGACCGCTTCATACTGGGCTCCCGTCCAACCGGGGTCGGGAATGCGCCAGAGTCCGTGTTCCGTCCCGGCCGCTCCGAAGAACTCACTGCTCATCATGGGGTCGTAGTAGTAGTCGATGGAGAGGAACCGTTCGGACGGCATGGTCCCGTTTCCCGTCAACTGCGTGAAGTTGGGAAACCCCGTTCCGCCGGGACTCCACCACAGGCCGCCGGAGCCGCCGACGCCGGACGAGTCGAGGGCCGCGAAGACATAGTCGGGGAACCGGAATGAGAGGGCCCGGACCGTGGCATTTTGCGGGAACCAGGTGGGGGCGTAGGTCACCCAGGAATCGGTGCCGCCGTAGACGCGGGTGTAAAGGTGTCCGGAGCCGCCGTTGATGGCATTCATTTCCGTTCCCACCACGGCCTTGGCCCCGTTGGCCGCGATGCTGAGGCAATACAGGTCGTTGTTGTCGGTCATGTTGCCGTTGGTGCTGTTTTGCCAGCTGCCGGTGCCGATCTTCCGGTAGGTCCCTCCGCCGTAAGTGGCCAGGTGGTAGAGAACAGAGGTACCTGAATAGCCCGCGGCGATGTCCGAATAGAGATAGCCGGTGGCCCCGGCGGTGGCCAGGCCCGTTTCATAGGCGTACCACGAGGCACCCTGGTTCGTGGTCCGGTACACCCCAAAAGAAGAGATGGCCAGGAGGTAGTCGGCATAAGGGGTGCCGGTGGACGGGTTCGGTATCGCACAAATGGCCTTGATGTTGAGGTCGGGCAGGGGAGCGGTGGTGCTGCCGTTGGCCTCGGTCCATGTCGTCCCGTCGGTGCTCTTCCAGATGCCCGCCCCCCGCGTGGCCACATAGATAAGCCCCGTGTTTCCGTCCCAGGAGATCACCTCCACATCGGCGATGTTGCCGGAGACGGTCCCCTGCTTCACCCACGCGGGGAGCAGGACAGCGGCAAACACCATGGCGGCGGCGAAAATGGAAATCTTGCGCATGAATACCTCCATCACTATTATAGGCCCAAAACAGCCCGGCGATGTGACGCGCGTCACATGGGCCCGGGACCCCCAATCTGGGCTATAATAGTTTGAAAACATGAGCACTTACCGGTGTTCCTTCGAACCTGGCCCTTCCTCCGACTGCTGCCGCGAGTCCGGCCCTTCTTTTTTTTTATGAACGCTTTCCGCCCCTTTTTCCCCCGTCTTCTCCTTGATCGTGCCACTGGGCTGGATCCCTCGGGGCCCGCCCTCATCCTCCCCGGCGCCTGCCTCTTCGCCGATGTCTCCGGCTTCACGGCCATGTCGGAGGCCCTCCTCGCCATGGGCAAGGAGGGGTCTGAGGTGTTGACTAAGGTGCTCAACGGCTTCTACGCCGAGCTGGTGGAGGCGGCCCTGGCCAACGGGGGCGATGTCATGCGCTTCGCCGGCGATGCGGTGACCGTCCACTTCCCGGATGAGGCGACCGCCCTGCGGGCGGGGCTGGCGATGCAGGGGCTCATGCCCCGTTTTTGCTCCATCCCCACCCCGGCGGGGGAGTTCACCCTGCGGATGAAGGCGGGGGTGGCGACCGGGGAGGCGCACTTCTTCCTGGTGGAAGGGGCCGGACGCCGGGACTATGTCTATTCCGGCGATCCGGTGGACGGAAGCGCGGAGGCCGAGCACCACGCGGAGGCGGGGGAGGTGGTGGCCAAGCGGGGCGTGGGGTTTGATAAAATCCTCGATGCCTCCGGTGAGAGCAAACCCCCGGACACGCAGGGGGAACTCGCCTCCGGCGACATTCTCGCCCCCTTCCTCCATCCCCTGCTCTGGGAAGCCCTCGCAGCGGGCCAGGCGGCCCTGTTGAACGAACACCGGCACCTGTCCGTGCTGTTCGTCTCCTTCCGTCCCCAAGATGGAGGAGAGGTGGACCCCGTGGCGGGCGTGCGGTCATTCTACCAGGCCGCCGCCGAACGGGTGGCTGAATACGACGGCTACATCAACAAGGTGGACATGGGGGACAAGGGGAGCAAACTGCTGGTCCTGTTCGGCGCCCCCCGGGCCCATGAGGACGATGAAGCGCGGGCCCTCGCCTGTGCCCGCGCGCTGGGAGAGGATGCGAAGGCCGCCGGCTTTGCCGTCCGAATGGGGCTGAACGCGGCCAAGGTGTTCTGCGGCGTGGTGGGATCGGGGGAGCGGTGCGAATACACGGTCATGGGCGACGGGGTCAATGTCGCCGCCCGCCTCATGCAGGCGGCGCCGGAAGGGGGGTGCCTGGCCTCACCTGCCGCCAAGGCCCGATCCGGCGGACGGTTCGCCTTCCGCGACCTCCCCCCTCTGCCTCTCAAAGGCAAGAAGGAGCCCATTCCTGTGCACCTTCTGGAGGGATTGAAAGGGACCGAGGAGGAACTACCCTTTTTCATCGGCCGCGAGGCGGAGGAGGGTGCCCTCCTGGAGGCCATCCAAGCCCAGCCCAAGGACCAGGCCGGTCTCTATGTCATCACCGGCGAGGCGGGGGTGGGGAAGACGGCCTTCGTCACCTGGTTTTTGAACCGGCACCTGAAGGACCACCGCATCATCCGGCACCACTGCGCCTCCCACGCCGCCAACATTCCCTACTCGGCGTTCCGGGCCATCCTGCCCGAACTGCTGGCAGGCAAGGACGCGGCCGTCGCCGCCCGGGAAGTGATTGAAAGGCGCGATCCCGAGATCGTGGAATACCTTCCCATCCTTCTCAACACCTTCGGCCTGACGAAGTCGGCCCTGGAGGAGCCGCCCTTGGAGCCGGAGGTCCGGCGCGCCCTGCTTTGGAAGATGGTGAGACACATAGTTGATGCGGTATTAGCGCGAATTGGTCTAATCCTTGTCATTGACGGCGGGCAATGGTTGGACGTTGAAAGCCGGGCTTTGTTGGTCCATTTGGTCCGGATCAGTGAAAACGGATTGTTACGCCTATTCTTCACCCAGCGGGCTGGGACGAGGGGCGAGGAAGGACTGTACCGGATCGAAATCGCTTTGAACCCTTTCGGGGAGGAGGGAACACAGGCCTTCCTTGAAGCGGCCCTATCTGTTGATGATGTACCGGTCGAAGCCGTGAAAAAGGTTTTTTCCTCCAGTCATGGAAATTCTCTGCTTGCAAAGGAAATGCTTGCGCTGTTGTTCCAGTCGGGCTATCTGTCGAGAGATGAAGAATATCCACAAATCCTTCTTGTGGACGAGAGCCGGTCGTTTGAGTTGCCTGATTCAATCGGAGGTCTGGTGCTCTCCCGATTGGATGCATTGTCGTTTGCGGACCGTACGATCCTTCGCACCTTGGCAGTTGTTGGAGAGCGGATTCCCGCCATTTTGATTGAGGGCTTGGGCATAGATGCTAATCGAGTATTTCAACTGGCAATCAACGAGCTTTTTATTACCTCCAACGAAGATCGTTCTGAATACCGCTTCCTGCAAGTGGATTCCGTTGCAGCCATCTACGACAGCATCGAATTCATGCAGCGCAGAGAGATGCATTATAAGATCGCCACTTGGATAAGACTTCATTCGTCAGAAAGCCCGGGACATTTGAATCATATATTGGCGCATCATTTATCAAAGGCTGGATTGAGTGAGGCTATTCCTTATCTGCTCAAGGTCGCGGAGGAAGCCAAAAGCACTTATTCGATACCCCAAGCCATTCAAGCTTTAGAGGAAGCGGTTCGCGTTGCGGAAGACGACCTATCTGCGATTGGTCCGTTCTTGACCGATTTGGGCCAACTCTTGCTTCTTACGGGTCGAGCAACGGATCTAATCAAGACCATCGAACCTCGGCTGGATCGGCTTGATGATTTTATCCGTTCAGGTGTCCAGCGAGTACTGGCAGAGGCGTATTTAGCCACCGGCCAGGTGCATCAGGCGGAATTGATGCTGGAGAGGATCATAAGCGACTCCTTGCGGCGGAAGGAGGTTTTCCTGGCATTGTGCCTATTGGGAAAGCTATACGGTCGTACGGGACGGATTGAGCGGGCTGCAAAAACCATTGAGAAGGCCATGAACATGGGCCAGGAGTTTGCCGAGGAGAAGGAGTATAAACTTAACTTAATGCGAATTGCATTTATGGAATATCAATCTGGCAGGACCAATCATGCTATAGTTGTATTTCGACGGCTAGAGCGTGATTTCGAGAAGGCCGGTGATATCGTTACCGCTAATACGATACGAAACAATTTGGGGGTTCTGCTTTCAAATAGTGGCCAGAACAGAAAAGCATTAAAGCACTTCATGAAGTACTATCAAGTAACCAAAAAATACGGAATATGGGACCCGGAGATACATCTTAAGTTACTGGATAACATTGGGCTGCAGTATTTGGAATTGGGCAAATGGAAGGAAGCTGAGCTATATCTCAAAAGTGATCTCGCCTATTCCAAGAAATACAGCATGGAGCATATGTACAAGCCCATGTACCTCATGGGGGAAACGGCCATCTATAGGGGAAAGCTGATCGATGCCTTTGTTTTGCTCAGCGATGCCCGAGCCGCATGCAAGCGGCATCATATTCCAAGCAATGAAGTTTTAGAGCAATTGATGAATCTTGCTCTTATTTTCAATAGCGTCTCACTGTTTCGTTCATTTCTAAAGGAATATCAGGAAGTCATTGCGGCCAATAATATGGGATACTTAGAGTCCGAGCTATTGAATTATCAAGCTGAAGGAACAATCCGATTTCAATCGTCCAATCTTGATATAGGCAGGATGCAAGATCTATTAAGGGATTGCCTGCAGGAGGAATCATACATTGAAGCATACCGGGCGGCTAGAACCCTTCTGTTATACACTAAGGACACCGCTTATCTTAAGAAAATGGCGACCATCCTGGACAGCTGTACGAGAATGCTGTATCGAGTTGAATACTGCTACTTCGTTTATCAATTTCATCCCAATCAGGCGAATCGAAGCAAACTGCTATCTACAATTGCACGCTACCCATTCGCCGACATTGTCTGGCGAGCCTATGTCGAGATAGCCAAGCATGATGCGTCGGTCAATAGGAAAAAGAAACTCGACAAAGCCCTATCCGCCACTGATATCATGTTGCAGGGGCTTTCCATTGAGCTCGTGCGTGGATTTAAGATTCAGCCACAGTATACAATGCTCATTGAGCTGATGCAGAGAGAGGAACGGCCGGAAGGACGCGAGTGCATTTCAACGGATAGCCAGCTCGATAAATAGACGGTTAAAGAGTTCACTCCATCCAAGCGCACCCAGTTTCCAGCGGCAGACAGGACGAGATTGCCCGAGGCTCATTTAAATTGCGGGAACTGAAGAGGAAGAGCCTGTGAAATTCAGCATTCCTGGGGAGGGCACGGATTAGTTGTGGAGGAAATAGCAGAGAGGCAGGAGATAAAATCCAATCCCTTGCTTCTGCTCGGAGTTCGAATAAGGGACAGCGGGTGTTGCGGGGAAGTCCGTGCTGGTTCACGCCGTTTGGGATGGGGGAGAGCAACCGAGACCCCTCCTCGAGGAGGGGTCTTAAGGATGGTGGGCTGGATGGCGTGGGGAGAGTCGTTCGGCTACCAGAAGGTAAGAACCTTATAGAACTCATTCTCATCTGACCCGGTGAACTGACAGGTGCAGACGCCGGCGGTGCACGATGGAACGCAGGCCGCCACCGCGGCATTGCCGCTTCCGGACGCTCCAGAGGCCTGGCGGAGCTGGTAGGTGAAACTGTGACCGCCGCCGCTGACTTCATCCCAGGTGATCCGGATGTCGTCCCCAACCTTTTCGATGCCGGTGATGAGGGTGTTCACCAACTCCACCGTTTCCTGATAGGTGTCCGTGGAGCTGAACTGACCCTCCGAAATGAGGGTGATCGTGTACGCGGCATAGCCGAACGCGGTCTCGAATGCGCGCTCCGCGGGGTTGGCCGAAGAGGAGGGCGAGCCGTCGCCGAAATCCCAGACGCGGGTGGCCGGGTTGCCGGCGCTGTGGTCGGTGAAGGTGGCCTTGTTCTCATGCCACGGATCGTCGGAGGGGGTGGCGGTGAAGAAGGCGGTGGGCTGGCCGGTGTAGTCGATGGTGGAGGCGGCGTAGACGCCGTCGCAGGTGGTGCCGGTGAAGAATTGACTGCCGGAGGCCAGTTCGTAGTTGGACGGACAGGCGAAAGAGACCGTGATGGGGACCCATGCCCGCCCGCCGGAGGAGGAGTCGGAAAAGAATACCCCGCCGGGGGTGCCGCCCAATTCATCCTCCTCCAGGGCGGCCAGGAGGCCGTTGGATGCCTTGACAAAGGCGGTGACGCGTTTGGAGTATTCCGCGTAATCGTAGTCGCGGTCGCCAGGGCCCATCCCCATGTCGGATTGGGTCCAACATACATCTCCGTTGCTTTGGGTGTCGGCGTTGTCGGAGCGGTAGATGCCCGTTCCGTCACGGGCGCCGAGGAGGGTCGTGGCGACATCCACGGAAAGGACCGCACGCCAGTTCGTCCCGGCGGGCAGGGCGCATGCGCCGCTCCCGCTCGCTTCTTCCCATGCCGCGGTGGCGAGATTCGGGTTGTAGCGATAAGCGCCGGGGGAAGTGGCTCGAGAGAATCCCATAGCTATGGTACCTTGAGCCCCCCAAATGAAACTGGCCTTGCCTCTGGTATGGAACGACCGACCTGTGCCTGTAGTGCCGAAAGAAAGGTCCGATATTGATTCCGGCACTAAGCCGCTGGTCTCCACCTGCCAAAACTGTCCCAATGCCCCCGGCACATCGGGATCCGCCGGGTCGCTTTTGAGCGGCCCGGCCGTGAAGTCAGAGGCCATGATGTCCGTGCTCAAGTCGAAATAGCGCAACTCCAGCACCTGGTGGCCGTCGAAATTGGAGGGCGAATAGTCGCCCGGAGAGGTGCAACCCGAGAGACAGAGGGATGCGCGGCTCCATAATGGAAGGATGGCGGGACCGGAGTAATCGGAGTGGAAGACGCCGAAGTCCTTGTCCGTAGCAGGGAAGTCGGGGTCCCCGGCCGAGACCAGGAGGCGGGCGCCCTCGCCGGGATTGTGAGTGAAGGCGGCGGCGGGGACATCGTGCAGGACATAGCCGTCTTTTCGCAGGGAGCCCCAGGGGTAGTAGGAGACGCCGCCGTCAAACGACATCATGGGGCCATAGCCCTTGGTGCCGGCTAGTACCACCCCCGGAAGGTCGGGGCTTTCGGCGATGGCATAGACGAATGGGGGGGTGTGGAAGAACCCTTCCGACGGGGTCCAGGCATAGTCGAAGCCCCACTGCTGGACGCCCTTAAATACCTTTTGGCTCTGATGGGCGGCGTAGAGAACGGGGTTGGGGGTGGCCCCCAGGCGGTTGAACCAGGGATGAAAGGCCAGATCGGTAATGCGGCCGTCGAAGGTGGGGCCATTGGCCGACCATGGCTCCCAGAAGCACGAGGGACAGCCCCAATCCAAAAAGCTCATGCACCACACGCCGTCCTCCGGAGCCGCGTCCCGGTGCCGGGCCAGGAAGCAGTGGTAAAGGACATCCTCGCGGTTGGGGTCCAGATCGGACATGGGATGCATGGCCAACACCGGGATGTCGGCGTTCTCCAGGGGGTCGTGGGAGGGATTGTCGAAGAGGATGGGCTGGAAGGTGTCCGCGTCCCCCCAGACGAAGGAGCAGAGGAGGCCGCTCCCCTCGGTCCCCGCCAGGACCGAGGTTGACTCACGGTCGTTGGTGGTGCGGTTGTCGTTGTTGTAGAGCGGGGCCACCGCGACGCTGAGGGTGGCGTGGGCATCCACCGGTTCCCAGGCCAAACCCAGCGCGCAGGTCCGTTTGTAGAGGCCGGAGGATGTGGCGGCAAAGGCGGTGCAGTCGCTGATGAAATGGGGAGAAACGGCCAGGTCGCGGGCGCGGCAGGCGTCGTTGGAGGCATCCAGGTGGGCCTCCTCCGTCCAGGACTGGCCCGAATCGTCGGAGCGCCACACCGAGGCCCCGGCGGTGAGGGCGAAAATCTGATAGGCGCCGCCCACCAGGTCCACCACGGCCAGGTCCACGATCTCCTCCCCCTGGGGCGAGTTGGCGAGGCGGGACCAGGTGGAGCCGCCGTCGTCACTGCGCAGGACCCCGGTGTCCCGGGTGCCCAGGTAGAGTGTCTGCGCGCCGGGGTTTCCCGTCAGGCCCGTGTCGTCGTAGCCCGGGGCCAGGGCCAGGGCCGTCCCGGGAAGGGCCCCGCCTCGCACCGGGTCGTAGAAGTGTCGGACGAAGTAGTCCCTGCCATCCACGGGAAACCGGCTCTTGTAGAGCCCCTCGGAGGCGGAGGCGGCGAAGAGGGTCATGGGTGTGGTGGGGGATAGGGCGATCTTGGATATATTCTTTGATGCGATCGTGCCTCCGCCCCCGGTCTGTCCCTCATTGGCCAGAAGAACAGGTGGCAGGGTGGGATCGGTGCAATCCAACTGCATCAGCCCCGTGCCGTCGGTCCCCACCAGGAACCGGTCCTGAAAAATGCCGGCGGAACAATCGGCCAGGACGCTCAGGGGACGGCCGAAGAAGGCCGTGTAGGGCCGGTAGGGTTGGGCGCAGGAGGGGTCCAGCTGATAAACCGCCGCCTCCGTCGCCGCCCCGTGAGGGCCGCCGGGGGCGTCCATGCGGTCCACGGAGACGGCGATGAACCGTCCCGCCGGGGCGGGCGCGGAGCAGAAGGGGGTGAAATCCCCGCCACCCGAGGCCGCGTGGACGCCGGCCCCGTCGGTGCCGGCCAGGAGGTAGGTATTGGCGTCCCCAGGACGGGAGCCGTCCAGGGAGAGGTAGGAGGTGCCGGAGATCCCCTTGGCGGTCCAGTTCCCGCTTCCAAGGGCGTAGATGTTGCCGTCGCTCATCCCCACGATATGCCGTGTGGCGGCGTAGAGGGTCTGCGTGGTGCCGTCGTCCAGCAGGTGCAGGGCCGTGACCTGGCGATTCGGGATGGGACTGAGGGAGGCGTCCGTCACCTCGGTCCACGAGGCGGTGGCGCTGATCTCGATGTCGTCCACAAACCAGCCCAATGCGTCGTACCAGTAGGTGGCGTTGGAGACGAATCGCAACCGCAGGAGGACCTGGCCGGAATAGGCGTCGAGGGAAATGGCATGTTGCATCCACTCCCAGGACCCCTCTCGCGTCAGCAGGGGCTGCCAGTCCTGGTAGGGGGGAGTGGCGGCGATCTCGACGACCCCCATATCGCCCGACCAGTCCGTATCGATGCGGTCCCAGAAGCGCAGGGAGAGACCGTGCCCCGGCGACGGGCCCAGGTCCACCGCCACGGTGGTGGTCAGAGTAGCGTCCATATCGTTGGGGTAGGGGGCGAAGCACGCCGGATGGTCGTGCGCCCCGGCCTTCCAGGACTGGCTGCCCCCGTGGGCGTCGCAGGCATCCAACGCCCAGCCCCCGGCGGCCGTCCAGAGTCCGTGGTCGTTCTCGGCGTCGTCGGGACCGAAAATAGGGGTTCCCCCGCACCAGGCCATGGAACAGAATTCCCGCTTGAACACCCCGTGTCCATCGAAGGCGGCATACACCGTCATGGAGCCGTCCGGGTTTTCCGCCGTGGAGACATCGGTGGCGGAGGCGTAGCCGAAGGGCTCGCCGACCCCCGAATGCAGGCCGTCGGTGTCGGCCCACACATACTGGGGCCCCGACATCCGGGCGTAGACCCCGTCCTCGGCCAGCAGGGCGGTGGCCTGGCTGACCATGTTGATGGGGTAGCCGTCGAGTCGCTTGATCCGGGGACTGTAGAGGCCGGAACTGCGGTCCACCCAGTTGAAATTGTAATCGGCGCTGAAGATGCCGGCCTCCGTGCCCAGCCACCAGAGATGTTCGGTGCCGCTGGTGCCATAGAGGCGCAGGAGGTCGGTGACCGAGCCGGACGCCACTCCCTGCTTCTGCCACTGGGCGGCCAGCGGGGTACATCCCATGACGAGAGCCAAAACCAACCACAGGGTGATGCGGCGCATAGGGACCTCCTTGCCAACCCTTAATTATAGGCCTGAATATCGGGAGCGATGTGACGGGGATCACATAGGTGCGGGCGGAAGGCTGATGGCTGAAGGTGGAAGATCGACCCCTCCCTCCAAGGTTGCAGCAGGCCCCTTGCCCAAGCGCAGAACGACGAACGACGAACGGTTTTTGACCAAGGACCGTGTGTCGCTACCAGCTTCCTCCGATGACTCCGTCGCCGCAGGCGTAGGACAAGCCCAGGGGCTGGACTCGGAAATAGGCATAGGAGGCGGTGGTGTCGTAGAGGACCGTATCGGCCGGCAGGTCCACCGTGGATTGGTAGCCCGAAGTGAGATTGCTGAGGTGGACCCGGTAGCCGGACTCCCCGGTCAGGTTGCTCCAGGTTAGACGCACCTCCCCGGGGGTGCCGGTCTTGGCCAGGAGCAGGGTGTCTCCCAGATCCAGTTCGTCCACCACCTCCACGGGCGTGCTGTAATCGTCCGTCGCGCTCCCGGAGGTGACGGTAAGGGAGGGGAAATAGGCGCCGGTGGCGCCATAGGCGTGGGTGGGGCTGGCGTCTGATGAATATTGACCGTCGTCGAAGTCCCACTCGTTGGCCGTCACCTTGCCCGCGGAGTAGTTGTGGAACTGGACCGCCTCACCGATGCAGGCCTCGCCGGCGACCTCGTAGTAGGCCGTCGGTTGGACGATGGAGATGAGGGAGGGGGAGCTGGAGAAGATGCCGTCCTCCGAGAGGCCGGTGTAGATGGTGGTGCCGGAGGAGGCCAGCTCGGTGGCGCTGGGAACGGAGGAGGGAATGTTGGTCAGCGCCCAGGCGCGGCCGTCGGAGGAGGCGTCGGAGTAGAAGATGCCGCCGTCGTCACCGTCGTCGAGATAGGAATCCACAACCGAGGCCAGGACGAAGCCGTTCGTGGTGTCCTCCTGGAGGGCGTACACCTTGGGGCTGGGGGGCAGGCCTTCGCCGGAGGCGGCCCAGGTGGCGCAGGTGTCCTCGCTGCGGTAGAGTCCCGTCCAGAAGGAACCGCTCTCCTTGCCGATGGCCCCCATCAGCAGGGTGCCGGAGGTGATTTGGAGGATGGAGCGATAATCGCCGTTGGGGTCCAGCCCCGCCTGGGGGCATGCCTGCCAGGCGGCGAACAGGGGGTTGTAGAACCACGCCCTCCCGTCGCCGAGGCCCCGGCCGAGGGAAAGGCCCGAAGAGACGCCCCAAATAAAGCTTGCTTTTCCTCGTTGCCAGGGCAACACGGAAGAATACGACACATCCCTCAACCCCAGCCCCGGCGTCACCCCCGGAACGGGGGTCCAGGTCTGGCCGTAGTCGATGGAGCTGTAATCGCCGTCCGGGACATGGCTGGCGCGCATGTCCTCCGAAATGCCGTCGTAGCGGACCTCGTTGACCGTGCCGTTCTGGATGTTGGAGGGGATGAACTGCCCGAAGAAGGCGTCGTCGCCCGCGTCGGCATAGTAGAGGCCGCGGTCCTTCGTCCCCACCACCACGCGGGGGAGGAGCTGGAGGATCTTCACATCGTCGATGGCCCACCACCAGTCCCAGGCGCCGGTGTAATGGAAGGCCACCTGCATCCGGTTCCCCTTCCAGGGCGTCAGGTCCACGGAAGCCCGGCCGAGGAAATCCTGTCCCGTGTAATCGGCGGCGACGGCCCAGCTCATGGGATCGGCGCATGAGGCTCCGGTCTGCGGGGGGGAGCACACCTTCACATAACCGTGCTCCTGAACGGCATAGGCATATTGGCGGAAATGGTGGTTGAACTGGAGGAGGACCCGCTCGGCGGCGGCGGTGTCCATGGAAGGGGTGACCAGCCAGTCGTCCTGCGTGCTTGTGTTGCCCTGGCAGTCGGAATCGATGATGGCGTAATGATCGGTGAAGAACCCCGGATAGAGGACATCCAGGTCCCGGTCGGCACATGAGGCTGGGGGCATTTCGGGCTGGCGGAACCAGGTGCCCGCCCCCGGCGTCCCTCCGTCGCTGATGTACCAGCCGTCGGGGGGGAACAGCGGGAGGGAGACGGCCTCGAACCGCTCTTCGAGAAAGAGGTTCGGCCCCGGGGGGGCCTGATGCGTCACCGCCACGGAAAGGGTGGTTTCCACGGGGCAATGGTCCGCGCCGTTCAGGTAGTGGAGGTTGGCCCCCCACGGCTGGAAGGTGTCGCCGCCGTCGCGGCTGATGAAAATGCCGTCCTTCTTCGTCGCGGCGAAGAGCAGGTCCGGGTCGTCGGGCGAGACCGAGAGGCCCGTGATGTTGGGGGGAACATTATAGAAGCCTGAGGCGGGGAGCCACTGCGGCGAGGGGTTCGACGGGTCCAACTGCGCGAAATATAGCCCCTGGGTGGCGAGCCCGCAGAAGACCTGCCCCCCGTTGACATAGGTGGGGGTGAAGGCCGCGCTCAGGACCCTCCTTGAGGGCAAATCGTCCACGATCTGGAGCCACTGCCAGCCGTGGTTGTAGTCGGTGAAATAGACGCCGCCGTTGGAGCCGCCGGTCGGGCGGACGGCGATGAGCATGGAGGTGTCCCCTGGATAATTGAAGTAGGGCGCCAACTGAAGGTCGTGGATCTGGGCGTTGGGGGGAAGGCCTAAGTTCAATTCGCCGAAGTTCTGCCCCATATCACTGGAGGCCAGGACGCCGCTGTTTTCGGTCCCCAGGATGATCCAGGGCAGGGTCGGGAATGCCGGCGGCAGGCCGATGGCGGAGACGCTCTTGTTGTCCATGAGGATGTTGCCGAGGGGGCTCCATGAGTCGCCCGTCCAATAGAACAGGCCCCGCTGGCCGATGACGCCGCTTAGGGTCCGGCACCCGGCATACAGTTGTCCCGTGGAGCCGATGGCCAGGCACAGGACCCGGTCGTTGGGGATGGACTCGAAGCCGATCCCCATGAGCGACCAGGTGTCCCCGTTGTCGCCGCTTTGAAACACGCCCCCTCCATAGACGGAGGCATACAGGGTGCGATTGGCGCTCCCGTCGTAGGCAGGATGGAAGACGAGGTCCGTCACCACCCCCCGGGCCATGGCGGCGGCCACCGCGATGTTCCCCCCGTTGGCGTAATGCCACGAGCGGCCGCCGTCGAACGAGCGCATCACCCCCTTGCCGTTGGTGCAGGCGAAGACGGTCCGGTTGGGCTGGCAGCCGTTCTCGTTGTAATTGGGGACCGGCTTGACCTTGAGGACGGGTGGGACGCCCCATTCGTCCGGGGTGCCGATCATCCGGTAAAAGTAGCCGCTCTGCACGGCCGGGGAGACCGTGAGGGGATCCACATTTTTGTAGACGCCGGCGATGCCGGAGGCGGCGAAGACCGTGTGGTCCCCCCCGGAGGATCCGAACCAGGGGCCCGTGGCGATGTCCAGGACATTGTCGTCCTGCATCCCCTGGCGGCGGTTGGCGACCGGCGAAGAGATGTTGGAGGGATTGAAGATGAACGGCCCCTTGCCCGGGCCGCCGGCGATGCCCAGCGTATCGCCCATCAGGCCGATGGTCCGGACGGCTCCGCGGAAACGGTTAAAGGGGACATAACTGTTCACGCAGGTCCCGGTCGGGTCCAGTTTCAACTGAAGCATTCTGAACGGCGTTCCCGCGGTCAGGACCGTCGAGCCGCTCCCCATATCGTAATGATAATCGAGGGCCGTGATGGATTGGTCGGGGGGGTTGCTGCACACCGGCTCCCAGACGATGAGTTCGCCGGGAATGCCGTTGCGGTACACTCCCAGGCCCGTCCCGCCGCTGTCCACCGTCAGCCCCGCGAAGGCCCGGTCGGGATCGTGAAATGCGATGACGGGAATGGAGTAGTCCTCGCCGGATGGGAGGCCGGACACCGGGAGCCACTCCTGGTCGTTGGGGTCAAGACGAAAAAGTCTGCCGGGAGTTCCGGAACTTTGGGAGTAACGGGTGCCCGCGAGGGCCTGATGACGGGGACCGTACGCCCCCACGGCCGCGGCGACGGAGAGAATATCCCGGATGGGTTGTCCCAAATCGTCCTGCAGGCCGGCGTTGAGCGGCATCCAAACGCCCGAAGAGTCCTGCCGGAAGACCCCGGCCCCAAGGGTGGCCAAATAGGTGTACCACTGGCCGACATAGGCATCCCAGGCCATGGCCAGGTCCGTGGGGACATAGGATTGATTAGCGCCGTCCAGGCCGACGGAATCCCACTGCCAGGAGAGGCCGGCATCGAAGCTCTTGTACACGGCACCCGAAAGCAGGGCCGCCTTGAGCTGTGCTGGCTCCCCTGGATTGACGACCAGCGCCGCGACCCGCAGGTCGGGCAGGCCCCCGTTGCGCTCCACCCACTGCCCGCCATCCCACCACCACACCCCGGCCCCGTCGGTGGCCACATAGATCTGCGAACGGTCCTCGGGATAGGCAACGTCGGTGATGTTTCCCTGAATGTCGGCGCGCCGGACCCACTGTGCCGGCAGGAGCGCGGCGGCCAAGACCAGGAGGGTGAACAGGACCCTGCGCAACATAAGTGCCTCCAGGCCGGGGTGGATTGTTGTAAGGGCCGGCCTTTGTGTGCACTCTTATTATAGGCCTTCCGCGGCCCGATAATGTGACGGGGATCACAATAGGCCAAAGGCCGAAGGCTTAAGGCAACAGGCATCAGGCGACAGGCGACAGGCCAGAGGCAGCAGGAGGCAGGCGACAGGCGGTAGGTGACAGGAATGAGCCGTCCTTATTCCGTTGTCCTTGGTCCTTGGTCAAAGGCGGGAGAAAGAGAAATGGGAGACGGGAGATGGGAGACGAAAATCTAATGTCCGGTCTGGCCAGACCGGCCATTTGGGAAAAACCAAACCCCTCCGCGGGGAGGGGTTTGAGATCTATCGGGTCCGGCCGAAGGGGCCGGGTTCAGTTGGCGGGGACGGGCTCTTCGGTCTTGGCCTGGAGGGCCTCGAGGGGGTCGGCGACGGCCTCCACGCGGGGGGCGGCGGGGGCCTCCTCCTCGGCCTCTTCCTCTGCGGCGCGGGACTCCGCCATGGCGGTTCCCTTGTTGACGGCGTCGGCGAGGGCGCTGACGAAGAGCTTGATGGCGCGGATGGCGTCGTCGTTGCCGGGGATGACGATGTCCACCAGGTCGGGGTCGCAGTTGGTGTCCACGATGCCGATGATGGGGATCTTGAGCTTCTTGCCCTCGCGGACGGCGTTGATCTCCTTCTCCGGATCGATGACGAACATGGCGTCGGGCAGTTCGTCCATGTCCTTGATGCCCTTGAGGTTCTTGTCCAGTTTTTTCTTCTCGCGGGCGAGCTGGATGCGCTCCTTCTTGGTGTAGTGCTTGAGGGTGGCCTCGTCCTCGAAGATCTTCTCGATCTCCTTGAGGCGCTCCACGCTCTTGCGGACGGTGGTGAAGTTGGTGAGGGTGCCGCCCAGCCAGCGGTTGTTGACGAAGTACATCCCGCAGCGGATGGCCTCCTCCTCGATGGTCTCGGTGGCCTGGCGCTTGGTGCCGACGAAGAGGATCTTCCACCCTTCGGCGGAGATGTCGCGCACATAGGCCGAGGCCTGGTTGAAGAGTTCGAGCGTCTTCTGCAGGTCGATGATGTAGATGCCGTTGCGCTTCCCGAAGATGTAGGGGCGCATCTTGGGGTTCCAGCGGCGGGTCTGGTGGCCGAAATGGACGCCCGCCTCGAGCAGGGTTTTCATGGATACATCAGTGCCCAAGATCTCCTCCTTACCGTTTCGAGAACTGGAAGCGGGCGCGGGCCTTCCGCTGACCGTACTTCTTGCGCTCGACCTCGCGGGAATCGCGGGTCAGGAACCCGGCTTCCTTGAGCTTCTTGCGGAACTCGGGGTTCATTTCGATGAGGGCCCGGGAAACGCCCAGGCGGACGGCCCCGGCCTGCCCCGTGATGCCGCCGCCGGTGCAGCGGGCGATGACATCGATCTTGTCGCCGGTCTCGGTGGTGGCGAGGGGGGCCTTGGCGATGGTCTGCAGGCGGAAAACGGGGAAAAACGCCGGCATCTCCTTGCCGTTGACCGTGAACTTGCCGGAGCCGGGGCGCAGGAAAACCCTCGCGGTGGAGGTTTTGCGGCGCCCGGTGCCATAATACTGGATAAGAGCCACGAACTGCCTCCTTACAGGGTGATGGCGACGGGCTGTTGGGCCTGATGCGGGTGATCGCCGCCCTTGTAGACCTTCAACTTGCGGATGACGTGGTCGCGCAGGGTGTTCTTGGGGAGCATGCCGTACACCGCCTTGTGGATCACGCGGTCCGGGTGTTTCTCCATGAGCCTTCCCGCGGTGATCTGGCGCAGGCCGCGGGGGTACTCGGTGTGCCAGTAGTACACCTTGTCCCGCAGTTTGTTGCCGGTGAGGACGATCTTCTCGGCGTTGACGACGACGACGAAGTCCCCCATGGCCACGTGGGCGGTGAAGGTGGGCTTGTTCTTGCCCCGCAGGATGTTGGCGATCTGCGTGGCGATCCGGCCCAGCGTCTGCCCGGCGGCGTCGACGAGGAACCACTGCGGCTTGACATCTTCTTTGCGAACGAAAACAGTCTTCATAGGCACCTCTGATTCAGGGGCGCGCGAACGACACCCTTGTCCAAAATGAGTGCCGATTGTACCGCAAATCGGCCCCCCTGTCAAGGGACCCCATCAATTTGTTATAATGCGGGCAGGAACCCAAGATCGGAGCCCGACATGAGGAAGATCAAACTCATCTGCATCCAGGTCCCCAGCCGTCCCGGCGTCCTGGGCAGTCTCACCCGGACCCTTTTCAAGAAGGGGGTGAACATTGAAGCCATTTTCGCCCCCGAGGCGAACGATTTCGGCCTGATCCGCCTCTTTCCGGACGATTTCGCGGGCGCCGAGGCGGCGTTGAGCGCCCTGGGTTACCCCCTCGGGGTGGAGGAGGCCTACCTGGTCCGGCTCAAGGACAAGCCCGGGTCGCTGTTGGAACTGGTGGAGCGGCTGGCCCTTTCGGGGATCAATATCAATTACATGTTCTGCACGACGTCCGGACGGGGAAGGATGGAGAACGCCATCCTCTCGATCTCGGGCTCCCCGCAGGGGGAAAGGATCCTGGACGAAATGACGGAGAAGGACTAAAGAGTCCGTCCCGAAGTGTTATCATTGGTTTACTGCCAATTCCGCGGAGGTGACATTATGAAACGATTCCTGGCCGCCGTTTTCATGCTTTGCGCCGCTCTCCTGCCGGCCCAGGCCCCCCCGTCCACCCTGAGGGTCGGGTTGCAGGCCGATATCCGGGGGACCGACCCCCGGCAGGTGATCGACACCCTCTCCAGCGCGGTGCTGAACAACGTCTTCGACAACCTGGTCACCTTCGACGAGAAGACCCTCAAGATCGTCCCGGCCCTGGCGACCTCCTGGGATTCCGATCCCGGGTTCCGGACCTGGACCTACACCCTGCGCGAGGGGGTCAAGTTCCACGACGGGACCCCCCTGACCGCCGAGGCCGTCGTCAAGAACCTGCTCGCGGCCCCCAATTTTCCCCATGAAGCGGCCGTTGACGACGAGGGGAGGGTGGTGATCACCCTCTCCAGCCCCAACGCCAATTTCAACCAGTTCCTGGCCGAGCCCTACTACGGGATTGTCTCCCCCAAGATGCCCCTGGGGGGCGAACCGGTCTCCGGGACCGGGCCGTTCCGCTTCGTGAGCTGGGAAAAGGGGAAGAAGGTGGTCATCCGCCGGAATTCGGATTACTGGCGCCCCGCTCCCTCCCTGGAAACGGTGGAGTTCGTCATTTTTGACGGCCAGCAGGCCGTGCTTCAAGCCCTCCAGACCGGCGCCATAGACCTGGCGTCCTGGCTCGTCCCCACGGACATCCGGGGACTCAAGGCCAACCCGGACCTGGTGGTGGATTCCGCCACCGGCAACGCCGTGGGGTTCCTCACCATCAACACCAAGCGCAAACCCTTCGACGACCCGCGGGTCCGCCGCGCGATCGCCGCCGCGATCAACCCCATCGCCATGACGCAGAAGTTCTTCTCCGGCACCGCCGGGGCCCCCGCCTCGTCCATGGTCCCCCCCTCGCTGTTCTCCTCCTTCTCCAAAATGGGGTTCAATCGGCCCGAAGAGGCCAAGGCCCTGCTGGCCGAGGCCGGCTGGGACGCCTCCAAGACCTACACCCTCCTCCAGATCTGGGCGGCCCGCCCCTACATGCCCGATCCGACCGGGATCGCCAAGGAGATCCAGAGCGCCCTCGCGGCGGTGGGCGTCAAGGTGAAGTTGGAGAACGACCCCCAGGGCTATTTCGAACGGCAGACCAAGGGGAACTTCGACCTGGTGCTCAACGGCTGGATCGCCGATTCCGGCGACCCGGTGGCCTTCGTCGCGGCCAACCTCCACACGGAGGCGATCGGGCACAACAACTCCAGCCAGTGGTCCTCCAAGGCCTTCGATCAGGCCCTGGACGCCTGCCGGGTCCTCTCCGGCCGCCCCTTCGAGCAGAAGTTCAAGGAGGTGCTGGGAATGGTGGAGGACGCCGTACCCCTCATCCCGCTGTTCTTCGGCCCCCAGACGGCGGCGTGGAACAAGCGGGTGCAGGGCTACACGCTCCACCCCTCGTCCCAGATGATCCTCTACCCCGTGAAATTGGCGGCCCCGCCCCCCTCCAAGGGCAGACCTTGAGCCCGAGAAGGACCCGTCGCCAAATTGAGTATTGACAAACGCCGGCGGGAGACTGATAATTCAAACATGTTCGTCGCAAAAGAGCTTTTTCTCACCCACGGCGTAGGCAGATCGAAAGAGAAACTCACCTCTTTCGAGATGGCGCTTCGGGACGCGGGGATCGCCGCGCTCAACATCGTGCGCGTCTCCTCCATCTTCCCGCCCGGCGCCCAACTCATCAGCCGTCAGAAGGGGATGCAGAAACTGGTCCCCGGGGCCGTCACCTTCGTCGTGATGTCGGACACCTGCACCAACGAGCCCCACCGCCTCATCTCCGCCTCGGTGGGCGTGGCCATCCCGCGCAACCGCCATCTTTACGGCTATCTTTCGGAACACCACGCCTACGGTCAGACCGCCAAGGTGGCCGGGGACTACGCCGAGGACCTCGCGGCCACGATGCTGGCCACCATCCTGGGGGTGGACTTCGACCCCGACAAGTCGTGGGACGAGAAGCAGGAGGTGTGGAAGATCAGCGGCCAGTTCTTCAAGACCTGCAACGCCACCCAGACCGCCGTCGGCGACAAGAAGGGCCTCTGGACCACGGTTCTCTCCGCGGCGATATTATTGTAATGGCCCGGAAACACCCCAAGCCGGGGCTGAGCCGCTCATCCCTCGCAGCGGTTCTTCCCCGGACCTTATGACGACCGCCGATCGCCGGATCCCGTTCCTCGACATTCCGCGCCCGAAAAAGTTCGCCTGGGTGGTGCTTCCGGTCCCCTACGAAAAGACGACCACCTACCGCAAGGGCACTGCCCGGGGGCCGGCCGCGGTGCTGGCCGCCACGGCCCAGGTGGAATTCTACGACCACCGGACGGGGACGGAGCCCTGCCGCCTCGGCGTGGGCACCGACCTGGAGTGGAAGCCCTCTTCCAGGACCCTCACCCTCGACCGCATCCAGCGCCGGGTGGAGCACTGGCTCCGGCGCGGCGTCCGGACGGCGATGATCGGCGGAGAGCACACCGTCACCCTCCCCGCCGTGAGGGCCTACAAGAAGCACTTCAAGGATTTCGCCGTCATCCAGTGGGACGCGCACGCCGACCTACGCGACGCGTACGAGGGCACGCCGTTCAACCACGCCTGCGTCATGCGCCGGGTGTGGGACGAGGGGATCCCCGTCCTCCCCCTGGCGATCCGCGCCCTTTCTTCGGAGGAAGCCCTTTTTCTCCGGAAGGGGCGGCGTCCGGTGATGTTCGCCGACCGCCTCGACCTCAAACGCTTCTCCGCGATGCTGGACCGTCTGCCCGGGCGGGTCTATCTCACCGTGGACGCGGACGCCTTCGATCCCGCCGTCGTCCCCACCACCGGCACGCCGGAACCCGGAGGACTCGATTACTGGACGGCCAACGCCTTCCTGGACCTCATCGCCCGGAAGAAGACCATCATCGGGATGGACCTAGTGGAGGCGATGCCCGTGAAGGGCCAGGAGCACGGCATCTTCGCCCTGGCCCGGTTCTTCTACCGGATGGCCGGCGCGGCGCTCCTGCACGAAAAGTGACGCTCCGCGTCCGGGGCATCGTCCTCGAATCCACCCTTCTCTACCTGCGCGCCCGGCTTTCGCCGGCGGAGCAGGCGTCCGTCCGGAACGGACTCGACGCCGAGTGCCTGGCCCTGGTGGACGGGATCGCGGACCGGCGGGCCTGGTACCCGGCCGCCGTGCTGGTCCGATTGATGGAGGCATGCGCCGCCGCCCTCCCCCAGGACCCGGAGGAGACCTACTGGCGGATGGGGCGTCAGAGTTGCGACGATACCCTCACCGCCGTCTATCGCCTCATGAGCCGCTTCTCCAACCCGGAGTTCATCCTCCGCCGCGCCGTCCGGCTGTGGAACGACTACTACGACCGGGGCGAGTTCGAGGTCCTGGAGACCCTCCCCGAATCGGGGGCCGTGCGGGTGACGGGTGCCGGGTTTTCCCACCCCGCGCTCTGCCGCCGGATCGGCGGATGGATCGAGCGCGCCGTCGAGATCACCGGCGGACGGGAGGTGGAGGTCGAACATCCGGCGTGCGCCCTCGCCGACGGCGGGGAGGCCGAGGAGTGGAGGGCGCGGTGGAAACTCTGAAGGCCGTTCTGTTCGATCTCGACGGGGTCCTGGCGGATTCGTTCGAGGTGTGGCGCCACCTGGTCAACGACAAATTGGAGCGGCACGGCCGCCGTTCCCTCTCTTCCGAAGGGTTCACCGCCGTGTGGGGACAGGGGATGGAGGCGGACATCCGGATGTTCTTTCCCGGTCTCACCGTCCCCGAATTGCAGGCCCATTACGAGGAGAACTTCAGCCGGCACCTCCGGCACCTGAAGGTCTTCCCGGACGCCCGTCCCGTGGCGGAGACCCTCCGGGGCCGGGGCCTGCGGTTGGCCGTGGCCAGCAACTCCACCCCCCGTATCATCGCCGAAACCTTGGAAGCGGCCGGCCTGGCCCCCCTGTTCCCGGTGGTGGTGGGGGCCGGCGGCCCCCTGCGCGGCAAGCCCGAGCCCGATGTGATCCTGGAAGCATTGGCGGGCGTCGGGGCGGCGCCCGGCGAGGCGATTTTTGTCGGTGATTCCCCCTACGACATGGAAGCCGGCGAGCGGGCGGGGGTGGCCACGGTGGGCCTGGGGCGCGACGGGGGGCGGTGGCGGATCGAGCGGCTGTCCGAATTGCTGGAGTTGCCGCCGTTCAACAACGGCGAGAAAGGCTAGAAAAGCTAGAAAGGCGAGAAAGGCGAGACGGGCGAGACGGGCGAGACGGGCGAGACGGGCGAGACGGGCGAGATGGGCGAGATGGACGGGGAATTAGATTCTGTGATTTGGAAACCATCAAATTTTCATTTTCCATCGTTTTCAAGTTTGATTCCCATTCCCTCTGCCCAATTTGCGTAGCCTAAATCAGTTGCTGCACGGATGAGCATCTCCTTTTCTTGCGTTGATGCTTTCTCAATAATGCTGGCCAAGGTTTCGAGCGCATTGACATCATCCTGGATCTTCAAGTAGAAGTCCCGAAGGTCGCTGACCTGGCGGATGGTTAGTTCGAGTTTGGTCATTATAAAGGCTGATTCAATGGCCGAGGGCCCGGGTGGTGCGTTGGACCGCCTTGTTGGATGGATGCTCCTTGCGTATCTTGAGGGACGGGGCGGATTTCGCCAGGGACAAGCAGGCCCGCCTGAGTTGCGCGGCTTGCCTCAATCGGAGCGAAACGGCGCCCGGGCTCATGTCAATCTTCATGGATGATACTCCTTAAAAACGCGATGTCGTCCTGATCCTGGCCGCTCCCGCGCAACGATTTTAGGAGAATCAATCCCTCCGGGGAGACCACGCTCAGGCTGCCATGCTCCCATTCCACTTTCATTCGACCGTCCCATGATTTCCTGATTTCAGAGGAGACCAGCAACAAATCCAGCATAAGAGTTTCCCCAGTCCCAGACTCGAGTTTGCTGACCCGGTGGATCCGCATCGTGCCCCCATGAAACGTCATCGGCGCGGCGCTAAGGGTGAACCCTAAATCATGGACGGCCCGTAGCGTGGGCTCGAGCGATTCCTCCTCGATAAGAACATCAATATCCAGGGTCGCCCGAGGCATGGCGTAGACCGCCATGGCCAGGCCGCCGCAAAGGGCGTACTCAATCTTCTCCGCGTTGAGTTTTGCGATCAGGTTCTTTAGCTCATCCAGCAGGTCCATAGCCGCTTCCTCCTAAAGCGCTTCCGGCCGTAGAACGCCGATGGAATCCAGAGTGGACTGCATGCGATTAGGCTATCACGCCGGAAACGCGATTGCAAATAGGCCCAAATCCAACATTCCCGCCTTACGCCTTCTGTGCCGGGTGGGGATCCTTGAAACTTGGAACATGGAACTTGAAACTGTCCTAAGCGGGCGGGGGAACTTGAAACCTGAAACCTGGAACTTGAAATGGTAATCGATCGAGTGGGGGAACTCGTAACTCGAAACTTGAAACCGGGCGGGGGAGCCTTCCCGCCTTCTGCCTTCCCGCCTTCCCGCGCCTCTCATAGGGGGGTATTCAAGTTAATGGGGTGCAGTGTCCCGCCCCAGCTGGAAATGG
>DCUZ01000026.1 GCA_002327305.1 Holophagales bacterium UBA2201 | reverse complement strand
GTCAAGGCGCTGAAACCCCTGATGTAGAGCTGGTTGCCCAGATCGGCCACCTGCATCATCAGCGTGGCGGTGGTGGTGAGGGCCTCCTGCCGCTCGTCGGCGCTGAGCGACGGCATTTCAGCCTCCAGGGCGTCATTCAGCGCGTCCATATCTCCCATCATCTGGCCGGTCTTGTTGGTGATGGCCGTCTCCAGTCCCGGTACCTCGCCCGGGAAGGGGTTGACGGAGATGAGGGTCCCCAGGGTTCGGATGGTGTTCTGGAGTTTTAAGGCTTCCCGTTCCCATTGGGCGGACTGGGGGAAGAGCAGGGCCCCGGAAAAGAGAACGAGGAGCAGGACGCCGATTTTAAATCTGTTCATTTGGCACCTCCTTGGATTTGGTATTCATTTAGGAAGTGTCAAAAAAACGGATTTTGCTTACTGCCACGTTTGGCGGAACGGGTTCCGCCCCGTCCGCCTATCGGCGTAATGATGTAACTAATTCATTATCAATTGGTTACAGACTGGACCTCTCTTAAGAAGGAGAAACGTCCATCGCCGGCCCGAACTGCCAATAGTGTCGGAAGGCGGCAAAATCACGGTCGGCGGATCTCCCCTCATCCGCCGCAAGGCTCCATGACTCCAGTAGATGGACCAGATCGAGGGCGAATCCCTCGTTCGTGAAAAAATCCAAGGCCCGCCGGAGAAAATTGCGGGCTTCCCCATTCCGGCCCGACAGGAGGTGCGCCTGCCCCAGCAGTGCGTTGAGTTGGGCCATCTCGTATCCCGCTTCCAGGGGTCGCAGAAGTTTCTCCGCTTTGCGCAGCATCTTCAGCGCCCGCTCGGCATGGCCCATCAACAGGAGGATTTCACCCTGGAGCCGGCCCGTTCTGGCCTTTTCGAGTTCGAGGTCCCCTCCCGCCAATTCCGCGGCGAGGGCATTCGCCCGGCGCAAGGCCTCTTCCCGGTCGCCGGCCTCGAGCACGGCCACGGCGGCGTTGCGGCGCACCGTGAAAACGAAGGGGTCGGATGCTCCCAGGTGCGTCACCAGATAATCGAAGATGAGCCGGGCTTTGCGATGTTCGGAAAGCGGCAGGCATACCAGGGCGAGGTTGTTCATCATCAACAGCTCCTCCCTTCCGGCGCCGTAGTCGCGCAAGGTCCGAATCGCATCGGAGCAGAGTTTTGCCGCGTCCAACAGCAGGCCCGACTTGACCAGGGTAAAGGCGATGCTTCGGGCGGACAGCGCTGCTTGAAATTCATCCCCCAGATCTGAAAAACCCTTCCGTGCCTCCTCCAGAAGGGCATGCGCCGGATGGATGTGACCGCGGGCCATGAGCAGATTGCCCCGGGTCGCGATCAGGCGGAGCTCCGCCCATCGGCGGTCCCGGTCGCGCCGGAGGTCGGCAGTCGGTCGGGTCCGCGCCATGATCGCTTCCGCCCATTCCAGCCATCCTTGCGCCTCATTCGGGCTCTTCAGGAGGGCATGCCGCGATTGTTCACAGCAGGCCAGAACCAGCTCGGGGGTGGCCCCCACCGGTTCCGGAACGGCCGCGCCGGGCCAGGCCCGCTGGACAAGAGACACCGCATCCACCCACCGGCGGGCTTCCCGGTCGGCCTCCCAGCTTGCCGCAGCGGCCGATGCGGCGGGCTCCGCGCTCTTCATCCGGGCGTGGAAGGCCTTCGCCAGTTCGTGGCGTTCACGACAGGTCTGACATTGGATCAGATGGGGTTCATTTCCATTGAGTTCAAGGATCTCGTCGGGACGGTAGCACTTCATGCCCATGCTGGTCCTCCTCATAGATCTGAAACAGATACCCGGTACACTTCCGCTTCCGCTGATGGACGGTCACCGGATGCACACCCAGCTGGTGGGACATCTCGCGCTCCGTAAATCCCCAAAAAAACAGATTCACGATCAGATGGCGGCATCGTTCGGAAAGGCGGAGGATGCATTCCCATAGGCCGCTATCGCCTTCTTGGGGGGGGTCCACGGCCGGTTCCGCCGCGTTCAGCCCTTCCATCGCGGGCTGCCGCCGGAGACGGCATACCTGATTGCGGACGGCGGCAAAAAGCCACGCTTTGGGACGCTCCACGGACGCCAGGTTGCGATGCAGGGACCAGGTCACTTCCTGGCTGATATCGTCGGCATCCTCTTCCCTGAGGCCGAAATAGGCCACCGCCGCCCGGAAGGTAAACGCCCGGGCCTGGGCGTATATTTCTTGGAACGCAGAGATATCGCCCTTCTGGGCGCGATCCAATAGCTCTTCCGATACATTGCGGGTATCCATATTTATCATTATAACCCCCTCCTCCAGGGTAAATCGCTTGGACGGCGCGTTTCTATCAAAGCCGTCTTGACAAGCACCTTATAAAAAGGTCTAATGGCGGATACCCATCCCGCACCGTCCGGCGGGACCGTTCACAAAGGAGCTTCAGGACATGACGATGACGCTTTCTCTCTTGCGGGCCCTGCCGAATTGCGGTTTGCGCCCCTTCGTGGCAGGGCTGTTAATCGCCCGCTCGACGGCTGGGTTGAAAGCGTCCGCCCGCCGCGATGGCCGCGGAGCGCCCCCCTGGAGCAGCCCATGGCCAACGCTCTGACTCCATTTACGACCTGGTGCGACCGCCTCACGGCGATGGACGATAGCGCCCGCATGGCCGCCGTGGACGGAGCTCCCTACCCGGTCATGGCGATGATCCTGCATTTCCTGCGACGCTCCCGGTCCGAGTTGTTTAATACCCCCACCCAAGCCCTGCGTTGGTTGGATCTGGCCCAACGATTAATGGAGCGCGGGGCCGATCCCCGTGGCGATCACCTTCAATTGAATCATCGCTGGATTGAAGCACGGTTGGCCCACGCGAGAGCGGCGTGCTTCATGATCCAGGGTCGCCTGCAATCCGCGCACGAATTGTACTTGTCGGCCCTCCGTGGTTTTGAAGCCCTTGAGGACGCCGTGTTCGCGGCCACCGTCAAGCGCGGCCTCCTCTTCACCCTCACACAGATGGGCCGCCAAGCCGAGGCGGTTGCCCTGGGGCTGGAGGCCCTGGCGGTGTTCCGGCGTTGGCATCTGAAGCATGATTATCTGTCCACCATGAACAATCTCGGCTTGGTGGAGTTAAGCCGGGGCCGCCTGGACCGGGCGGAAGCGATCTTCCGTCGTTTGCGCCGCGCGGCATCCCCGGAGAGGCATTATTTTCCATACATCTTTCACAATCTGGTCTTGGTCAGGATGGAACGGGGCAATCTGATGGAGGCGATGGCGGATATCGGAGAATTCATCCGCCTCTGCCGCGCCACCGAAAACCGGATTGAGGAGGCCCGAGGGCTCTTCATGCTTGGAGAATGCCTGCTCCTCTTGGACCGTCCGGAGGAGGCGGTCCAGAACCTCTCGGAAGCCAAATCCATGCTGACGGAGGCGCGGGCCGCGTTCGATATGGCGCTGATCCAAATCTATCTGGCGAAGGCGCTGACACTAATCGGACGGCCCCAGGATGCTCTCCCCCTGATTGCGGCAAGCGCGGAATATCTGCGACGCGAGGGATATGTGACCGTATTGAGCAAATTATTGGACACGTGGGTGGAGGCTTTGTCAGATCCAGACCGCAAGTTGGACCGATCGGCCGAAGAGGCATTCACCTTTGCCCGATATTACCGGCACTGCATCCCGCCCCCGCCCGGCACCCTGCAACATGAAGGGGGAAGAGCCGCCAATCTGTAGACGACTTCGTACCCGTTACCCGTCTACAGTCTATCGTCATTCGTCTCCCTTATCCCGTCTCCCATCTTCCCTCTCCCTGCACCTAACCGCTATCCTTTATTTCCTTATTACTAAGGACTGTGGGGCTGTTGAAAAACCCTCTCACGCTGTCGCAGACAGACAAAAGGAGAGACTGTACCGGACTGTACCGAGGGTTGAAGGGCGGGGGCGGGACTGTCCCCCTTTTGTCCGATCTCGTTGAAAAGGTGGACGAGAACCACTGGGACAGGCAACAGTTTCACCACCGAGCCCCCGAAACCGACCCAGTCCAGGGTTTTCGCCATTTTTATTGAAGCGGAGTTTTTCAACAGCCCCACTGTCCCTGGTTTACGAGCGCTTGTTGAGGCTTCGCAGACGCTCCAACTCGGGCTTGAGGTGCCGTTCGTAGCATTCCGGGCAGACGCCGTGGCTGAACTTGGTGTCGGTGTGTTCACTGATGTAGGATTCAACCTGGTGCCAGTAATTGGAATCATCACGGATCTTCTTACAGTAGGAGCAAATGGGGAGCATCCCCTTCAACTCCTTGACCTGCGCGAGGGCCTCCTGGAGTTGTTCAACCCGCGCGGCGAGGGCGGTTTGCAACCCCAGGATCCTCCGTCCCACCCGGACCCGGGCCAGCAGTTCCTCGCGGTTGAACGGCTTGACGATGAAATCGTCCGCGCCCGCTTGAAAGGCCCGCACCTGGTCTTTGGGTCCGGTACGACCGGTCAGCAGAAGGACATAGGGTGCGCGCCCCGGGTCCTCGGCCTTCATTTCGGCGCAGAGCTGAATGCCGTCCATGCCCGGCATCATCCAGTCGAGGATGGCCAGACGCAGGGAGGGATCCCGGCGGTACGCGGCCCAGGCGGAGGCACCGTCGGCCACGGCGATCACCTCCAGCCCGTCGGCGGCGATGGTGCGCTCCAGCAGACGCCGGGTGACGGCATCGTCTTCGGCCACCAGAACCTTCTTGGGCGTGAACGGATTGGGACCCCGTTCACTGGATTTGGGAACGCATTTCATGCCGTCATCTCCCGCGCGCGGGGCGCCGCCATGGCCTGGAATTCCACGCGGTCCCGGCCGAGAGCCTTGGCGCGATACAGTGCGCGGTCGGCGGCGTCCATGGCTGAGGACAACTCCCCCATGGCACCCGGAGCCACCAGGGTGACGCCGACGCTGATGGTGACGGGGATCGCGCCTCCCGGAATGACGAAGGCCTTTCCTCGGATCGAGCGGCGCAGGCGCTCGGCGAACCGCAGGGCCTGGACGGGATTACAATCGGCCAGCAGGGCCGTGAATTCCTCCCCTCCCCACCGCGCCACTGCGTCATGGCCGCGCGAGAGGGCGGCGAAGCGCGAGCCGAATTCGCGCAGGACGGCGTCCCCCGCGGCGTGCCCATGGGTGTCGTTGACCGCCTTGAAACGGTCCAGATCGGCCAGGATGAGGCCCATCGGACGGCCGCCGCGGTTCTGCCTGCTGCACTCCCTCATGTACTGTTCCTCGAAGGAGCGGCGGTTGAGGAGGCCCGTCAACGGATCGCGGTCGGCCAATGCCTTCAGGTCCATTTGCGCGGTCAGCAGGGTGGTTTGCAATTCGAGGATCCTCCTTCCCGCCCGTAACCGCACATCCAGTTCGTTGGGATCGGGGGGTTTGATAAGGTAATCGTCCGCACCGGCCGCCATCCCCTCGACCAGGTCTTCCTGCCGGCTGTTGGCCGTCAACAGGATGAGGTAGGTGTACGGAAGCCCAGCGGTTCGCCGCACGGCCCGGCAGACCTCCAGACCCGTCATGCCCGGCATGATCCAATCCAGGATGGCCATCGGCGGTCCGCCGGGGCGCTGTAATTGTTCCCAGGCGGCCGCGCCGTCCCCAACGGCCGTGACGTCATAGCCGAGCTTTTCAAGCATGGCTTTCATCAGGCGCAGGGTCACCGGACTGTCTTCCGCGATCATGATGTTCATGCCATCCTCCTTAGGGCTTTGAAGCCGCAGCCCGCCGTAACCATCCCGGACGGACCTGAAGCGATTTTCACGATCGGCGACAACCGGCGCGTCGTCATGCCACCATCTCCCGGCGGATCTTGTCGAGCATGCGGCAGAATCCCTGCAATGCCCGATCCAGCCGATCCAAGGCGGCCGGCGCCCCACCAAGGTCCCCGGCGCGCCCCATCAGCTCCAGAGCCAGCGCAGCCTCCTGGGTCTCCGAGGCGCCAAAATTTCCCACCGACCCTTTGAGCTTGTGGGCCGCCCGGTCCACCGCTTGCGCATCGCCCCGCGCCACGGCTGCCCGCACTGCCTCCAGAAGAGCCGGGGCTTCGCTCAGGAACAACTCCGCCAGTTCGGCCAGCAGGTCCCGATCCTGATCCAGCCGCTCCAGCAGCCCTTTGAGATCGAACAAGCGCGCGGATACCTTGGGATGATCCGGCGCCGGAGACGCGGCCGGGGCGGCACAGGGGCCCAGGCGACCTTCCAGGGCATCCATCAGGGTCTCGGGCTTAAGCGGCTTGGTGGTGTAGCCGTCCATCCCGCCTGCCAGGCAGCGTTCCCGATCCCCCGTCATGGCGTGGGCCGTGAGGGCGATGATGGGGATATGACCTCCGGTTTCGCCTTCCCTTTCGCGGATGCGGCGGGTGGCCTCCAGGCCATCCATCACCGGCATCTGGATGTCCATCAGTACGGCATCGAAGGCACCGTTGATGGTCGCCTCCACCGCTTCAAGCCCGTTGTTGGCCACGGTGACCCGGACACCCCGCTTTTGAAGGATCCGGACGGCCAGCTTCTGGTTGACGGCATTGTCCTCGGCCAGGAGGATGTGCCATCCCGTGCCATCTGCAACGGGCAGCGCCGGCTCGCCGGCCGCTGGAATCGGACCAGCGGGCAAGGCCTCCAGCACTTTCAGACCCTCCCCCCGGCCGTCCGGGGCCGGGCCGGGCGCACTCTCTGAGAGCCCGCTCCGGCTGCAAAAGAGCGGGGCCTCACCTTTCATGAGACGCACGGTGAAATGGAACACGCTACCCTCCCCCTCGCGGCTTTCCACCCGGATGCTTCCACCCATCATGTCCACCAGGGACAAGGCAATGCCCAGCCCCAGCCCCGTCCCCCCGAAACGCCGGGTTATGGTGCCGTCGGCTTGGGAGAAGGCCTCGAAAATGCGCCCCTGTTGTTCCACGGGGATGCCCACGCCGGTGTCGCGCACCCGGAAAGCGAGTTCCACCTCACCGCCGTTCTCCCGCGCCAGCTCCGCCTCGACCGTCACCGACCCGTGCTCGGTGAATTTGACCGCGTTCCCGACAAGGTTCGTCAGGATCTGCCGTAGGCGCAGCGGGTCGCCCATCAGCCATGCGGGCACCTCCGGCGCCACACGGCACGCCAGCTCCAGCCCTTTGGCACGGGCCCGGACCGACAGGGCGCGCAGGCCGTCCGCCATCATTTTCCCAAGATGGAAAGTGGTCGTCTCCATGTCGAGTTTGCCCGCTTCGATCTTGGAAAAGTCGAGGATGTCGTTCAACAGGTGGAGCAGCGTCTCCGACGACTCCTTCACCGTGACGAGGCAGTCGCGCTGTTCCGCCGTCAACTCCGTCTCCAGCGCCCAATCGGTCATGCCGATGATTCCGTTCATGGGGGTCCGGATCTCATGACTCATGTTGGCCAGGAATTCCCCTTTGGAACGGCTGGCCGCCTCGGCCGCCTTTTTGGCTCTTTGCAGTTCGTCCGCCGCCTGCTTGTGCGCGGTTATGTCGCGTATGATCCCCACCAAAAACCGCTTACCCGCCGCATCCACGAATCGCGTTTTGCGGGTGATAATGGTGCTCACGTTGTCGCTGGACAAGTCGCTCAGAACTTCTTCGTTCACATTCTCTTCGCCCGAATCGAGAACACCTTCATCCATGCGTTGGAAGACCGCGGCTTGGTCCGCGGGGAACATAGCGTCGTCAGTCTTGCCGAGCAACGCTTCTCGCGGACGGCCGACGATTGCGCACAACGCGTCATTGACCATGACAAAAGCCCGTTTGTCATCCTTGACAAAGACGGGGTCGGCGATGGCGTTGATGATGCGATCGAGGAAGGCTTTCGCCAATTGCAACTCCTGCTCCGCCCGCTTCCGCTGGCTGATGTCTTCATGCGCAATGACAACATGTCCCTCATCCCCCGGCATGGTAGTTACGCGCCCGATGAACCATCTCTTTTCATCGGGCGAGTGGCAGGCATATTCCTGATGCCAGGCGTCCTGCGTGTGGTTCAAGACTGCGCGAATGCCCGCGGCGAACTCGGCGGCACCAGCGTCGCCCGACGCTGCCGCCGCGTCGCACACCGCGAGATAATTATCCCCTGCAAATCCATCCGCCGGCGTGGGAGGGTTGGCCGAGGCGAAATCCATCCATGCTTGGTTCACCTTGAGGATCCTGCCGTCGTTCCCGATCACACAGATATTCGAGGAAAGACCGTTGAGCGTGGCGTCGAGAAACTGCCGGCTCCGTTTCAGAATCTCCTCGTATTCTTTGCTTTCCGTGATATCGATGCAGGTACCCACCCATTCACGGATCACACCATCATCGCACTTGATGGGCACCCCGCGGCTCAGGAAATTCCGGTAAACGCCATCCTGCCTTCGAATTCGGAATTGGGTCTCATAGATCGCCTGATTATCGATGGCATGCTTCCATGTCCTTCTTGCGGATTCAACGTCCTCCGGATGCAAGGCGTCGAGCCATCCCCAGTCGCGGACATCCGCTTGACTCTGTCCCGTGAAAATGCGCCAAAGCGGCATGTCCTCCACCCGGCCATCGGCGTCCGTGGTCCAGCCCAATTGACCGCTCATCTCCGTGTAGGTTTGGTATCGTTCCTGGCTGGCACGGAGGGAATCTGCTACCCGCTTCTGGTCCTCCATGGCGCTGAGCATCGCCCCACGCGACCGATCGGCCAGGACGAGCATTTCCTGAATTTGCTCCTCCACATGTCGGCGCTCATCGATTTCCGAAAGCAGTTCCGCGTTGGCCTGGAGCATATCGTGCGCCCGCTGATCCAGAGCAGCCTTGGACTGCCGCAGGGCTAAATGCGTCTTGACGCGCATCAGGAGCAACTCCGCTTGGTACGGCTTAACGACAAAGTCCTCGGCTCCCGAATGAAGAGCATTATCCCAATCCCGCGTTTTGGAGAAAGGTCCGATCAGGATGATGGGGATGTGCCGCGTCTTCTCATCTATTTGGAACCGCCGGCACACCTCCAACCCATTCATTCCCGTCTTCCCTGCGTCCAGCAGGATCAAATCCGGGGGATGGGCAGCGGCTTCGGTCATCGCAAGGTCGCCGCTATCGGCTGTGCTCACGCGATAGCCCGCCGTGGTCAGAATATTGATCAGCAACTCCAACGACTCCGGAGTGTCGTCCACGGCCAGGATGGTGTATGGATCGTTCATGATGCGGCCTCCTCTTCCTGAACCCCACAAGGGCATGACCGCAGGGCTTGCAGGACGAATGCGGTCCCGAACCGGCCCGCCTGATGCTCCAAAAATCCGCCCAGGGACGGGTCCAGCCCGGATATACGGCGAAGTGTCTCTGCAATCCGTACGGCATCAAGGGTGGCCAGGGCGTCAGCCAGTTCCTCGCGGAGCGAGATGGGAAGCGCCGCCAAAGCCCCACGGTTGTTTTTTATGATCGGCTCCGTCTGCGATGAGGCGATTTCCGCGTCGGCGACGAATCGAGCGCCCATTACCCCTATCATGCCATCCAGGTTCACCAGGGCGGCCGCCAATTCCATGCGAAGCGGGGCGGGAAGGGCCGCAAGAGCTGCATGGTCCATCGCCATGCTCTCGGAAAACTCTTTCCCGGCGAACCCTTCGTCCATCCTATTCGGGCTTATGGATTGGATCCTGGGGGCGTCCCGCACGGTATTGATGAGGTCAAGCAGGCGCGCACCGATGAGGGCGATCCCCCGCACGAGCGCGCTCATGACACGCTCATAACGGAATCGGGGGAGAATTCCTGGCTGGGATAGGGTATCGGCTTCCCTTGGGAGCAGCTAAGGGCATTGACCTCTCGTTTGAGCTCCTGAATGCGGTCCTCACGGTCCAGCATGATGCCCTGCCAGCGATGGAGTTCCTCTAAGTGCTTTTTGATTTGATCTTCATTCCGTTTGCGCTCGCTGACGTCCCGAAAGAGACCCACGAGGTGGGGTTTGCCTAAGATGTCGATGCAGGTTGAGTGGATTTCCGCATGGAAAATGGTGCCGTCTCTTCTAAGGCATGGGGTGTCGGACGCAAAGAATTGTTCCCCGCGGGCTTCGTCGTTGAACTGGGCCATGAGCCGCTGCAGATCTTCCGGGGGGTGAATGTCCGCTGGGCCCAGCCGGGTCAATTCTTTCTCGGAATATCCCAGCAGATCGCACATGACCGGATTCGCATATTTGAAGTGCTTCGTTTCGATGTCGGCTATCAGGATGCCGTCCGCGCTTGCCTGGAAAAGCACTCGGTATCTGGCCTCTGAATCCTGAAGTTCCTTCTCTGCCCGCTTGTTATTTGTGACGTCCCTGCTGATGCCGAGTACTCCGATGATTTCCCCCTCTGGATCCCGAAGAGGGAGCTTGATGGTGTCGAAGATGCGGGTTTCCCCGTTGACATTTGCCGGATCATTGCCGTTATGGATGCTTGCGCCGGCGAGGGCCTCCCGATCATCGCATTCGAAACCCCGGATTCCTTTGGATGGATCGCCTTTAACCAGCGCGGGATCCCACCCATTTTCGATGTCAGTTTTGCCGTAAAGATCGGAGGGTGATTTTGCCAGGGCGCCGGCATAGCGATCGTTACAAATAATCGTCTTGAGTTCCTTGTCTTTGACGAAGATGAAATCCGCCGACGAATCGATGATGTTGTGCAGGAGATTTGCGTTGTATCTAACTTCCTCCTCCGCGCGTTTGCGCGCGCTGATATCCCTGAACACTCCAAAGGTTCCGGCGGCATTGCCTTCTTCATCCGTGCGAGGAACGGCCGTCATAAGCAGGCATCTTCGCTCGCCGTTGCCCAGGACGATATCCAACTCATACGTGGTTTTTTCTCTCTTCCGGCGCGCCGTGGATTGCCGCCGAACAACCTCCGCTTGCGATGAATCGAGGAATTCCGTCACCTTGCGCCCAAGGAGTCCTCCCGGTTGCATACCAAAAATCACATCCGCGGCGGGATTGCAGAAGATGAATTTTTCCTCCATATCCACGATCCCGATGCCTTCCCCCTGGTTCTCAATCAGGAGCCGGTAGTGCTCCTCGTTGGCCTTGAGGGCGGTTTCGGTTGCTTTACGGAGGGAGATGTCCTCCTTGACGGCAATGAAGTGATTCACCATCCCGGCCTCGTCCCGGACGGGGGTGATGGTCATCTCCTCGGTGTAGAGGGTTCCGTCTTTTCGTTTATTGACCAACTCCCCCTTCCACACCCCGCCGGCGGTGATGGTAGTCCACAGGTTGCGATAGACCGCTTCGTCCTGCGCCCCCGATTTGAGGATCCGGGGATTCTTGCCGATGGCTTCATATATTGAATACTGAGTAAGGCGCGCAAAAGCGCTATTGACCCACCGTATGGTCCCTTCCCCGTCTGTGATTACGACCGCGTTGGCGGCGGCCTGCAGGGCGGCGGTCATTAGATCCGCATCCAGGGGCAAAGCGGCTCCGACGGCTACAGCCGCTCCCTGGGGAAGGGCCCCGTCCGGCGCGGCGGGCGGCGTCATGGTGCCCGCATCTTTGGCCCACAGCCGCTGGCTTTCCTCAAAAAAAGAGGATTTCAACCGGGCAAAGAACGCCCAGAGCCCGGAGGTGACGCCGTTTTCCGAGGAAGAGAGCCCCCCTTCGGCGGCGAGGTCCAGGCAGGCCCGCCGGACTTGTTCTGAAGCACTCATGAACTGGGACGCGGGGATATCGCGTTGGAAGAACCGTTTGGCCTCCCTGAGACCGAGCTGGCGGGCGGCATCGTGTGTACCCGGCAATTTTGACGATGCCAAATCGTCCGACAGCGCCGCGATCCACTCTCCGATGGTGATTACAGGCCCCGGCGCGCGGGCCCCTTCGCCGGCGCTCATTCCGACCGGTTCGAGCGCCGCGGCAATGCGTTGTTCGATCCTGGTTGTTCGTTCTTGAAGCAGTCGTGTAAATCGTTCCATGGGTTCCTCCATTGTTCTTGGGGCGGTGAAGCAAGCCCCTTTTCCTGTCTTTATATAGTGTCGCTTCGACCGTGATCTGATACGGAACCGCCCGACGCTATCAGGCCGTCCGTCCGTTCCACTACAGGCCGGAGGTCCTTATGACCCAGCATGCGCCTTTCCGAACGCCTCTGATCCCCGCCGTGTTCATTTTTTGCCTGGCCGGCCCCATCACGGCCGAAGCGTTGCTCCGGGCCATCTGCCCGCAATCCCAGGAAGTGCGCATCGTTGAAGTTTTTGAACGCAGTTTTTTCGAGACCGCCGATGGACTGGCGGAGGGGCGCGATGACTCGGCGGCCTGCATGGAGTGCCACGACGGCACCACCGCCAAGGCCGTTGTTCTCAACGGGAACGATCCCAATGCATGGAACCGGCTCGCCGATACAGCCATGGGCTACGATATGCCCAGGGACAATCATCCCGTGAATGTCCCGTATCTCGATTTCGCCGCTGGTTTTGTCCCAAGATCCAGGCTGGACCCGTCTCTGAGACTCAAGGACGGACAGGTGGTGTGCGGTACATGCCACCCGTTCGGCGCCCAACTCCCCAACGATAGAAGCCGCCTCTGCCTCTCCTGCCACGTTAAATAGTACAAGGGACAGGGTATTGGAAATATGGTTGAGGGGACAGCGAAGGGTGACTCAAATCCGCAAAGTAGCGCCTTGGGCCCTCAAGAGCGCCGCCCAAACGGCGGGGATCAATGCCGGATTGGACATATGGGTCCGCCCCCACGCCGCCTCATGAGGGCAACGCCAGCGGCGCTCAGCAAAAATGCGAGATTCCGGATCAAGTCCGGAATGACAGAATGATAAATAAAGCGGCCTGGAAGTTCGAAATCTATCGGCCGCATTCCAACCCCCCCCTCCGCGTCCACCTTACCGCTCCCCTTCCCCCCCCCACGCCCTGCATCCTTATATTAGATTTGGCCCGCGGCCGGCGCACCCATCGCCAAGGGTGCGGCTGCCTTGCCCCCTGTCCCCTGTACCCTGTAACCCCGCCTATCAGCCCCCCTCCTCGCGGCACTACAGCCCGGAGGGGTCTCGACCGATGACACGGCCTGCCCCCCCCCTACAGGACAGGAGGTGCTCCATGAAACTTCAGCACAAACCGAAAATTGCCGTATTGGACCATGACCCCGCCACGCTGACCGCCCTCTGGGGGTGGCTGGAAAAGGCCGGCTACGAAGTCGGCCTGCACTCCGACGCCTCCGCCTTTCTCGAAACGGCGAGGCGCGAGGTTCCGGCGCTTGTCCTGGTGGAGCACCATTTGCCGGAGGCCGACGGTTTGACGCTTTGCCGGACCCTGCGCTCTGAACAATCAACCCACGCCATGGCCATCGTTGTGATGTCCCCCTCGGGGGAGATTCGTCTTCACGCGCTGGAGGCGGGAGCGGCGGGCTTCCTTGAGAAGCCGTTGGTCCGCAAAGCCGTCGTCCGGACCGTCCGATTGGCTCTTGCCTCCATAGAAACCCCGGCGTCGGCGCCGGTCGTCACCCCTGCAGGCTCGGAAACGCCTGAGAATCGCCCGTTCGAGGGTTTCCTGAACTATTGCTCCACTCTTCCCGATGCCCCGGCGGCCCTGCTTAAGGCCATACCCTCCCTGATCCCCGACACCCTTTATCAATGGGCGGAACAGGAGCCGGAAGACCAGCGATGGCTGGCCGGAAGGATCGCCGGCTATTTGGGACTTCCGTTTGAGGAGAGCGCACATGCCCTTCGCCTTCAACCGGGCGTCCTGCCGGCGGCCTTCTGCTCACGGCACGGTGTGGCCCCGGTGATGAACGGCAAGGGCGGGATGTTCTTCCTGCTCGCCAATCCGTTTCAGCTTGATCTGATGGACACCCTGCGGCGTACGGCTGCCGATGGGGCGCCGTCCCTGCGCCTGGCCGATCCACGCCTGATCGAGACCTTTCTTGATCCCGGCAAGAGATCGGAAGCCCGCTGGATAGAAGCGGCGGCGGAAACGGTGACCCGGGCCACCACTTCCCGAAAGATCCACATCGGCGACTCCGGATCAACGCCCATGCTGCGGGCGGCCGACCGCATCCTGGAGGCGGCGGTGGAAAAACGGGCCAGCGACATCCACATCGCGCCCAAGGAGGAGGCCACCCTCGTCCGCCTGCGCGTGGACGGGGACCTGCAGGATTTCGTCAGCGTGAACAAATCGGTGGGCGATATGCTCATCTCGCGGTACAAGGCCATGGGCGGGCTGGATATCGCGGAGCGCCGCCGGCCGCAGGACGGCTCCCTGGAAGCGGCCATCGGGGAGCGCTCCTTCAAACTGCGGATGGCCACCAGCTCCACCCCCCAGGGGGAGAGCATGGTCCTGCGCCTGCTGGAACCCGAATCCAAACCTAAATCCTTGAACGCATTGGGGATGCTGGAGGAACAGGCCGCGGCCATGCAGGAATTGTCGCACCGCACCCAGGGCATGGTACTCCTGGTCGGCCCCACCGGATCGGGCAAAACAACCACCATTTATAGTTTCCTTTCCGGCATTGACTGCCGGACGCGCTCCCTGCTCACCGTGGAGGACCCGGTGGAATACCGTATCCCGGACGCCAACCAGCAGGAGGTTCGCGAAAAAGCCGGAGTGACCTTCGAGTCCCTCCTGCGCTCGGCCGTCCGCCAGGACCCGGATATCCTGTTCCTGGGGGAGGTGCGGGACCCCTATTCGGCGCGTATGGCGGTGGATTTCGCGGCATCCGGCCATCTGACCATCTCCACCCTTCACAGTTCCACGGCCGTCACGGCTCTCTTCCGGCTGGAACGGCTGGGTATTTCCCGCGGCGACATGGCCGACTCCGTCATCGCCGTCATCGCCCAGCGCCTGATCAAGCGGCTTTGCCCGCATTGCAAGCAGGTGGGACCTCCCACGGCCCAGGAACTCGAATGGCTGGAACCCCACGCCCGCCGACCCATCGAACGGGTGGCCCGGCCCGTGGGTTGCGCGCAATGCAACGGGACCGGGTTCAGGGGACGCGAAGGGGTGTACGAAATCCTCGCCCTGGACAATGTCATGCGCGAAATGGTCCGTTCGGGGGAATCCCTCCAGGCCATCCGGCGGGCGATGGCGGCGCGGGGGACGCCCCTGATGGCCAATCACGCCATTGAGAAGGTCATTGCCCTGACCGCCGACCCCCTGGATGTCCGCAACCGCATTCTGGGAGAGGAGGAAGCGCCGGAAATCGAGACCGTCGCGCCGGCCGTGCAGTCGGCGTCGCCGACGATCGCCGCCCAACCCAGCCCCCTGGCGTTCCCTTCCGCGCCGAAAAACGATCGGCGCGCCATCCTGGTGGTGGAGGACGAGGCGGTTGCGCGCAAACAACTGGAGCGTCTGCTCCAGAAGGATTATGAGGTGGTCACGGCATCGGACGGCTTCGAGGCCCTTCTCGCGCTGGGAAACCGCTCCATAGACCTGGTGGTGAGTGATATCCAGATGCCCGGACTGGACGGGATCCGCCTGCTGGAAGTGATCCAGCAGAAGAACCTCTCCGTTCCCGTGATGTTCCTCACCGGCTCCGATGCCGCGGAGATGGAGGCTTCCGCCCTGGCCATGGGGGCCGTCGAATTCATCCATAAGCCCTTCTCCCCGGAAGTACTCCGCCTGAGGATCCGCCGCCTTCTGGGGCCGGGGACCGCGGCGCCGGTCCTGCCGGTGGTTGCCTCCTCCGGGGCGTGAGGATGATCGGGCGGCGGCTGTATTGGTTTCTGTAGCGTCCTGCCCTTGGTCAGGACGGCCCTTGGGCGGAAGGGGCAACGACAAAAGCCGTCCTCAGCACGCTGAGGACGCAACAGGTACAAGCGGTCAGCAATCGAAACCGGCACCGATATCGAGATCCGATATTGATGCCGATTGTCCTTCTTCCGCCTTCCGCCTTCAGCCTGCCGCCTTCAGCCTATTGCCTTCCGCCTGCCGTTATGCCCCCAGCACCTCTTGGACTGGGGCAGGCCGGTGGAACAGATAGCCCTGGACCATATCCATCCCCAGGGCACGCAGCGCTTCCATATCTTCGGCGTTTTCTACTCCCTCGGCGACCACGCCGGCGGCGTTGGTGTGCGCGAGTACCAGGATAGAGCGGATGGCGTCGGCCCGGTAGGCGTCTTTGGCCACTCCCTTGATGAGAAGACGGTCAATCTTGATCAACGTGGGCCGCACTTCGACCATTCCCAAAAGATTGCTGTACCCGGCCCCCACATCGTCCATGGCGATCCCGAAGCCCGCCTTCCGGCAGCGGAGCAGTTCACGACGCACCGGTGAGGTGCCCAGCAGGGGGCTTCGCTCGGTCAATTCCAGGAAGATCCGCCCTGCCTGGTCCCCCAGCCGTGCGATCAGATAGTCCGCGAACGACCGATCCAACAGAGATCCGGGCGTGATGTTGAAGCTGATGAAGAGGTCCGACGGCACCTGCCTGATGATGGGGGCCGCGAGAGCGATGGCGCGCCGGTCCACCTCGCCTTGAAGATGCAGGGATTCGATGGTGTTGTAGAAAGTCGCGGTCCCTCCCCCCCCCTGCGGACGACACAGGATCTCATATCCGGCAAGGCGTCCCGATCCCAGGGCATAGATTTCCTGAAGGAACGGCAGGAGCGGTGTTTGGGCCAGCGATACGCTTCGGATCGTTGTGGCGCCGGCAATGGCCAGGTGCAGGGCGCGTCCGACGGGCAGATCCGCCGGGGGCGTGAATTCGGCGAAGCGCACTTCCACCGGCCTCGTCAGCCGGGGAATTTGTTCCAAAATATCCTTGGTGGCGGCGTCACACGCGGTCCCGGCGGCGTTCCACACCTCAGCCCGTCCCGCCTGGTCCTGCCGGACGCTGAGCACCAGGTCCATTCCGGTGCGCGTCACGGCAGCCTCCAGGCGCTCGGGCCCGAGATTCCGCTGAAAGGAGTAGAGGAAGTCCATGATCCATCGGCTTACGATGCTGTTGGCTTCGTCCCCGCCCCCTGAAAGACCGCAATGGATGAGCTCCTGGGCATCGGTATGCACCAAATATCGCAGGGGATGAGGGACCCCTTCACCTTCGATAATGTCGGTCAGAAAAGCAGCGGGTCTGAGGTTCAGGGATTGCTCTCTCGGCTGAACCGGGAATTCCGGGGCGAGCGCCCGGTCTATGCCCCGCAACAGCGTCTCGGGAACGACCGGCTTGGTGAAATAGAAATCCACGCCCTGACGCATCCCCTCCTGAAAGCTCTCGGATGCCGGTGCCCCGGTCAGGATCAGCGCGGGAGTATGCGCCGAGGGACGCCGCGCTCTCACCGCCTTGAGGAATTCCAGGCCGGAGCGTCCGGGCAGAACCAGGTCCAGAAGGAACAGGTCGGGCCAGAACGAATCCAGCATCTCCCATGCCTCCTCGGCGTCTTTGACGGCGTGAACGCGGAATCCCTCATCCTTCAACAGCGTCTTGATCGCGCAGCGCAGGAAGGGATCGTCTTCCACCATCAGGATGGAGGAGGCCGGCCTGCGGCCGGCGGATTGAGAAAGGGCGGATTCCATGGGGAGAGCGCTCAATTTTCGCTCATGAGCGCCCGCAGGCGCTTGAGGATCTTCTGCCGGGTCGGCCCGATGCTCCCGATGGGCATGTCCATCCGCTCGGCCAGTTCCTTGTAGGGCACCTCTTGCTCGAAGAGCAGAGTGACCAGCAGTCGCTGTTGGGGATCCAGGAAATTCAATGCTTTTTGAAGGCCGCCCTGGCTCTCCTGCTCGGCCATGACGCGGTCGGCTGAGGGGCCGGCCCCGGCGTATTCCGAAAAATCGGAATGCTGGGATCCATGTTTCCACCGGTTCGTCAGATTCTTCTTGGAGAGGTTCATGACCGTGCCGATGATGAAGGGCCGCGGGCTCCGGATGCGGGAGATCTTCACCATGAAGTCCACGCAGGCGCTCTGGTACACGTCTTCCGCGTCTTCAGACGAAAGCCCGTACCATCCCGTGGCGATGGAGAACGCCAGACGGCGATACCCGGTCAGCAGGATGCTTAACGCCTCCTCCTCCCCGGCCAGATAGGCCCGCTGAAGCCGTGCCGCCTCGGTATCCGTGATGGTGCCGGGGACATCGGGCAGACGGAGGTCCGTTGAATCGCCCCGGCGGAGTTTGATCTCCAAATATTCGACCAGGTCGTTCAGCAGTTCCAAATCGAGGGGCTTATGGAAAAAGCGAAGCGCCCCCCACCGCTTGGCTTCGAAGGCGGTCTTCGTGTCTCCGTACCCGGTGATCATGATGAATTCCGTCTCCGGATGGGCCGCCATCGCCCGATCCAGGAGCTGGAGGCCGTCAGGGGCCCCCTCCCCGGGGAATCTCAGATCGGAGATCACGATATCCGCCCCCCCGCTTTCCAGCATTCGCTGGGCCTCCCGGGAGTCGTACACCGCCTCCACCGTACGGTCAGCGTGCTCCAAGGACGCCACAATGGCGTCCGCCAGAGGCTGTTCGTCGTCAATCACCAATACACGAATGGGGGTCATGGCATATCTCCTTTTCTGTCGTCACCCGTATAGTGGCCCGGGGAAGGTGATTTGATACAACCCGCGCTCGCCGGCTTCGGACAGGGAAATACGGATGCACCGGGAATGATGCGGGAAGGGTCCTCCCGTTCCGTGAATGCCCGAACGGGGATCACGCCGGTTTGACGGAGTAGTGCCGTGTCACTTCCCTGAATTGCTGCGCCCACTATTATGCTTGCACAGCCAAGGCGCCCGGGATGCTAACGTTCCCCGGATCCGGTCCGGGGCAGGCTCCGGCATGACAGCATAAGGAGTGTCATGCCGGACTTGATCCGGCATCTCTCAACCGCACGGCTAAATGTGGCCGGATCAGTAATAGGCAATAATCAATCGATGTTCCTGCGAAGCCCCATCTGCCCCTATTCATGCCCCATCAAGGGCGCGGCTCGGCGGCGACCATCTTGTTTCTATCAAATCTGCCACGGGAGGTACTACCCTGTGGAGGTGCCCCATGAAATGCCATTGGCCGGAACCCACCCATGTTGAATACCCCGAGAAAGACCTTGAAACCCCGCGGATCCTGATCCTGGAGGAGGAGGATTCCACCCTGGGCGCGCGCCTCAGCTTGGATCTCACCCCCGCTTTCAAGGTCCTCTCCTACTCCCGCCCCTATTCGCTTGTCAGCCGATTAGATCGCGCCATGGACATGGGGGAGCGGATTCACGGGGTGATCGTCAGCCAGTCCCTGACGCGGGATGCGTTCATGCATTTTCTGTCCTACATGACCAGCACGCCGAAATACTATTCCATCATTCTCTATTATTTCCAGGACCGGATTTTTTACGGATTCAGGGAGGGCAGGCGACTGTTCGCCCGTCCGTGCATGCGGATGGATGATCTGCGCCTGCAGATCGACGCCATACTGGACTGCAACAACCCGGCTGGGGCGGGAAGGGCGGCCCAGGCCCTGGCGTAGTCCGTAATTTTCCACGGTTGGCGGCCCGGCGCCTCCCTGCCGTCGAAGGCTTGGAGTATAATCAATTCGATGGTGAAACGGCCTGATTTGGAATCCATGGCCTTGCATTGTCTTGTCGTGGACGACGACCACGCCCTTGCGGAGGCGTTATCAGCCCATCTGAACGCCGCCGGCCACCCGGCGCATGCGTGCTTCTCGGAGTCCGCCGCCCGCGCCTATTGCCTTGCCCATCCCGTGGACCTCATGGTGGCCGATGTCTGTCTATCGGGTTCGACCGCCCGCGAAGGCCTCGATCTGCTCGAATGGATAACGGCGCTCCGCCCGGATGCGCATGTCGTGGTCATGTCGGGCTACGGCGACGGAGCCATGGAACTGCGCTCGCGACGCTCGGGTGGGGTCCGGTTCTTCCATAAGCCCGTGGATCCCGAGGTGTTGATCGGACTCGCCGACACCCTGGCCCGGAAGCCCATGGGCACCACGGCGCCGGGCATTGCGGACCGCGAGGCCGCATGGGATGACGCATTGGCCGCCGACCTTCAGCGCGCCTATCTGCGGGGCGACGATTCGGCCCTGGACCGGCTCCTGATTGGGTTTCGTCCGCTGATCCTCTCGGTGGCCAGGTCATGGTATGGCCTGGATGCGGACGATGCGCGCGACGTATTCCAGGAGCTCTCCATAGAATTGATGCTTAAGATCTCCAAGGTTCGACGCCTGCGCCCGTTCATTGTTGGGATGACGATGAATCTGGCGCGCAGCCGGCGCCGCGAGGGGATCCGGCACCGGACCTGGCCTCTGCCCCCCAATCTCGGAACGACCGCCATCGCGGAGGATCCAGGCCTGCACCTGGAAATCCACCGGCTTCTCTCCCATTTGACGCCCTTGGAACGCGCGGTGATCGAATCGCTGTACCTGAAAGACCAATCCTATGCCGATACCGCCCGCCACCTGAAGCTCCCCATCGGATCCATCGGGCCGACCCGGAACCGGGCGCTGGCGGCGATGCGCCGGTTCGTCACGGGGACGGAGGGGTGATCAGCGCTATCCGCCGACCGCGGACCGCTTTCCGCACACCGCTTACCGCCATCCGCCTTCCACCAATCGCTATCTGCTGGAGGCCGTAGGAAAATCCGGATGAGAGACCTAGGGAAATATGCTATTCCTGACAAACTTTCACGCTTAAGCGTGTCATTTTTCAACAGGAATAGCATTAAGGCGAGCGCGGGTGAGCGCCGCCTTGGGGAGAGGGTGGAATCCCGATGTACTGCTCGGGACGGGAGAGGGGCATCCCTCTCCCGCTTTCAATGGGTTGCGGCGGGAGCTGCGGTAGGTTTAAAGCGCGAACGTTGGGCAAAGCCCTTCCGGCAAGCGTCTGCGCCGCACAAGAAAAACCATCCCCCACGAGGGGGATGGCTTCGGTCGCGATGGGGAGCGAATCGGACTGCTACAGCGAGGAGGGACTTACCGCCATCGCTTCGCGGGCGCTTGTGGCGACGCTGGATCCGGATACCACTTTGGCCAATGTCACCGCACGAAGGGGATCGTAGCCGCCATCTCCCGGCATCCACTGGCTGGCCTGTCCGTCAAATACCGGCGCGATGGCGAACACATACTGGCGCGAATGCTTGCCGGGGACATTGACGGTGGCGCGGGTGTCGGTGGAATAATGCAGGCCATCCCCCCGATCAACACTGAAGTAGTCCCCATCGGAAATGACCGTCCAGCCCGTGGCATCTCCCTCGGTATAGGGGATCGCGGCGTCCCTGTAATAAACGACATAACCCCGGATCATATCCTGAAGTGCATCCGCGCGCGAGGTCCAATCAAACCCGTAGGCCTGCGTGTCTTCGGAATCGCTTGAATAGAGAATGGCTTGGGCGGAGGGCGGCGTCCAATACAGTGCGACGGTCAGATGACCTCTCGACTGCTGCGTTTGTTTGCCTTCGATGCACGGCTTGTTGGGCCCCGCGCCGCAATCGCCGATCACATCGCTCATGGTCGCATTACAGCCTCGCCCCGCGAGGAAGGAATGGCCCTGCGTGCCCTGGGGATAAGACGATCCGGTGTTGTCATCGAAAACGACGCCTTCACTATAGGCCTCGCCGGCGACGATCAGACCGAACTGCCCCCCCGTGCTTCTGTTCTGCTCGAAGAGCCAAGCGAATTTGGCGTGCCGGGTCTTGTTCAAATCCCAATTTTCCACCGTATCGCCGGTCAGGACAAGGGCTTTGGCCGCGAGCATATAGCCGTAATTCGGTTCATTCTGCGGATACCCGAGCGCGAGATCGTTATCGGCGCTCTCGAATACCTGATGCCGATGATGAAGGGCCCATGCCTGGGCGCCGAACAGGTTCAGCGCGCGGACGGGGCTAAAGACATTTTGCAGGATTTGGTGGGGTTGGCAGAGATCCACCGGCCGCTCACTCAAGATCATGGTGATGTCCTGAGCGGTGAGGGTTGCGGCGCAAATAAGGGCCAGTCCGATTGCTAAAACATTTTTCATAACATACCTCCTTGGGGTATTGGGGGGGTCGGCTTTGCCGGCTCCGCCGCCACAAAACGGTCTGCCGGGTGCTGCTGTTTGCTGTCGGCATTTCCGTTAGTTGGCAACCTGTAGTGCTAAGAGAGTTTGATTTGATAAGCGATTTCCGGCGAGTATTCAACTCATGATATAATTAAATTGATGCAATCATCTGCGAGTGAACCGCTCACCTCGGGCATTATTAAAGCGTCATATGGCGTATTCGATCGATATGGATGCGACACTGCGAAATAGAAATGTCATGATAAGGATCATATTGAAAAGGCACATTATCCGCGCAGGCTTTTTGCTCGCGACGATTATTCCCGTCGCTGTTGGCGTTGCAGCGCCGGCCCCTCCCCCCCCATCCCCCCCTAATGTCCTTTTGGTCATCTTCGATGCCCTGCGCTACGACCGTCTGGGGCACAATGGCTATGGACGGCCTATCACGCCCGGACTGGACCGCTTCGCGAATAGTGCCGTCCGCTATCGCAATGCCATCGCCTCCGCTCCGACGACCCTCCCCTCCCACGCCTCCATGTTCACCGGCCTTCCGGTCTTCATGCACGGGGCGCGCAATATGGGGCTCGATGAAGCGAAACACAATGTGAACCCCCTGCATCACGATTACCTCACCCTGGCCGAATTCCTGTCGGAAAGGGGATACGCCACGGCCGCCTTCTTCGCCAACGCCGCCTTCCTTTCGAAATACTGGCAGTTGGACCAGGGGTTCCAGACCTATGTCACCGATCGCGTGTGGTCGGACAAGCTCAATCCGACCATCCTGGCCTGGCTCGATCAGCCCCGGAAACAACCCTTTTTTGTCTGCGTCAATTACATCGACACGCATCGCCCCTATAATGTCACCCCTGTCCCGGGGCTGCCCTTTAGAATTCCTTCTGACGACAACGTTGAGCTTATAGAAGCCCTGGAGGAGCGGGTCATGGGGACCGACCAGCCGCTCCCCAAGGAATTGCTCGCCAAGCTCACGGACCAGTACGACGCCGCCGTGGCCAACGTGGACCGCCATTTTCTGACCTTGGTCGGAGAGCTCAAAAAGCGGGATCTGTACGACAACACGGTCATCCTGGTCACGGCCGACCACGGTGAGTTTTTCGGCGAGCACCGGCTGATCGGCCACGGAAAGGATGTGTATGAGGAGGTGATCCGCGTGCCCCTACTGATCAAGGCCCCGGGCCAGACCGCCGGGCGGGAAGACCCCACGCCGGTCGCCGGAATGGACATACCGTATTTGATCCTGTCCCATTTGCCAAACCCGATCCTCTCCGAGGGGACCAAATCCTTCCCCTTCAGGCCGGGAAATCATCCGTTTATCAGCGAGAAATACTACGGAGGCAAGGATTTGATTTTCGACGAGCGCTTCGGAAAGCGCCTCAACCGCATCCGGATCGCGGTGATCGACGCTCCATGGAAACTCATCCACTCATCCGATGGAAAACACGAACTCTACAACCTGGACCAGGACCCCCGGGAGCAGAAGGACATCCACTCTGCCCATCCGAAGGAGAGCAAGCGGCTGGAAAACCAGCTTCGCTCGTTCATCAAGAAACATGGCATCACCCTGAAAAAAACCCCGCACAAGAGTCCCCTGGGAGAGGAGGACCTCAAGAACCTCAAGGCCTTGGGATATATCCAATAGCAGGATGATCAGGCCGGAACAGCCCCATGCCTTCATCCCCTCCCTCTTCATTCCTGATCCGGCCCGCGGGGGCGGCGTGCAACCTGGCCTGCACCTATTGCTACGCGGCCCCTCCCTCCGATCGGCGGGAGGACCTCTCCCCCGCCCGGATGGACGAATCCCTTCTCAAAACGGTCGTTTGCCGGGCCATGGAACTCCGGACGCCTTCCACCACCTTCGTTTGGAGCGGCGGTGAGCCCACCCTGGCGGGCTTGGACTTTTTCCGCTTTGCAGTGTCGGCCCAACGGCGTTTCGGCGCCCCCGGCCAGATCGTCTGCAACGCTTTACAGACCAACGGACTGCTCCTGGATGCGGCCTGGACCCGGTTCCTGAAGGAGTACCGCTTCATCGTCGGACTGAGCATGGATGGAATGGAGGAAAATCACGACCGTCATCGCCGGACAACCAGCGGGAAACCCTCCTGGGCCGAAGCGCGGCGCGCGGCGCGGCTCCTGCAGGAAGCCGGCGTGGATTTCAATATCCTCTGCGCCGTCACCGGACCCATGGCCGACCAAGCCGCCGACCTCTATGCCTTCTTCAGGAAAATGGGCATCCGGACGGCGCAGTTCCTCCCCTGCTTCCATCTGGAGGGACGACCCCGTTCCGTCGCCCTCCCCGTTCCGACGCCTGAGCAGTGGGGACGCTTCCTCTGCGATCTGTTCGACGCGTGGTGGACCGCGCCGCAGACCGCCATCCCCTTTTTCGACTCCGTCCTGCACACCTTCCTCGGCCTGCCCTCTCCGGAATGCACCCTGCGGGATACCTGCGGCTCGTACTGGGCGATCGACGCCGATGGAAGCGTCTACCCCTGCGATTTCTGCATGGCCCCGGAGTGGCGTCTTGGCAACATCGCCTGCGATTCCTGGGAGGCCATGCTGGAACATCCGGTGCGCCGCGATTTCCTTGCGCTGAAACGCTCCCTCCCCTCCGCGTGCCTCTCCTGCGAATGGCTGAGGCAATGTTACGGGGGATGTCCCCGCCAGCGTTTCGTTCCGTCGGCCGGACCACCGGGCCCGGCCTGGTGCGATTCCATGCGCCTGTTCCTGAACCACACCACCCCCCGTTTTGAGGAACTCGCCCGCCGTTGCCGCGGATCCTTCAAAGGAGACGGGGCAAGAGAGGTCATCGCATGAGCCGGAGAAGGAAAACGAATTCGAAGAAAAACCACAAGCCGCGCCGCACCCGTGCCCGCTCCCCGGAAGTGACGCGCCGCGATCTGCTCAAGGGGGCCCTCATGGGAGGGATCGCGGCGGCCGTCGGAGGCGGGATCCTGTCCGGCTGTGAATCGCCCATGATCCTGCCGGCTGCCCGGGCCGCAACCGGCTCCCTCCCCAACATCCTCTTCGTATTCTCCGACTCCCACCGGGCCTCGGCCTGGTCCGGGGGCGCCGAATCCCATGTCATCACGCCCCATCTGGGGCAGATGGCCGACCAAGGCGTTGTGTTCAGCCAATGCGTCGCCAACTATCCCCTCTGCTCACCGGCCCGGGCCTCTCTGCTGACGGGCCTCTATCCCCAGACGCACGGCGTCACGGAGAATCTACCGAATTACTGCTCCACTCCCCTGGACCCCCGGTTCGCCACCGTGGCTGAAGTCTGCCAACGCGCCGGATACGCAACGGGCTACATCGGACGGTGGCACCTGGACACGGTCAAACTCCAGGAGGACATCCCTCCAGGACCCAAGCGGCAGGGATTCGACCATTACTGGCGGCACATCCGGGTGCTCTACGCCAGAGGGTACAGGACCTGGACCTTTGACGCGGAGGGACGGCGTGTGGATATGGACCCCTGGTCGGTCCCCGCCCAGACCGAGATGGTGATTGAGGGGATTCGGAAGCTGAAGGACCGCCCCTTCTGCCTGTTCGTCTCTTTCACGCCTCCCCACAGCCCCTATGAACACGCACCTGCGGAGTGGCGCCGCCGCTATCAGGAGACGGCCTTTCCCCTCCGACCCAACGTAACCCGCCACCCTGACGCGACCCGTGAACAGTTGTGCGGCTATTACGCTTTCATTTCGGGCATTGACGCTGCAATGGGCCGGCTGATGCGTGCACTCGATGAGATGGGACTGGCTGCGGACACGATCCTTGTTTACACCAGCGACCACGGCGAACTGGTCAATTCGCACGACCACTGGACCAAGTATTTCCCCTGGGAGGAATCGATCGGCGTTCCCCTTCTCATCCGCTGGCCGCGGCGCCTGAAGGGGGGCCGCCGGCTGGACCTGCCGGCCGGAACGGTGGATCTGTCGCCCACCCTGCTGGGGCTGGCGGGACTCCCCATACCCCCGGCCATGGAAGGCCGGAACCTTTCCCCTATGATGTTGAACGGGGCCGCACACCGCTCGGAAGACTCCCTTTTCCTGATGAGAATCCTGCTTCCGGGGGTTACAGACATCGCCGCATCCGGCGATTGGCGGGGCGTGCGTACCGGGCGCCACACCTATGCCCGCCTTCGGTCCGGCGGGGCCAGCCAACCCTGGCTTCTTTACGATAACCGGGAGGACCCCTTCCAGATCGTCAATCTCGTCGGAAACCCCCGGCACCAAGCCCTCCAGCGCCACCTTGAAGCGGAACTGGCCCGCTGGATCAGACGGACGGGCGACGATTTCCCCGCCTGAATCCGGGACCCGGCTTCAGGGCAACGCATTCGTCAGGGGCAGGATCTCCACCGGGCACGCGGCCTTTCTTTTGAACTCCTCCGCGTCCCCTTCCCCTCCGATGATGGCTCCGTAGTGCATGGGGACCGCTTTCCCGCATTTCAGGATCTTCGTCGCCTCCGCCGCCTCCCCCGCCGTCATCACATAGGTTCCGGAAACGGGGAGGAAGCACACATCGGCCGGAGGGAACTGTTTCATTTCGGGGATCAGGTCGGTGTCGCCCGCGTGGTAGTAGACGGTCCGGCCGATCGTGACGAAATAGCCCACGCCGCCATAGGACTTCGGGTGGAACTGCTTGCCGGGATTATAGGCCGGGACCGCGCGCACCTCCAACCCCTCCACCGTCACCGTCTCCCCCGCGGCGATCGTCTGGATCGTCCCCGGCAGGCCCTTGGCCTTGCCGGAAAAGATCCTGGGCAGGACGATGACGGTCCTCTCCGCGGCGATCTTCCCGATGTCCTCCGGGCTCAGGTGGTCGTGATGGTCGTGCGTGACCAGAATGACATCGGCCTTGGGCAGCCCTTCCGGCAATCGGAAGGGGTCGAAATAGACGGCCTTGTCGCGCCATCGGACGAGCATGGCGTCGTGGCCGAGGCGGTGGATCTCCTGGGTCATAATGACCTCCTTGGCCTTGATGGCTTCCATGGCTTCCCCCGCCAACCCCCGCACTTCGGCGTCCGGATGATCCAGCATGGCCTCTACGGCGCCCTTTCCGGGCAGGTAGCGGTAATTGCGGAGGGCGGCCAGGGCCGCCTTGACGACCAGGGGGTCCGGGTCCTTCAGGAGTCCCAGGGCCCGCGGGGCCGACGCCCGGTCGTTCAACCGGCTCAGGGCGTAGCACGCCTCCGCCCTCACCTCCGGGGCGGGATCATCGAGGGCCTTCCGCAGGAGATCCCGGCTCGCCTCGTCCTTTCTCTCCCCCAACCAGCGGATCACCGGCGCCCGGACCGCCGGAGGAAGCGCGGCGTCGAACGCCCTGCCCCTCAGGGCGGCCCCGGCCGCCCCGCCGTCGAAGTGGCGCAACGCCTCCAGAACGGGGAGCGGATCCCGGTCCTTCCCGGCGAGCAGGGCGATGAGTTCGTTTTCCACCCGTTCAGCGGCCGGACCTTGTTTCAGAAGGACGACCAGTCCCTCCTTGTGCCGCGCCGAGGGGAGGAGGCGCGCCATCAGCGCCGGGTCCCTGGCCCCCACCCGCGCGATGGCCTGGCCCAGCGAGGCGGAAACATAGGAATAGGTTTCCCCATCGTGCACCCGGATCAATTTCTCCACGATGAACGCCTCCGGGGGGGCGTCCCCCAACGCCTGGGCCCCCAGGACGCGCGCCTCGTCCATCGGATGGTCCAGCAGGCCCGCCACGGCGCGGAGATTTTCCCCGCCTCCCACCAGCACCAGCCCCGAGGCGGCGATGGAGACCTCCCCCAGGTCCCGTTTCTTCAGGGTCTCCAGGAGCGACTCCCGGCGGTCCGCCAGGCCGAAACGGGTCAAGCCCGCCTCCGCCGCCAGCCGGACGCGCCCATCGGCGTCCTTCTCCATCCCCGCGTGGGCCGTCATGGTCCCGGCGTCCCCGAGGCGCATGAGGGCGAACAGGTAGGCCACCCGCAGGTTGGGGTCTGGGTCGGCCCCGAAGCGCTCGAGGACCGGCAGGATGGCCGGGTCGCCGAAATAGCCCAGGGCGCGGACCGCCGCGCGGCGGACCCCCGGGTCGCCGTGGTCGAGCCAGGCCACCACCCTCTCCCGGGCGGATGGATCGGGCTCCAGGGCGAGGGCGTTCAATTCGCCCACGATCAACCGGGGATCCGGGGCTTGTGCGGCCCCGGCGGCCGAAACCAACATCAGGAGGCACAGCCAGGCCAACCGGCGTTTCATCGTCACTCCTTCACCAGACGGATGGGGATCTCCCGGCGCTCCCGCACGGGCGATTCGATCTCCAATTCCAGCAGGACGGTCTCTTCCCGTTCGGGCTCTCCGGCCAGCGTCACCGTCAACGCGCACGAGGATTCTGAACTCTGCCGCCAGAAAACGGAGACGAGGGGATGGGCGCAGGAGATCGAACCGATCCGCAAGGGACGGCGCAAGCCGTCCGCTACCGCGACGTGTTTGGTCTTGCCGGCCTGGGCGGGGGGAACGGGGCTGAGGCAGGAGGAGGCCACCCAGGCCGTGGTCTGCCCGCGGCGGACCCGGGTCATCTCTCCTCTGGCTTCGAGGGGATGGAAGCCCTTTCCGCCGAGGGGTTCGGAAAGGGGCTGTTTCATGTGCTCGTCCCGGTAGGCGCGGCAGGGAAACCGGACCTCCACGGCATGGAAGATGGAGGGGCCGTGGAACACGACCTCCGGGGGAGAAACCAGAAAGGGGTCCCTGACCAGCCAGGCGACGGGGATCTGCGCCAGGGGGACCTGGGGATGGGTCGTGCGGATGTTCAGCCAGTGCCGGTATTCCCCGGGCACAAGGGCCTTGGCATCGAGGCGCAGAACGACGCGGGCCGACCGGCCGTCGGGGGCGGCCTCGACGGACGACGCGACGGGCGGGAGGGGCTGGTCCTCGGACGCGACCGTTTCAGCCGCAAGGAGGTCGACCCGGGGGAGGGCCGGGTCGTGGAACGTCGTGGAAAAGGCCTGGACGACCGTCTCCCCCATCCACCCGATTCCCGCGCCCTCGTCGCCTTCGGGTACGATCTCCACCGGATGATGGACCATCCCTGAAATCTTGAACAGCGTCTGCACCTCCCGCTCCCCGTCCGAGAGTTTCACGGTCAGGCCGCGCAGGACGGGGCCGAAGAGGGAACCGGTATCCAGGACGACGGGGAACTCCCCCAGTTCTCCCGGGGGAATCTTTGAGGGGGCCGAAACCGATTCCAGCGAACAGGTGGGGAGGACCTCCACGACATCGAAGGGGCGGTCCCCCCGGTTTTCCAGGATGAAGGTGTGGAGGACCCGCTCTCCCGCCAGGACCTCGCCGAAATCGTGGGTGTCCCCCCCGACCGGCGTCAACACGGCTAAAATGGCGATAGTAAAGGCGATCATGGCATCATGATAGCACAGCGTTTTCCCCGCAGGCAATGCCGCCGTCCTCCCGTATTCACCCCCCACCCGCGGAAGGATAGGCCGGGGGTTCGAGACGAATCGAATCCTCAGCAAGATCATGATACGCGGGAGGATAAGCCGGGGGTGCGGGACCATGGCAATCCTCCCCACGATGCCTACCCCCTTCCGCCTTCTTCCTTCCTCCTTCCTCCTTCCCCCTTCCGCCTTCTTCCTTCCTCCTTCTCCCTTCCGCCTTCTCCCTTCCGCCTTCCCCCTTCCGCCTTCTCCCTTCCGCCTTCCCCCTTCCGCCTTCCCTCTTCCGCCTTCTGCCTTCCTCCTTCTGTCTTGCATCTTCCGTCTTCCGCCTTCTTTTTTCATGCTTCTTTTCTCCTGCCAACTGCCCACTGCCGACTGATAACTGTCCACCGTCCCACTGCCTCTGTGGTATTCTAATCCGTGATGCCCGCGTTTCATGCCTTTCGCGAAATCCCGCGTTCCGCGCGCGCCCACCCGTGGCTGGCCCTGGTCCTCCTGGGCACGCTGGGTCTCCTCCTCTGGCACGGCTGGACTTACCGCTTCCTGACCGATGACGCCTACATCTCGTTCCGTTACGCGGTCAATTTCGCCGAGGGACACGGTCTGGTCTTCAATCCCGGTGAGGAGCGGGTGGAGGGATACACCAATTTCCTCTGGGTCCTGCTCCTCGCGGCGGCCCACCGGCTGGGGATCCCCCCCGAAACGGCCGCGCCGGTCCTCACGTTCGCCCTGACCATCCTCCTCTGGGCGGCGGTGCTGTGGTTCCTCCTGAGGGTGATGAAGGCCCCCGAACCGCGGTGGCTCACCCCCCTCCCGCTCCTGATGCTGGCCGCAACGCGCAGCGTGGCCGTCTGGTCCACCAGCGGCCTGGAGACGCGCCTGTTCGAGGTGCTGGTCGTCGGCGGAACGCTCCGTCTCCTGGCCGAACTCCAGGACCACCGGCTGGGAGCGCACCGGCCCTTTCCCCTGGCGGCGCTGCTGTTCGCCCTGGGGGCCCTGACCCGTCCGGACGGCATCCTGCTGGCCGGCGCCGCCTTCGGCTCCGCCGGCCTGATCCTGGCGATGGAAAGGAGGAGGACCTTCTGGCGGATCGCCGCGCAGGCGGCGGGCATGGGCGCGGTCATCGGCGCCCACTTCCTCTTCCGCATCGCCTACTACGGCCAGTGGCTCCCCAACACCTACTACGCCAAGGTGGGCGGCAGGACCTGGCTGGGCATGGGGCTCAACTACCTCGGCACCTTCTTCCTGGAATACGGAGCCCTCCTCTGGGTCCCCCTCATGATCGCGGCCGTCCTCTGGTTCCGCCGGCGCGGCGCCCTCGCCGTCCCCCTGGTGTTCGCGGCGGTGGTGCTCCCCCACATGGCCTACATCGCCCTCATCGGCGGCGACCACTTCGAGTTCCGGCCGTTGGACCTCTATTTCCCCTTCCTTTTCATCCTCCTGTACGCCGGGACGCTTCATTGGGCCCAAAGCCGGCGGGGCCGCCGTCTCGCGCCGATCTACGCGGCCGCCGTCCTTGCGGGGTTGGCGTGGCTCCCCTGGCAGGGACACCGCCAGTTCCCCATGGACCAGTACATCGTGGCCTTCCCCGGCGAGCATGAACCGCCCGAGGACACCTCCGTCTTCTGGCTCCCCCCCCGTCTGCACAACGCGTCGCCGATGTACAACCTGGTCCAGTTCCCCGTCCTGCAGACCCGCATGGAGGCCGCCAAGCGGCACCTCGACCCCGGCCGGGACGCCGTATTGGGCCGGTGGGCCCTCCGCCCCATCGCGGAGGCCTACCAGGGGCTCGTGCGGAAGACCACCATGCATTTCGTCGGGATCCGGCAGGAGGAGCACCGCCTCTTCCTCGAAGCCGTGGCCCCGGAGGGACGACTGATGGGGCGCCTCTCCTCGGAGGGCGTTTTTCCCCCGGACGCCTACATCGCCGTCTCCTCGGTGGGGGCCATCCCCTACTATTCCCGACTCCGCACGCTGGACCGCCTCGGCCTCAACGATGCGCTGGTGGCGCGCGCGGGCCTGCGGGTGGAGGGACGGGCCATGGCCCACGAGCGGCACGCCACCCTGGAATATGCCCGGGAACGGGGGGTGGATTTCTGGGCCGTGGACAGCGTCCATCTGGTGATGTCCGCCGAGGACCCCCAGTTTTTCTGGCGGGTCCAGGACGCCCTGATGCGGGAGATCCCGGCCCACGTGGCCGAGATGGGAAAGGGACGGTTCCTCTTCGCCCTCCTGCCCCAGGGAGAGGAGCGGACCCGTGAACGGTTCCCCGGCATGATCCTGTCGCGGTTCTGGGAGCCCGCGGCGCTGGAGGTCCTGAACCGCAAGGTGATCGCCTACCTGGAGTCGGCGTCGGAGGCCTCCGACGCCGACACGGTCTATCTGCTGGGCCAGTGGAAGCTCTTCGCCGGGGATCCCGCCGGGGCATTGGGCGTGTGGGAGTCCCTTTCGGCCGTGTACTGGGACCGCATACCCCACTGGCTCAACCTGGCGGCCGCCCGTTCGGACATCGGCGACCGCAACGGCGCCCTCGGCGCCGCCCGCCGGGCCCTCGAACTCTCCCGAGCGTGGGGCGACGAGCGGCTCACCGCGGAGATCGCGGCGCACATCCGGACCCTGGAAGCCGCCGTGTTCGCTCCGGCCCAGCCCCCTTCTCCGGGGCCCTGAGCCGGGTCATCCCTCCGTTTTTCCGGCCGACCGCAGGGCCTCGCGGGCGGGCAGGAAGTTGGGATCGAGGGCCAGGGCGCGGCGCCAGCACTCGGCCGCCTCCCCGGACCGGCCCAGCGCCTTGAGGGCCCTGCCGGCCGCCGACCACAGGTCGGGCCCCCCCCCCCCCCCCCCCATNNCAACCCCCCCCCCCGTCCAGAAGACGCCGGTATAGCGCCCACGCCCCCGCGGCATGCCCCTCCCCCAGCCACCGGTCCGCCCGGAAGCGGAGGACCGATCGGTCCTCCGGATAGGTCCTCGCGGCGCGGCCGAGGATCCTGGCCGCCTCCTCCCGCCGTCCGGCCTCGTCCGCCGCCCGCGCCCGCCGCAGATGCCGGGCCGCCATCTCCGCGCGGCCCCTCCGATAACTCCCCAGGCGCTCCGGGTCCGCCTCTCCGATGGCCTTCTCCAGCGCGCTCGACGCATCCGCTCCCACCCGCCCCGCGCGCTTCAGCCGGTCCAACACGATGCGCCCCTCCTCGTAGATCCCCTTCCGCAGGACCCCCGCGACCAGCCGGGCGGTCCCCTCCTCCCCCAGCGGACCCGGCCGGTCCAGGAGAGCGGAGAGTTCCCCGTCCCGGAAATAAAGGACGATCCGCTTGTCCGCGAAATCCACCGCCCGGGGACGGTAGCGCACCTTGAATTCCGGGTTTTCCCAAAGACCCGTCTGCGCGGGCAGTTCGTCGAACCGCAGAAGGACCAGGGGCACCGTGTCGGGAAAGGAGAGGTCCCCGGGGGCGCCGATCCCGGGGATCCGGACCTGCGCGGGCGTCCAATGGTGGAGAACGAAAAATACCAGGGACGGCTTCCGGGCCAGGACATAATCGGCGTCGTGCTTTTCGTGTCCGAAGGCCCCGCGCTCCCCCTCCGGGATGCTCTGCCCGCCGATGTGGGCGTCGTTGAGCCCCAGCATGTCGATGGCCGTCGCGTCCAGGTGGAAGGGGATGATCCCGGCATCCTGAATGGCGAGCGAATCCACGGCCGCCAGCGCACCCTTGTTGTATTGGACGAATTCCAATCTCGCCCGGTCGTTGGTCCTCAGCCCCTCCCAAACCGCCCGCTCCGCCGCCGTCCCGGGAGGATGGACGAGGAGCAGTCCCGCCGCCGCGAAAATCCCCATCCCCCACGCGGCTGCTTTGCCCCTCGGCGCCGACAGCAGAAGGACCACGGCCCCGGTCCCGAGGGCAAGGACTACGGGCAGGATGGGGGTGAAATACCGGGCGAAGGGGTAGATGTCCCCCCCCATGTAGGCGATCAGGGCCGTGAACCCGGCCAGAAGGGCCAGGATCTCCCGGAAGGGGCGTCCCCGCTCCATCGCGAATAAAATCATGGCGGCCAGGAGGCCCCACCCCCCCCACCCGCCCCAGAGGAAACGGATCAGATAGTCGAGGCCCACGGAGGAATGATCGGGGCCGAAACCGTATTTGGCGCCGAAACTGTTGGGCAGGAGGGCGCCGTAGTAGTGGAGTTTCCAGGCGTAATAGGCCAGGACGGGGACCCAGAGGGACCACACCTCGCGCCGGTCCACCCCCCCGAACGCCGACCTCAGCGACACCCCCCGGCGGATCCAGGCGGCCGCCGTGAGACCCCCGGCCCAATAGAGCCCCTCGGGCCGGGTGAGGCAGGCCAGCGCCAGCATCGCCGGGGCCTGGCCCAGGAAGGGAGGGGCCTGCTCCGCGGGCGATGCGAACCGGACCGCGTAGAGCCGGAGGCCGCGGGTGAGGAAGAAGGCGAAGGCCGCCGTCTCCATCCCCGAAAGGGGCCAGGCGGCGAAACACGGCCACAGGGCCAGCCCCAGGGGGGGAAGCCATTGAGCCCACGGCGCCCCCCGGGCCTCCCGCAGTACGCCGCGCACCAGAAGGCGCGACTCATTGAGGGCGAGGAGACCGAAGAGGAGGCCCATCCACCGCGCCGCCTCGGGGATGGGCAGGCCGCCCCGGTGGGCGGCCGCGAGGAGGGCGACCCAGAGGAAATTGCTGTAGCCCTCCACCCGCTCTCCGGGATTGTAGACCGGCCCCGGGCCGTCCGCCCAGTGGCGGGCGTAGCGGAAGGAGATGTAGGCATCCTCGATGAGGTGGTCGAAGGTGCGCCATTGCAGGGCGGCCGCCCCGAGGATGAGGACGACCATGCCCGCCGCGATCCATGGTCCCTTCGCGCGGCCGTTTGACATGCCGACTATGGTATCAGAATTCCGCCCTTCCCCCACGCGCGGCGTGACCCAGCCATTTGACGGCCACGCCGGAATATGGCACGATAAGCCCGTGAAAAAGACCGCCGTCCTCCTCCTCCTGCTCTCTGTTTGGGGATGCCGCGCCCCCGCGCGCTACAACACCGTCCTCATCGGCATCGACACCCTGCGGCGGGACCATGTCGGGACCTACGATCCCGCCCGCGCCGGCCTCACCCCCCACATGGACGCCCTGCTGGCCGAGAGCCAGGTGTTCACCCGGGCCTCGACGGTGGTCCCGTTCACCCTCCCCTCCTTCACCTCGGCCTTTACGGGGATCTACCCGTATCGCCACGGGGTCCACCACAACATCGGCTTCACCATTCCTGAAGATATTGATTTCCTCCCCGCCCGCCTCGCCCGGTCGGGATTCCACACCATCGGCGTCCCCAGCGGCGTCCCCCTCGCCGCCGGGAAGGGCTTCGAGCGGGGCTTCGCCTCCTACCACGACGCCTTCCTCCGCCGTCCCGGCGGGGGCAATCCCCTCTACCGGCCCCTCACCGCGGAACAGGCCGCCCTGGAGCGTTCCCACCGCCCGGCGATGGACAGCGTCCTGATCGCCGTGGAGGCCCTCCACGCCGCCCCCAAGGGGCCGTGGATGCTGTTTTTGCATCTCTTCGACCCCCACTTCCCCTACCAGCCCCCGGAGCCCTTCGCCAGCCGCCACCCGGACGATCCCTACGCCGGTGAGGTGGCTTACACCGACGAGGCCGTGGGGGCGCTCGTGGCGGCCCTCAAACACCAGGGACTCTACGACGAGGCGCTCATCGTCCTGTGGTCCGACCACGGAGAGGGGCTGGGCGAGCACGGCGAGGACCAGCATGGGTACTATCTCTACGACACCACCATCGCCGTCCCCCTGGGCGTCAAACTGCCGGCGTCCCTGGGCCGGCGCCACCCCCCCCGCCGACTGGACGCGCCCGCCACCCTCATGGATATCTTCCCCACCGTCTGCGGCATCCTCGGGCTCCCCGCGCCCGGGGGGGTGGATGGGCGCGACCTCTGGCCCCTGATCCAGGGGCGGACCGCGCTTCCCGAGACCCCGATGTTCCTCGAGTCCGAATACCCCCACATCAGCCACGGGTGGGAGAAGATGTACGGCCTCATCGTCGAACCCCGCAAGATCGTCGTCTCCTCCGAGCCCCAGGTCTTCGACCGGGCCGCGGACCCCGCGGAGGCGACCAACCTCCACCCCGAGGGCTATGACGCACTCTGGCGCCGGGCGCGCCCCTTCCTCCAGGAGGCCGAGCGGGCCGGGGCCGCCGCGCGGCCCGTTTCGGAGGGCGCCCGGGCGCTGATGAGTCTGGGGTATGTGGCGCCGGGAGGAGGATCGACCCCGGCGAAGCCGCTTCCCCCCTCGCAGTGGCCCGCGGTGATGGGCGTCTACGACCGGGGCTACGCCCTCATCGCGGAGGGGAAGCCGGCCCAGGCCCGGGCCCTCTACGACGCCTTCCTGCGGGACCACCCGGACGACTTCAAAATGCTCCTCATGCGGGGATACGCCCTGATGGTCGAGGGCTCCCTCGGCCCGGCGATCGCGGACCTGGAACACGCCCTCCTGCTCAACCCGGACGCCATCGAGGGATACGAACTGCTGATGCAGGCCCATCGCCGCAGGGGCGAAGAGGCCCGCTATTCCGCCCTCCTGGCCGTGGCGGAGAAGCGGTTCCCCCCCGGCACCTTCCTGCGGCATCGCGTCGAGGCCCTGGTGACCGGCGGCCGAACCGACGAGGCGCTGGACCTTCTGCGCCGGGCGCGCGAGACGCATCCCCTCCTTCCGTATCCCATCCTGGCCACCCTCGACCTCCTCATCCAGTCCCAGCGCGTCGAGGAGGCCAAGGCCTGCGCCGCCGCCCCCCCCCACCGCGAACGCCTCCCCATCATCGCCCTCTACTTCGACGGCATGACCCACTATCTGGAAGGGCGCCTGCCCGAAGCGCTGGAGACCCTCCAGCAGGCCTGCGAGGCCGGGGCCGACTTTCCCGAGCCCTATCTCTACGCCGGCATCCTGCTGAAAGGGGCCCGCGACTTCCCGGCCGCGGCGGCCAGGCTCAACGCCGCCACCCTGCTGGGCCCCGCCAGTCCCCAGGCCTTCTACGAGCGAAGCGACGCCCTCGCCGGCGCGGGAGACCTGGAAGGAGCCCTCGAGGGGTTCCTTCAGACCCTCCTCCTGGACCCCCGGAACCCCAAAGTCCACCTGGCCGTGATGAAGACCGCCTGGCTCCTCGAACGGTTCGACCGCGCGCAGGAGGCCTACGATTGGCTGGTCCATCAGGCCCCCGATTTTCTCCGCCTGGCCCAGCAACAGGACGCGCTGGTGCAGAGGATCACGATGTGAGATAGTCGGCAGTATCCAGTTGGCAGTTACCAGTTGGCAGTTGGCAGTTGGCAGTTACCAGTTGGCAGTTGGCAGTTGGCAGGCTTCAATCTGCCCACTGCCGACTAACTACTGCCCACTGCAGACTGCAGACTTCCCACTGCCGACTAACCACTACCCACTGCCGACTGCAGACTACCCACTGCCGACTAACCACTGCCCACTTGAATAATTGACTTTTCCCGTCCCCGATGGCATGATTAGCCCATGAAAAAAGGATTGTTCCTGCTCGCCGTCCTCCTCCTCGCCGCCTGCGGGAAGAGGGCCGAATACAACACCGTCGTCATTTCCGTGGACACCCTCCGGCGCGACTATGTGGGGCACTACAACCCCGACCGCGCATCCCTCACCCCGAGGGTGGACCGGCTCATGGGCGAAAGCGCGACCTTCGACGACGCCTTCACCCCCGTCCCCATCACCCTGCCGGCCTTCACCTCGCTCTTTTCCGGCCTCTATCCCCACCGGCACGGCATCCATTACAACCTGGGGTTCACCGTCGGGCCCGACCTTCCCCTCATGGCCCCCCTCTTCGCGGAGGCGGGACGGCACACCATCGGCGTCATCGGCGGAAAGCCGCTGTCGCAGGGGCGGGGGTTGGAGCGGGGCTTCGCCTTCTACGACGACCGCTTCCTCTACCGCCCCGCCACCGGCAATCCCCTCTTCACCGACACCACCGCCGGCCCCCACCTCGTCCAGCGCCCGGCCATGGATGTCACCTACGCCGCCATCGAGGCGCTGGAGGCCCGTCCCGCCGACCGCCCCTTCTTCCTGTTCCTCCACTACTGGGACCCCCACACCCCCTACATCGCCCCCGCCGAATATGCCGCCCGCTTCCCCGACGACCCCTACGCCGCCGAGGTGGCCGCCACCGACGCGGCCGTCGGCGCCCTCCTGGACCATCTCCGGAAGCGGAATCTCTACGACCCCTCCGTCATCGTGTTCCTCTCCGACCACGGCGAGGGGCTGGGGGAACACGGGGAGAAGGAGCACGGCTACTACCTCTACGGCACCACCGTCTCCGTCCCCCTGGGGATCAAGCTGCCGGCCGGGATGAAGAAGGCGCCGCCGCCCCGCCGCGTCGGCGGCCTGGTCTCGCTTTTGGACCTCTTCCCCACGCTGTGCGCCCTCAACGGCATCGAGGCCCCGGCGGGACTCGACGGGGTGGACCTCTCCCCCGTCCTTCTGGAGGGAAAGGCGCCCGCCCGCGACCGCCTCTTCCTCGAAACCCACTTCGGCTACTTCAATTTCGGCTGGGAGAAACTGTACGGCATGCTCCGCCTCCCGTCGAAGGCGGTCTTCTCGGCCGCCGAGCCCGCCCTCTACGACCTGGCGAAGGACCCCCGCGAGGAGGCCAATCTCCATCCCGGCGGCGAGTACGACGCCCTCCAGCGGGAGGCCCGGCCCTACCTCAAGGCCGCCGCGGAGGAGCGGGCCCGCCTCGAGGTGAGCATGGAGGACATCAAGAACCTGGGCTCCCTGGGCTACCTCTCCCCGGCCCGCCCCTCCGAGGGGACCGCCGCCCTGCCGCCGAGCCGATGGCCCCCCGTCATCGACGCCTACCTGGCCACGGACCAGGCGATCAAGGCGCGCGACTACGCCGGCGCCTTCGCCGCGGCCGACGGGGCGCTGAAGCGGTTCCCCGGAGAATACCGGATGCTCCTCAACCGCGGCTACGCCCTCCTCCTCCTCAAGCGCTTCCCCGAAGCCCTGGCCGACACCCGAGCCGCCCTGGCCCTCAACCCCGACTATGTGGAGGGGTGGGCCCATCTCCTCCAGATCTACAACCGCCTCGGCGACACGGCCGGCTACGACGGCGCCATGGCCGAGGCCTTGAAGCGGTTCCCCGAGTTCCCCTTCCTCTCCTTCATCGTGGACCGCCTGGTCCAGGCCGGGCGGGTGGACGAGGCGCTGGAAAAACTGCGCGAGACCATGCGGCGGTACCCCGACTTCACCTACGGGTACCTGAAATATCTCGAAGTGGCCGGCGCCTCCCGCCCCCCCGAAGAGGTGCGGGCCTTCCTCGACGGCGTGGTCAAGGACCCCCGCACCCATCGCGCCATGGCGGCCTTCTTCCGGGGCATGGACCAACTGGGGGCGGGCCAGGGGCCCGCCGCCCTGGCGGCCTTCCGGGAGAGCTGCGCCCAGGGGGCCGATTTCTACCAGCCCTACTTCCAGGCGGGGATGCTCTTCAAGGGGGGCGGTGACGGCGCCAACGCGGCGGCCTACCTCAACGCGGCCAACCTCCTCTTCCGGGACAACCCCCAGATCCTCTACGAATACGCCGATTCCCTCGCCCTGGCGGGACGCTTCGAGGACTCGCTCCGGGCCTTCACCGAGATGACGGCCCTGGAGCCCGCCAACCCCAAAGTCCACCTGGCGCTCTACAAACTGGCCTTCGTGATGAAGCGGGACCCCCTCCTGCGCCGGGAAAAGGAGTGGCTGGCCCGCAACGCCCCCCAGTTCCTGGAGTCGGCCCGTCAGAATGACCCCCTGGTCCGGCAGATCCCCCGGTAGCGGATGACGCCGTCCCGTCCGGCCCCCCTTCAACGGAAGGCGTGGGCCGCGCTGGTGCTCCTGGCGGCCCTCGCGTTCGGGGCCCACCACCGGGTCCTGGGGTATTTTTTCACCGGGACCGACACCCTCACCCTCATCGAGACCGCCCGCATCGGATCGTGGGGCGATTTCGGCCGCCTCTGGACCTCCCCCCTCATGGCCGGGAGCGCCTTCGCCGACCATGCCCGGTTCCATCGCCCCGTCACCTCCCTCTCCTACGCCGCCGACTACGCCGTGTGGGGCCTCAACCCGTTCGGGTACCACCTCACCGACCTCCTCCTCCACGCGGCGGCCGTCCTGATGGCCTTCTTCCTCTTCCGCCGCCTCCTGGAGGGGAGGGCCTTCGCCGCCTGGCTCGGCGCCGCCCTCTTCGCCCTCCACCCCATCCTGGTGGAGACCCTCCCCACCTCCGCCCGGAGGCAGGACATCCTCTGCGCCCTCCTTCTGCTGGGGGCCTTCCTCGCCCACCTCAGGGGCCAAGACCCCGGCCGGGGGCGCGTGCGCTGGACCGCCCTGGCGCTGGGGCTGTTCGCCCTGGCGTTCTGGTCCAAGGAGCTGGCCGTCATATTTCCCGCCCTCATCTGGATCCACGGAGTCCTGGCGGACAGAGAGAAGGCAGAAGGGGGACTGGGTGCGCCGTTCACGGGTCCTTCGTCCTTCTTCCGTCTTCTCCCTTCCTCCTTCCTCCTCTACGCCCTGACCGCCGCCATCCTCCTGGCGGCAAGGTGGGCCGTCCTGGGGGGGGTGGGAGGGTATCTCCTCCCGGCCCCCGAACCCGCGGGCGGGACCCTTCCGGCCCTCACCGGCATCACGGCCACCTACTTCCTCGACCTTCTCGACCCCCCCCGCCTTTCGGGGCTCCTCACCGCGGCCGCCCCCCTCCGGGCCGCCCCCTTCGCCGTGATCGTCTTACTGCTGGGATGGGCGGCCCTCCTGGGAACGGCCGCCAACCTCCGCCTTTCCCGCCTCTGGGCCCTCGCTCCAGGCCTGCCCCTGACCCTTCTGCTGGCCCTGCCGTTCCTCCTTCCCCTCCTCCCCCCGCCGGCCGCCGGCGCGTGGACCGCCCGCCTCTTCGCCGTCCCCGCCGGCCTCCCCGCCGAGGCGGTCCCGCGAGCCGCGGCCGAGGGGGCCCTCCACCTCACCGCCGCCCTCCTGTTCCTGGGCCTGCTCGCCTTTGCCCTGAGGGCGGGCCTGCGGATGCTCACCCGGACCCCGGCCCGGGGGCGCGCCCTCCTCCTGGGGCTGGCGTGGCTCCTCCTCCCCCTCTTCATCCTCCTCCCCTCCCACCGCATGTTCCTCCTCCGCGACGTCCACCGGTACATGTACCTGCCCCTGGTGCCGTATTGCATGATGGTGGGGATGGCGGTGGGGAAAGCAGGGCAGACGGCAGTTGGCAGTCGGCAGTTGGCAGTGGGCAGTGGGCAGTGGGCAGTCGGCAGGGGGCAGTTGGCAGGGGGCAGACGGAAGGAGGAAGGAACGGCATGGGCAGAGGAGGAAGGAGGAAGGAGGAAGGAGGAAGAAAATCAAGCAACGGCCCTGCCGGACGACGCGCCCGCGTCCGCCCTTCCGTCCTTCGCTCGGACCCAACGCGGGTTCAGGACGCCCGCACAGGGTGTCGCCCCCGCTCCACCTTCCGCCTTCCGCCTTCCGCCTCCGGGTTCCGCCCTCGCCCCGCTCCTCCTCCTGGCCCTCCTCGCGGGCGCCCACGCCGCCTTCTCCCCCCTCTTCTGGTCCTACGGCGAATGGCGCGACAGCGGGCGGATCAACCGGATGTTCCTCCAGTCCCTGACCCGCCTCCTCCCCGAACTGCCGCGCGAGGCCGACCTCCACATCGGCGGCCTCCCCTACACCATCGAGTCCTACTGGGAGGCCTTCCCGAGGGCCCGCGCGGTGAACTACCTCAGCAAGTGGGCCGTGGCCTCCTGGATCACCCTCCACACCCCCGTCCACAACATGACGGTGGAGCTCCCCCGCCGCTCCCGCGCCCCCGCGGTCCCCGAAGGGATCGAGTGCCGGGTGGTTTCCCGCCGGGGGCGGAGCATCGACATTCAGGTTGTTCCCACCGGACCCAGGGGGAGATAGTTGGCAGTTGTTAGTGGGCAGTCGGCAGTTGTTAGTCGGCAGTTGTTAGTCGGCAGTTGTTAGTCGGCAGTGGGCAGTTGTTAGTTGGCAGTGGGCAGTTGTTAGTCGGCAGTTGTTAGTCGGCAGTTGTTAGTGGGCAGTCGGCAGTTGTTAGTCGGCAGTTGGCAGTTGGGAGTAGATAGTTGCCTTGAAAGGACGGTTTGATGGCTAATTATAAGAACCTGATCGCATGGCAAAAAGCGCATGCCCTGGCATTAGCGGTGTACCGCGCCACTGAACCGTTTCCCGCGCGTGAACGCTTTGGCCTCACCCAGCAGTTACGCCGGGCGGCATTGTCCATACCCACCAATATCGTCGAAGGCGCTAACCGAAAAAGCAAGAAGGAATTCAGGCATTTTCTTGATATCGCGCTGGGATCACAAGCCGAGACATTATATCTGTTGGAGTTCGCTTCGGCCGTCGGTTTTACATCCCCATCCGATTCATCCCTCCTTTTAGACCAATGCGACGAAGTGGGACGGATCATCTGGAGTCTGAGAAAAGCCATCCCCAGCTAACTAACAACTGCCCACTGCAGACTAACAACTGCCCACTAACACCTGCCCACTATTAAAATAAACGGCGGGCCCGAATCGGGCCCGCCGTTTGTATGCGGTTTATGAAGAGGGGTTGTTCTTATTTGGTGACGGTGGTGTTGGCCTCGGCCACGCGCAGGCCCTCGTTGGAGAGTTCCTCCACCCGGTACTGCCACTTCTGGTAGACGCGCTGTTTCGGCAGTTGGTCGGTGAAGGCGTAGGAGGCCCCGGCGCCGCCCTGCCCCTTGGCGGGGATGAGGGCGCTGTTGGCCTTGGTCCAGGTGGCGCCGTCGAGGGAGCGGTACACGTTGAACCCCATGGCGTCGGTCTCCGAGGAGGTCTCCCAGGCCAGGGAAACGGTCTGGAGGTCCTCATACCGGCCGGTGAAGGAGGCAAAGGAAACCGGGGTGGGGTCCACCGGGTCGGAGGCCAGGGAAGTGACACCGGCGAGGCGGACGCTCTTGGTGCCCAGGATGGCCCGGCCGGGGGAGCCGGCGGCGCCGTCGAAGATGGGGCTGACGGAGAGGAGGATGCCGTTGGTGCCGCTGTTGGGGACGACGACGGTGGCCGCCTCATTCGTGGAGTACCACACGCCGCCCACCTGGACGCGGGTGGCGTCGGTGTCGTTCACCGCCGTCCACCCGGCGCGGAGGCCAGGGGCGGGGGGGGTGTTGGCGTAGGCGTAGAAGATCTCCCAGCCGGTGATCAGCTCGGCCATGGCCGCGGCGCGGTCGGCCGGGTTGAAGCCGTAGGCCTGGCCGCAGGTGAGGGTGTCCTCGGTGTCCTTGGTGAACATGATCCCCTCGCCGTTGGGGAGGGCCCAGGAGAGGGTGATGGTGGTGGAGCCGACGGGGGTGTCGAGCAGGTAGGAATCAATGGCGGGCTGGTTGGGGTTGGTCGCTGAGATGGTCCCGATGACGGGGGTCATCGTGGCGTTGCACCCGCGCCCCGCGGTGTTGATGTTGGTCTGGACTGTTTCCATTTGAAGGGTGTTTCCAGCGTTCTCACCAAAGACGAGTACGGCGAACTGGGGCTGGGCGTCCAGCTTGTTCTGCTCGAACAGATACACGAACTTGCAATGGTCTACGGCGGCCGTGTCGAAGTTGCCGCAATCGTCGCCCTGCATCTGGATGCACCGCAGGTTGGCTGATCCGCATCCCCAACCGGCGTTGGTGGTGAAGGTGGCGACAGGGTTGGTGGCGGAGGGGGCCTTGTCTATGGCCCGGGCGCCGTCGGCGTTGTGGAGGGCCCACACATGCTTGTAGGAGCCGCCCGCGGTGGTCCACAGGTTGCGGACGCCGTAGATGAGGGGCTTGACGGCGCAGGCGTTTATCTCGGTTTCACCGAGAATACTATTTTGACATTGGGGGAAAAGGCCAGCAGCCAAGCCGAGGATCAAAAGGGTCAAAAGGATATTCTTCATCTTCACTCTCTCCTTCATCAGTAGTGCGACGGAGTCCAAGTAATCGTGGCAGAGCCGTTGCCTGCAAACCGGTAACCACTGAAAACATCAATGGTGAACGGGGTGGTGAAACCGCCGCAGGTAAAAGTCTCTGTCTTACCAGTTGCTGCATTCCAGTCAACTACACCAGCTAAGTTTGTGACCTCAGAACACATCGCTGCAGCATTTTTAACACCGCCCGTGGGATTCCAATGATAGGGAACAGAGACCCACCACACATTGGAGCCGCCAGCCGTGTAAGAGTGGCCGAAAGAGGGGTCGTGCGATCCCACGGCCGTCCATTGGATCTCTGCCGTGCCATTACCTGCGAATCGATAACTAACACCTTTGCTGATAGTGAACGGGGTGCTGAACCCTCCACACGTAAAGGTTTCCATCTTGCCGGTAGATGCATTCCACGCTACAATACCAGCAAGGTTTGTGGTGTCGGTGCACACCTCTGTCGAGTTGACGCTCCCGTCCCCGTTGGGGTCGTAGAAGTAGGGGAAGGAGACCCACCACACGTTGGACCCGCCGGCGGTCTTGTTGATCTGGGCCTTGAACCCCATGTTGGAAGCCAACACGAGGGCGGGGAGGCCCAGGATCAGGACTAAAAGGACCAATTTCTTCATAACGCAACCTCCTCTTCGAATTTACTAATCACATACTATATACCATAAGTCGGGGAAATGTTCAAGAAGCAGTTAGCAGTGGGCAGTCGGCAGTGGGCAGTCGGCAGTGGGCAGTCGGCAGTGGGCAGTCGGCAGTGGGCAGTCTGCAGTCGGCAGTTAGCAGTGGGCAGGGAGCATTCGGCAGAAGAGGCATAGTTAGGATAGCAACTTCCTATCTGCCAAATTTTCAATTAGATACAAATCTTCTCCCTGAAGGCTGATCGGTTCCCGGATAGGCACTTGTATTCCTTTTGACTAAATCTATCATATTTTCCATTAGCGTTATTATAGGCCTTTGGCCGGACTCTAATCGCCATGCTCCCCCAGTTTCTTGCCTCGCTTGATCCTCTCTCACCACTCTTTCATTCCGCTATCCCCCCACTGCCCGCTGCCCACTGCCAACTGGCAACTAACGACTGCCGACTGGCAACTAACGCCTGCCGACTGCCCACTGCCGACTTATTTCAGTACGGCCCCGTATTCCCCCTCGAATCCAGCGCCATAACCTTATAGTAATAGATTTCGGAGACCGGGTGGGGGTGGCAGAACTCCAGGGCGGTGGTGAACCCCACCTGGTCGCTCCCCTCCCTCACATCGGGGAGGAAATCGGGGTCGGCCCCCCTGAAAACGCGGTACCCCTGGATCACGGCCCACTCCCCCGCCAGGGTCTGGGTGACGGGGCCCCAGGTGAGGCGGGTACACCCCTGCGCGCCGTCCCACGCGGCGGCGGGGTATCCGGGCGGGGCCGGCGGGGCGGCGCTGAGGGCGCTCTCCTCCCCTTCCGCGGTCTCGCACGAGACCTGGTAATAAGCCGGGACGGGGGCGGCCGGGTCGGTCCAGGCGCACGCCCCGCCGGGGCAGGCGGCGGCGTCCACGACGGCGGCCAGGTGGGGGGAGGCGGCGGTGCGGTCGGGGACGACGGCGGGGTCGCCCGTGCGGTAGACGCGGCATTGGGCCGCGGCTGCCGGGCCGCCCCAGATGTCGGCGGCGGGGAGGGTCCAGGAGAGGCGGGGNNGGCGGGGCCCCCCGCCGTTCCACACGACGCGCAGGTCGTCCACCATCACCGGGGGCGACCACCCCAGGCCGTGGGTGGCGGCGCAGGCCACCTCGGAGGAGAAGCCGGAGACGCCGCACCGGTTCCACGCCTTGAGGGCGAAATAGCGCGTCTGGCCGTCGGGGAGGCCGTCCAGGACGACGGACCCCGCCCCGTCCGTGAGGAGCGACCCGTCGTAGTTTCCCGGCGCGGCGCCGTAAAAGACGGCGTGGTGCGACACCGCCTCCGGGTCGGGCGCGGTCCAGGTCAGGCGCACCCGGCCGCCGATCTGGAGGTCCTGGCAGGTCAGGCCCGCGGGGGGGTCCGGGAGGCAGGGAGTGACGGCCACGGCGGCCGGCTCGGACCCCTCCCCCTCGTAGCCCTCCGCGTCAAGGGCGGTGACGCGGTAATAATAGGCGCCCTCGCAACCGATGGCGGGGTCTTCGTAGCGCGTTTCCGTCACGGGGGAGGCGGTGAGCCGCCCATAGGGGCCGCCGGCGAGGGGGGCGCGCCAGACATGGTAGCGGCCGCCCGCAAAACCCTCCGGCGGGTCCCAGGTGAGGCGGACCTTCAGGCACTCCTGCACCGCCTGGACATTCCGCGGGGCGGGCCCCACGGGGAGGGCGAAGGCGGCGAGGGGGTCGCCCAGGACCACATACCCCTTGGTGGCGCGCTCGTCGCCGGTGGCCTCCACCTCGGCCACGACGCCGTGGAAGAGGGGGCCCAGGAGGCGCTCCTTTTCCACACCGAAGAAGGCCTCATAGAACGGTTCCGTCATGAACCCCGACTGGAAGTTGTACATGAAGCCACTGGGCCCGCCCGAGGCGGCCGAGCCCCCGGCGGAGAGGAGCATCGCCTCCAGGATGGCGGGGTGGGCGTAGGAGTAGAAGAACGCGCTGGTGTAGCAGTCGGCGTTGAGGACCACGGCCGGCTTGGCGGCGTTGGTCATGAGGGGCAGGTCGTTGAGCTTGAGGATGGAGTGGTCGTCCCAGAACTGGAACGAACCGTGGCCGATGTAGGAGACGAGGCCCCGCCCCTCGTTGAAGGCGCTCCGCAGGGCGGCGTTGACCGTCCCCCCGGGATTGACGCAGTTCCACGGGGCTATCCGGTAATATAATTTTTCAATGGTGTGGGGCGGCGCGGGGGTGACGAGGGCGGCGTTCTGGTCCTGATAGTTCTCCCACTGCGCCCCGTCGCGGCACCCCGTGACGAAGAGGTTGTTCTTCTGGTAGTCGGGGGCCGCCGGGGCCGAGAAGTTGATGATCTTGGCCAGGGCGTTGGCCACATCGTCGGAGGTCAGGGCGGGGACCCGGCCGAGATGGAAGTCGGGGACGAGGTCGTCGCCGGAGACGCAGGCGTAGAAGTTGTCCCACCCGTACTGCGTGATGGGTACCATCGTTGTCCCCGCGGTTTCGTCGTGGACCATGAAGGCGGGGATGATGTTCTGGGCACCGAAGCCGGCGTTGTTCTTGTAGTCCAGGGTCCCGTCGCCCAGAAGGACGGCGCCGACGAGATCGGAGGGGGAAGCGAGGGCAAAGACGGCTTCGAAAAACGCGCGGAGGGCGAGGGGGGTTTTCAAGCCGTGCCCGAATTCGTCGAAGATGTCCCCGACGGCGACGACGAGCGGCGCGTATCCTTGGGCCTGCCGCTGGGCGGCCAGGGCCGCCACCTGGGGGTGGCCCGTCCACTCGGCGGGGGCGACGAGGAGCCAGGCCTTCCCCGCGGCGGCGGCCAAAAGGTCGGAGGGGGCGTCCTCGACGGCGTCCGCCGGCGCGGAGGGCACGGCGACAAGATAGGTGTGGGTCCCGGAGAGGTCCGACCTCTGCGCGAGGGTGGCCTTATACTGCGCTCCGTCGGCGGCGATGGCCAGGCCGGTGAGCCAGACGGGTTGGCGGGGGTTGCTCACATCCACCCCCCGGATTAAATTGGAGGTGAACCCCCGGACGGGGAAGTTGTACGGGTCCCCGGTGACGGGGAACGCGAGGGCGTCTTGGTAGGCCTCGTATTTGCGCTGGTAGGTCAGGGAAAACCGGTCGCTGAGGATCCGGTCGTCGGCGAGTCCCAGCAGGGCCGGGTTGGTGACCTCGATGAGGATGGAGTTGGCCTGGGTGCCCGGGAGGAGGCGGTTCTGGAGAAAGGCGCAGGTCTCCGTCCGCCAGGTCTTGCCATCGAAGGTGAACGGCGTCCCCAGCGGCTCGCCGTTGAGGGAGACCTGAACCCGATGGTCCGGGTTCACAGCCGCATCGCTCGTGGTGCCCCTGACGGTCAGCGTCAGGGAGGCCGAGCCCTGCACCGGGTCCACGCCGGGCACGACGACGAGATGGTCCCCCTTCTGAATCGTATTGCCCAGCCAATAGATGTCCTTCCACGCCCAAAGATCGTCGTTCCGGATGGGCCAGGTGGGCCAGTACAGCGCGGCCTGCCCGTAGGCGCGGGTGTCTTGGAACCGGACGGCGTCGGTGTATCCCGTCCGGGGGGCGCAGTAGCGCGTCTCCATGCGCAACCCGGGGGCGTTGCCGGCGAAGACCCAGTAGACATTGGCGTCGGTGAAGTCGCCCCTCTGCCACATCGCCGCCAGCCCGGGGGGGTCGGTGTCGGTGAAATCGCCCTCGAGGTCCGGGTAGTGCTCGTGGGTCATCGGCACGCCGTAGAAATAGACCGCCTCGCCGGGCTCCAGGATGTTGTCGCCGTCCCCCTCGATATGGATGGCCACATCCTCCCCCAGGTTCTGGACATGGAGGTTGGCCAGATCGTTGACGGGGATGTTTCGGGAAAGGAAGAAATCGTAGTCGAGGCGGTATAGGGCGGCCGTGTTGACCGTGATCTTGTAGGCGCTTCCGTCGGAGATATCGGGGCGGTAGGGGGTGGCGGCGCGCAGCGCGTAGTTCGTAGTTCGTAGATCGTAGTCCAAAGAGTCCGTAGTCCGTAGTCCGTAGT
>DCUZ01000025.1:61898-73013 GCA_002327305.1 Holophagales bacterium UBA2201 | reverse complement strand
CGTAGAAATATGTGCCACTTGACAGGAGTGCACGCGCCAGCGCGACGAGCGCGGAAGATTGGGGTCGGGTCTTGGGATATAAGGTTTTGATGAAAGTCTGATTTCGCTTCCGTTGATTTTCAAAACGACGAGCACGAGAATGAAGGGACACGATGCCCCTTCTTTTTTTATGTCCGGAAAAGGGCGGAGCCCCCGCCGGCCGCCTTGGGACGGCTCAAACGCGCCGCCACCACCACCAAACCCTTACCCCTTTTTGTTATTTTCTTTTGCTGTGGGGCAAGGCCACGGGGCGGACCGGCGGCGCGGCCCCTCCGTCCCTGTCGAGGGGCGCGCGACGGGGCCGCACCGGGGCCAGGGCGGGGCAAAGTGGGTGGGCGGTGTGGGGGAAAATAACGTGCGGTGTGCAACACCGCAGACCACGATTATAGGGGACAGTCACCTATTTCCGAGTAATTTAGTTGCCATAGACCATAGGCACCGCTGATTTTCAAAACGAGGAGCAAGGAAAAATTGGGACAGTCCCTATTTTTCCCTATTTATCCTCGGAACACGTGACCGGAATTCCATTGAGTTCTTTGACACCGTAGCGGGGTACCGTAAAGATTAGGTAGTTGGGCTGACGCGACACCGTGGGTGACTCGACATATTCGGCTACAAGATTACCGCTATCCTCTAATGACAGATTCATCAGATGAGGCCCGCCGTATCCCATATAGAAGACAGCCAGCTCCCTCTTGAAATCTATTTTCGGTTTCGGCTTTGCAATCTCCCATTTCTTCCAAAACTCATTCAAGTCATCTTGGCTACACATGTATCCGCTGTGGCCGCTTCCGATCTTTCCGGCTTGGCCTCCCCAGCGAGCGATAGGTGCAATCGTGCCAGCTTCGGCAAGCTGGGGGCCTGCGAGAATCGTGGTCGCGAAGGCGACGATCACCAGGGTTCTTAACTCGAACGATCTGATTTTAGATTTCATAAACGTCGTTCCCTTTGCGCCTAACTATACTTCGGCGTAATGCCGGGTTTTCGGTGAAATCATCATGCGTCCAGTCTACCGCACCCCATAATGCAAGTCAAATGAGTGTCGGCGGCGACAATGAAGGAACGGAGAGCACAGTGAAATAGGCAGAAATTTGGTGCGGGCTTTCAGCCCTTTCGTGTCTAATGGAAAGCGGGGACAGTCCACGCCGCCGTTTCCCCCTCCACGGGACAGTCCACGGTTTCCTCCGGGTAATTAGGGACAGTCACCCATTTCAGGTCGCCCGGCACGCAGGAACTACGGACCGTGAATAATTTCTCTTTAGAGGCCACCGCCGCCCGGCACCGGAAGCGCCGCTCAGCCCTGGACGAAGACCCAGAGGGTGCCGGTGGCGGCGCTTAAATAAAGGGTGACAGTGACCCGGCGGGGGGGCGTGAAGGCCATCTCGAAGTCGAAGGTCTCGTGCAGGGCACCCCGGGTCACCCCCTCGCGGAAACGCCCGGCGAACTCCTTGACATCGGTGCAGGGGGCGACCTCCGTGAAGAAGTTCCTCCCGATGACCTCGGCGGCGCGCCGCCCCGCGAGCCCCTCCTCGTAGCGGTTGTACTGCAGGACCACCCCCTCGGGTGAGAGCTGGATGACCCCCCAGGGCAGTTCGTCCAGGCGGCGTTCGTCAAAATCGTCGATGCGGCGCAGGAGCAGGTCGGGGGCGGGCATGGGGACCGCCCGCGTCGGGCCCTCCCTCCCCGAGGCCAGGGCCTCCATGCCATGGCCCTGCGCCAGGAAGATACCGCACTCCCGGACCACCTGCAGTTGGCGGCCGTTGTCCACCCCTTCGGCGATGATCCGGATCCCGGTTTCCGCCCCGAACCCCGCCATCGCCCGCAGGACGGCTCGCCGGGCGGGATCGTCCTCCGCCCCCTGAACGAACCAGCGGTCCACCTTGACGAAGTCCGGATGCAACTGGAGAACCCGGCGCCAGTTGGCCGCCCCTTCGCCGAAATCGTCCACGGCGACCTTCAGCCCCGCCTTCCGCAGTCGGGCGACCGCGGCCACGAGGGAGGCCTCACCGCCGGCCTCGTGCTCGATCACCTCGACGACGACCGATCCGGGATCGCGCCCGGAGGCGCGCAGGGGGCCGAGGATCCGGCCGTCCGGGACAGAGGTGAGCGTGGAGGGGTGCAGGTTGACGAAGAGGAGTCCGTCGGCCGGGGCGGTCGCCAGCGCCGTTTCGAAACAGCGCAGGTCGAGCGCCTCGAGGACCGCCATGGATTTGGCGAGGGCGAAGGCCAGCATGGGGCCCTCGAACGGCAGGCCCCGGGGGCCCCGCATCAGGGCCTCGCGGCCGAAGACCGTCAGCGGCCCGGCGCAATCATAGACGGGCTCGAAGACGGCGCGGACCCCCTCCGGGCCGAACAGGCGGTCCACTTCGGCCCCGGGCGCGGAGGGGGGGGCGGCATCGGACGGAGGAGGGAGGCGGTGGTCGTCGGTCATGGTCCCTTATACCCCATCGTCACGCCCGGCGCAATCCAGGTTGCGGCAAAGGCAGAAAAGCCCCCGCCCTCCCCGAGGGCACAGGATATTCTGAAATCGCCTCCCGGGCCGGCGTGCCCAGCGAAGGTTCCCGGCCCATCCCGTCCACCCCGCGGAGTGCAGCCCGTGATCCGTGTCCGGGGCGTCCGGCGGCTCACCGCCTGGCCGGGATGCAGATGGAGTCGCCCGACTTGTTGTCCGTCACCGACGCGTAGGCCATGTAGGCGGCGCCGGCGGTCGTCGTGGTGACCTCGGCGTATCCGTTCTCGACGGCGGCGGCGGTGACCCGGGTGAAGATGCGGTCCACCTGCGAGTAGCCGCGGGGCTCGAGCGGCCAGGGGACCGTCCCCAGCTTCGTCCCGTTGCCGTCGTAGAGCGTGACCACGATGTCGGTCTTCGCGTCGGAGATGCTGGCGAACCCGATGTTGGTCCGGAACCCGGCGTTCTGATGGAGCGGCATCATCAGGGCGGTCTCGCCGGCCCCGAGGAGCTCCGACTCCGCGTACCCGGGGACGAACTGCCCGTAGGTACCGTCGGGGTCGTCGTTGTAGGTGCGGGAGGCGACCATCAGGCCGGGGCTGGCGCTGAGGACCGCCAGGGCCCCCGCGCCGGTGAAGCCGAAGGCGGCCAGGACGACATCGTTGAACCCCGCGGCCTTGCCGGCGTCCACGGACGAATCCACGGTGGCCGGGGAGGTGTTGTCCGCGTCCCGTTTCAGCAGGGCGAGGGTGAAATCGGCCCGGGACGCCCCCCGGTTGAGGACCACGAGATCGGTCCGCCAGTTGGTCCCCTCCGCCCCCGGCTGGTGGGCCGAGGCGGGGACGAGGGTGACATGCTCCACCGGGTCCCCGGACCGCACCAGCCGGAACCCGATATTGGGCGACCGCTCGGGGTCGCCCCCACTTCCGCGCTGGGCTGAACGGAGCTGGGATGGCAGGCTGCCCCATCCCCCGCCGCGCGCAACGTGCGGGACCATGCCCGGCCCCGGCCCCCGATAGTCCGTCTGGCTCCCCGTCGGGTAGTCGCCCCACCAGTCCCAGCACCACTCCCATACGTTCCCGTGGACATCCTTCAGGCCCCAGGGGTTGGCGGCCTTGCGCCCGACGGGGTGGGTGGCATTCCCGCCGTTGGCGCAGAACCACGCGGCCGCCTCGAGCGCGGGAAGGGCGCCCGCGGCGCAAGAGCCGCAGGTGGAGGCGCTGTAGTTCCCCTCGTCGGCGGAGAAGGGCCCCGTGGTCCCGGCCCGGGCGAAGTACTCCCACTCCCCCTCCGAGGGGAGGTGGTACCCGTCGGCGGACCAGTCGCAGTAAATATCGCCGTTGGGATCGTCCGAGGCGTCGAGAGGGACGGTCAGCCCTGCGTCGGTGTAGTAGCAGGGGCTAAAGCCGTTCTGCGTAGAGAGGAGATTGGCGAAGAGGGCGGCCTCGAACCAGGCGAGGTTCTGCACCGGGTTGGAGGTCCCGGAGCCCTGCGCGGTGTCGGTCGGGTCGGCGGGGAGGGTCGGCTGGACCGCCTTCAGGGAGGCCCACATGGCGCGGGTGACCTCCGTCTCCATCACCAGCAGGTCCGCCGTCAGCGTGTGGGTGAACTGCCCCTCGTTGGAGACCCGGCAGGCCTCGCCGGCGGGCGAGCCCTGCGTGAAGGTCCCGGCCGCAACGAAGTGCATGGGACCGGCGATGGGGTCCGCGTCGGCCGCCGCGAACGCCGCGGCCGCGAGGAACAGAACGCCACAGTGAAACGCCCAAACTTTGCTCTTCATACTTGGCCTCCTTCGCAAAGAGCGGCGGCCGTTCCGGCCGCTTGGAAAAATAATAGCACCGCGGCGAGGGGTTGTCAAGGAGCCCCCCCCGCTGGCGCCGGGCCGCGTCCTATCGTGTGCCGCCGGGGATGACCGCGGGAGCGTGGGGCGCGTCAGACGCCCCTCACGAAAGGGCGGCGCCAACGGCCTCGGCGCTGTGCCATAATAGGCGCTGAAACCGTCAACGGACTTCAGACCGGAGGGGACCCGCATGACACTGGAGATCAATTACTGGAACCTGGAAGGGCACGAGCCGATGCTTTTCGACGCGGTCCGGTGCGAGGCGTTCCGCCGGGCCATCGCCGGCGCGGTCGGACCGGGGGACGCCGTGCTCGACCTGGGGGCCGGCACCGGCATCCTCAGCGTCTTCGCGGCGCTGGCGGGGGCCCGGGTGGTCTATGCCGTGGAGCGGACGCACATCGCGGACCTGGCCCGGAAGATCGCGGCGGAGAACGGCTTCGGGGACCGCATCCGAGTCCTGCAGGGCGACATGGAGACGCTCGACCCGCCGGAGCCGGTGGACCTCATCGTTTCGGAATGGCTGGGGGGGTACGGGGTGGACGAGAACCTCCTCCCCGTGGTGGTCCAGGCCCGGGACCGGTGGCTCCGGCCCGGGGGGCGGATGGTCCCCGGAACGGTGGAGGCCTGGATGGCCCCGGCGTTCGACCCGCGCCTCCAGGAGGACCTGGCCTTCTGGTACAGCCGGCCTTACGGGGTGGAGCTCTCCCCCATCGGCCGGACCGTCGAGCGCAGGGCGATGGTCTGCTGCAACCAGGTCAAGGCGGAACACCTCCGCGCGGCGCCGCGGCTCCTATGGACGGTGGACCCCGCGACGGTCTCCCTGGACAGGGCGGGCCGGCCGTTCGAAGCGCGCCTGAACTTCACCGCGGACCGCCAGGGGCAGGTCAACGCCCTCGCCGCCTGGTTCAGCGCCGATCTGGGCGGGGGGGTCATCCTCGGCAACGGGCCCTCGGAGCCGGACACCCACTGGGGCCGCACGGTCTTCCCCATCGGCGAAGCCGTTTCCGTGGAGGCGGGAACGCCGATGGCCGTTGATTTCACCCTCACCCCGTCCGGCAAGGGCCGCTCCACGGCGGCCTGGGAGGTCGCCATCGAACGCTACCGCTTCCGCTCGGAATTGGTCACCGTGCTGACGGAAAAGGCGGACCCCCGCATCAGCCAATGAACAGCCGCACCCTTGCCGGGTGCGGCTGTTCGACCCCCCGACCCGCCCCGCAGGCCCGAAGCCTGCGCCCGCATTATTGTTTGACCAGTTCCACGCGGCGGTTTTTGGCCCTGCCGTCCGGCGTGTCGTTGGACGCCACGGGGGCGTACTGGCCGCACCCGAAGGAGCCGAGGCGGGCCGCCGCGATGCCGTGAGAACCCGTGAGCGCCGCCACCACCGCCTGCGAGCGGGCCATGGAGAGTTTGAGGTTGCCGTCGAGGGTCCCCTCGTTGTCGGTGTGGCCGACGACATGAAGTTTGAGCACGGGGTCCGACTGCAGGAGCTTGGCGATCTCGGCGATGGCCGCGGCCGACTCGGGCTTGATGTCCGACTTGCCCGTGTCGAAGAGGATGTCGTACACGGCGATATGGCCGGTGGTCTTGAGGCCGTCGGCCAGGGCCGCGGCGTCCATGACGACAACCTGCTCCATGGCCTCCTTTTGGACGATGGTGAGCGAATACTTGCCCGTGAACTCGGCCCCCACCTGCACCCAGGTCTCCTTCCCGTCCTGCGTGAGCTTCAGCGTGCTTTTGCCTTTCTCGCTGTAGACGACCGCTCCGCCGGCCTTGACGGCGGCGTTTTCGTAGTTGCGCTGGATCATCAGTTCGCTCGGTTTCTGCTGGGCCGTGGCCTGAGGGTAGTAGCTGAGGTACCAGTACTGCCCCTCCACCGTTTCGGTCTTGCCCTTGGCGACGGTGAACGCGAAGGCGTCGAATTGGCTCGATTTGCAGGAGCGGATCCAGTAATCCCCCGGCATCCGGTCGGGGAACAGCGGGTGGTCCTTGCAGTTCCTGTCGTCCTTCTGCTGGGCGAACGCGCCGCCCGCCAGCAGGATGATCGTCAAGCATGCCCAACCCCAGGTCCTTTTGCCCATGTGTATTCTCCTTGAGATGATGTCCGGCCCCTGAGGCCGTCCGCCCATGGTAATCCCCGGACTTGGCGATGTCAAGGCCCCGGCCACGGAAGAAAACCCGCGCCGGGCGGCGGTCCGCCCGGCGCGGGAGGTTCAGTGCGTCGCTTCGAGCTTCACCGTGACCGGCACGGGGTTGCGCAGGATGTCGAGCACGGGTGAGGTCTTGGCCGCGTAGTTCCACAACTCCTGCAGTTTCGGCTGGGGCGCGTCGGCCTTGACGTGGCAGGTCAGCTTGATGTTCTTGTACCCCGGCCGCACCGTTTCCGACAGGCCCAGGAAGCCGCGCAGGTCGATGTCGCCCTCGAGCGAAAAATCGAGCGCCTCGATCTTGATGTCCTGCACGGCGGCGTTGTAGACGAACCCTACGGCCATGCACTCCGCCAGGGAGGCCAGCAGGGTCTCGACGGCGTTGGGGCCCGTGTTGCCCCCCGCCAGGATCGGCGGCTCGTCGGCCTCCAGCACGAACGGCTTCGAGCGTGACGTGTCCTCGCGCCCCATGCCGTAGAAGCCCTTGATGGTGGTCTTGGAACGGCCGCCCTCCACCCATTGGGTCCGAACGCGGAACTGATACTGCGCCTTCTGGGGGTCGCTTTTGATGGCGTTGACGGTCTCGTTGAGTTTATCGAGGTTGATGCCGTTGTTAAGCATGATCATTCTCCTTTCGCTTGATCTGAAAATTGTAACAGGGACGCCTTCGGTGCCTATTCCAGTCCCCGGCCGGCCCTCAAGGAGAACATGAACCTGCTCCGTCAGGATCCCAACCTGAACCTCCGGGCGGGGGAGCGCATCGCGGCCGCCCGGCTGACGGCCCACGGCGTCGGCCCCCTCGCCCCCGTGGCCTCCAACGATTCCGAGGACGGCCGGACGAAGAACCGCCGGGTGGAGCTGGTGAAAAGATAGCCGGCCGCTGCGGCGACGGCTTCTGCCGGGCCTTCCCCGGGGCGTTCACACGGCGCGGGCCCATTGTGATATGATGGGATCAAACCAATACGGGAGGCCTATCATGAAATACGGAGCGCGCAATACCCTCGCCGGCAAGGTGACGGAGATCAAGCGGGGGACCGTGATGGGGCAGGTCAAGCTCCAGGTCCCGGCCAAATCGGCCATGGAATCGGTGATGACCCTCGACTCCATTGACGCGTTGAAATTGAAAAAGGGCGACCGCGTCCGGGTGGTGGTCAAGGCCATCAGCGTCCTCCTCGTCAAGGAGTAGCAGGTCCGGACGCCGGGAAACTATCCGGCCCCGCGCGTGTTATCATTTACTGGACCCGGATGGCGGCGAAACTCGAAAGGAAGTACCCGATGCAGTCGATCCACGCGCGCGGCACCCGTCCCTCTCCCCGGAGGGCGCTCCTGGTTTATCCGGAGATCCCCCCCACCTATTGGAGCTTCACCTACACCCTCCCCTTCATCGGAAAGAAGGCCTCCCTGCCCCCCTTGGGCCTGCTGACCGTGGCGGCGCTTCTGCCCCGGGAATGGAGCCTGCGGGTGGTGGACATGAATGTCGAGCCCCTCGATGACGGGACGATCCGCGACGCAGACCTGGTCTTCGTCTCCGCGATGCTCATCCAAAAGGCGTCCTTCGACGCCGTGGTGCGCCGGTGCAACGCCCTGGGCGTGCCGGTGGTGGCCGGGGGGCCGTACCCCACCGAGTGCCACGCCTCCATCGCAGGGGTGGACCACTTCGTCCTCAACGAGGCAGAGGTGACCCTGCCGCGGTTCCTGGATGACCTGGAGGCGGGCACCCCCGGGCCCCTCTACCAAAGCGACGATCGGCCGGACCTGGCGGGCACCCCCTTCCCCCGCTACGACCTCCTCAAGCGCGGCGCCTACTCCGCCCTGGCCCTGCAATTTTCGCGCGGGTGCCCCTTCGACTGCGAGTTCTGCGACATCGTGCCGCTCTTCGGCCGCACCGCCCGGGTGAAGTCCAACGCGCAGATGCTGGGGGAGTTCGACCTGCTTTATGGGCTGGGTTGGCGGGGCGGGCTCTTTCTGGTGGACGACAACTTCATCGGCAACCGCAGGCAGGTCCTGCCGCTGTTGGCCGACATGGCGCGATGGCAGGAGCGGCACGGGTATCCCTTCAGCCTCTTCACGGAGGTCTCCATCGACTTCGCCCTCGACGACGCCCTCCTGGCGCTGGCGAAACGGGCGGGGTTCACCATGGTCTTCGTGGGGATCGAGACCCCCGACACGGCGACGCTGGCCTGCATCGGCAAGCGGCAGAACACCCGAGAGGACATGCTGGAGAGCGTGAAACGCATCCAGCGGAACGGGATCGAGGTCTCCGGCGGGTTCATCGTGGGGTTCGACAGCGACACCGGGGACATCTTCGACCGCCAGATCGCCTTCATCAAGAAGTCGGGCATCGTGCAGGCCATGGTGGGCCTGCTGACCGTCCTCCCCACCACCCGCCTCCACAAGCGGCTGGAGGCGGAGGGGCGGGCCGTCTCCGAATCCGGCGGCAACAACACGCACGGGCTGGAATTGAACTACGAGCCGCGGATGGACCGGACGGAACTGCTGAACGGCTACAAGCGCATCCTGCGCTCCATCTACGCGCCCCGGGCCTACTTCGCCCGATGCCTGACCCACCTGCGGCAGGTGAAGCCCAACCGCAAGGCGGCGCTGAAGGTGCGGTGGACCGAACTGCGGGCCGGGTGGCGCTCGTTCACCCGCCAGCCGTTCTCCTTCTACGGGTTCCATTACCTGATGTACATCGCCCAAGCCCTGGCGGTGAAACCGCGGATGCTCCCCGAGGCGGTGACCCTGGCCGTGAAGGGGCACCACTTCTTCACGATGACCCGCGGGATCCTGGCCGTGGACGCGCTGAAGGAGCGCGCCGAGCGCGCCCGGGCGGTGTACGCGGAGCGGATCGCGCGGGCCCGGGCCTCCCTCGACCCGTCCCGCGCGGCACTGGAACTGGGGAAGTACAAGGCGCGCCTCCTGCGGGACGCCCGACGCCGCGTCCGCCGGCTCGACCACGACTTCCGCCGCATGGGCGAGGAGATCCTGGCGGGGCTGGAGGAATTCCTCGACGCCTCCTACCGCCGGGCCGCGTGCGCCGTCAAAAAGGGAAGGGACTGAGGGGAGAAAGAAAGCGGGAACGAGCCCCCCCCGCAACCCGCCGCCTGCGGTTCCGTCTTGCCGACGCGCTAGGGTCGGTTGTTTTCCGTCTCCGGAACCGGCGGGGTGAAATAGACGAGGAGGTTGGCCTTTTCGGGGAAGGCGCGGTAGATCTTCTCCCCGTCCTCGTTGGCGAGGGTGAGGATGAGGACGGGGGGGATGTCGCCGGTGATCCCCTTGAAGAAGCCGCGGACGCGGGACAGGAGGGCCTCGGTGAACTTGGGCTCCGGGACGGCGTTTTCGGGCGTCTCGGGGAGCCGGATCCGCACCTGCCAGGGGGCGTCGCCCCGGAGGGTGTATTCGCGGGGGGCCTTGATCAATTCCTCCATGGTGGGGGGGATGGCCGACGCCCCGGCCTCCTCCTCCCGGTCCGGGTCGGGGGGGATGATCTTGGGGCGGGGGATCTCCACGGGGGGATCCACGGAGGCGTCGAAGACATAGAAGATCTCGGGAAACTTATGGGGGACCCGCTTGATGAAGAGGGCGCTGGCGGCGATGGCCTCCACCTTTTGGATGGGCCAGTCGGCCAGGTGGGCGCCGTGGTACTTGAGAATGATGCGCTGGTCCGGAAGGTCGATGAGGAAGTAGAACGCGTCCTTCGCCGCCAGGGACTTCTCGTGGGCGGTGAGGGGCTGGGCCTGGGGGAAGGCCGCCAGGCTAAAAAATATACACGCGGTCGCCGACGCGAATGTTCTTGACCACGAGCCGCAGATCGTCGCGGCCCACGCGGATGCACCCATGCGTGACATTCCTTCCCAGGAGCCGCTCGTAGAGCGTCCCGTGAATGAGATAGCCGTCCCCGAGGGAGAGGGCGTATTCGCCGAGCATGCCCGGCTCGAAACGGTCGGCGTAGTTCTTGGGGATGGGCTCCCCCTCCTCGATGAAGGCCCAGTCGGGCTTGACCCACACCGGGTTGTCCTGCATCCCCTTGACGGTGAACACCCCCAGGGGGGTGTCGAAGACCCACACGCGCTTCCCGTTGGGCTCCTCCAGGACCCCCCCGGAACCGGCCGAGACGACCATCCGCTTGACGAGCGTCCCGTCCCCCTTCCTCAGCCACATGGTGTTGCCGGACCGGTCCACGGCCAGATAGGAACGGTTGGGCAAACGGGCGCGGATCTTCTTGGCCTCCCCTTTCTCAAGGGGGAGGGGGGGTTGCGGATCCGTCTTCATGCGGTCGAGGGGGAGGGCGGAACGGCCGACGCCGGTGGACAGAAAGACGAAGCAGAGGAACAGGATGGAGAAGGCGGCGGCCAGGAGATGGTCCACCCATCGTCCCCGGCGGCGCCACCGCCCCCGGATGGCCTCCCATGCCCATCGCGCGGCGCCGCGCCATTCCGAGCGGCGGCGCCACAGGCCCGCGGCCCACGCGCCGCGGCGGGCGGGCGTCGGCGGGGGAGACGCCGGGGCCGGGGCTGCCGACGCCGGCCTGTCGGCCTCCACCGGCCGGGCCAGGTCGAGCCCTATGAGGCTTTTCCGCTTCGCCACGGCCGGGAGGCCCTCAGTTCGGTGTAGGTCTGGGTGAACCCTTCGGAACCGATGAT
>DCUZ01000025.1:0-61750 GCA_002327305.1 Holophagales bacterium UBA2201 | reverse complement strand
TTCGTGTGACGGCCGCTCTTCTTGGCGGAAACGATATAGTGCCCCTCGGGGGTGGCCAGGTCCCCGCTCCTCAGTTTCCGTTCCATGGGGTTCTTGCCCAGTTCGATGTCGTAGGTCCTGACCACCCGCCCGTGGCGGTACACCCGCAGGACGCGCTGGTCCTTGATGGTCACCAGGACCACGCGCCCGGTGGACCGGGAATACTCCACCGCCCCCGCGAGGAGGGCCCGCCAGTGCCTCAGCCGCCCGGGGTCGTAGAACCGCTCCAGGACACCGCCCATGGCGTCGAGCGCCTCCTCGGCCAGGCGGATGGAGGCCCCGGCTTTGTCGGCCGCCTTCCGGTACTCCCTCATCCTGAAATAGCCGCGGGCCTCGGCCAGGGCCAGTTCGGCCTGGGTGATGGTGGGGACCAGCAGGGTGCCCATCTGGGCCTTCTGGTAGGTCTCCCGGGCGAAGCGGCTGATCGCTCCAGCCCCCTCGATCTCGGACTGTGCTTCCGCCTGGAGGCGCCGGTCCGTTTCGGCGCCCCACCGCCACGCCTCCATCCCTTTTCGATGGGCCTGCGCGTAAAGGGCGCGGACATAATCGAAATCCTTCAAAATGAACGGCTTGGTGTCCTGGATGGCGTGGATGCGGCGGGCCCGCCAGTAGAGGTCGTAGGCCTCCTCCACCTCGCGGGGATGGTACCGGGCCCCCTCCGCGGTGCGGGCGCGCTCCACCATCCGCTGGGCGAGCCGTTCCTCCCTCCAGGGGTCGCGGCTGGAAAGCCGCAGGTCATGGAAGAGCAGGACGCTCCAGGCCCCGAGGAAAAGGGCCAGGAGAAGCAGGACGGACCGGACGAGGGCTTTGAGCATGAATTAAAAGGGGCAGGCCTTCCGGCGGACCGGAAGACCTGCCCCGACGATCACTGTGTAAAAAGTTAGGGCCTCTTGATGCCCTTGGACATGTCGATGGCGGCCTGGATGGCGTCCTTGACGTAGACGGCCTTGTCCTTCGCGGCCTGGGCGCCGTTCTTGGCGTCCATGAACTTGCCCGAGTCGAAGGAGGCCTGGGCGCCGTCGATCATGGGCTGGATGGCATCCAGGTCGGCCTTGTAGGCCTCGATGTCGGCCTTGGAGCCCTTGCCCTTGGGAGCCTTCTTCAGCAACTCCTGGGCGGCGGCCAATTCGGCGGCGGCGTCGGTGAGGATGGCCGTGGCTTCATCGCGGACCATGTCCTTGCCGGTGTCGGCTTCGGTCTTGGCCTTGTCCGCGGCGGCCTTGGCGAGGCCCACCAGCTCCTTGGTCTTCTCGTAGGAGCGGAACAGGGCGAACTTGGCGGCCTGGGCGTCCACTTCGGTCTGGATGGCCCGGAGGGCGTCCTCGCCGGAGCGCAGGGCCTCGGGGGCGTAGATGTCGGCCTCGGCGGCCTTGGCGGCATTGAGGGCGGCCTTGGCGGCGTCGATGTCGGCTTGGGGGGGCTTGGCGCAGGCCAGCAGGCCCAGCACGGCGATGAAGAGCACCGCAACCTTGAACAGCTTCATACTTCGTAACCTCCAATAGCGGTTGAACTTAGCGTAGAGCGGTGGCAACGGTGCATCTACGATGCCCAATGATTGCCTCCCGTTTATCTACACTATTGCCTATTCGGGATTTAAGGCTATCACATCCGCTGTTCCAAGTCAAGAGGATACTCGACGACGGAACACCCGTGGGTGAGGAGCAGGATGGCGACGAGGACGACGATGGCGATGAAGCCGATCCCCAGGACGGCCATCAGGACCTCCACGGCGGTCAGTTTCCGGCCCGGTTCGCGCCGCGGCCTACCCATCGATCCCCAGGCGCTTGAGGATGCCCTTGGCGGCCTTGCGCCCGGCCCCCATGGCCAGGATGACGGTGGCCGAACCGGTGACGATGTCGCCGCCGGCGAAGACCCCCGGGATGGAGGTTTCCTGCGTCTCGGGGTCCACCTCGAGGTAGCCCCACCGGTTGGTTTTGAGGCCCGGGGTGGTGGAGGCGATGATGGGGTTGGCCTTGGTGCCGAGGGCGTAGATGACGGTGTCCACTTCGAGTTCGAACTCGGAGCCGGGGACGGGGACCGGGCTGCGGCGGCCCGATTCGTCGGGCTCGCCCAGGTCCATCTTGATGCACCGCATCCCCTTCACCCACCCCTCCACGCCCAGGATCTCCACGGGGTTGTTCAGCCACAGGAACTCCACCCCCTCCTCGATGGCGTGGTGCAGTTCCTCGCGGCGGGCGGGGCTCTCCTTCTCCGTGCGGCGGTAGACGATATAGGACTTCTCCGCCCCCAGGCGCAAGGCGGTGCGGGAGGAATCCATGGCGGTGTTGCCGGCGCCGATGGTGGCCACCCGCTTCCCCATCCCCACGGGGGTACCGGTCCGGGGGAACTCGAAGCCGGTCATCAGGTTGACGCGGGTGAGGAATTCGTTGGCGCTCATGACGCCGTTGAGGCCCTCCCCGTTGATCCCCATGAACTTGGGGAACCCGGCCCCCGTGGCGATGAAGACGGCCTGGAAGCCCATCTCCCCCATCAACTGCGGGATGGTGAAGATCTTGCCGACGATGTGGTCCACCTTGATCTCCACCCCCATCTTGAGGAGGTTGGCGATCTCCTGGTCCACGATCGCATTGGGGAGGCGGAACTCGGGGATGCCGTACTTGAGGACGCCGCCGGCGACATGGAGGGCCTCGAAGACGGTGACCTGGAGGCCCGCGCGGGCGCAGTCGGCCGCGCAGGTGAGGCCGCCGGGGCCGCTCCCGATGACCGCCACCTTCTCGGGGCGCTTCCGGATCTCGGGGACCCTGGCCAGGCCGTGGGCCAGGGCGTAGTCGGCCGCGAACCGCTCGAGGCGGCCGATGGCCACGGGCTCCAGTTTCTTCCCCACGATGCAGGTGGCCTCGCACTGGTCCTCCTGCGGACAGACGCGCCCCGTGACGGCGGGGAGGAGGTCGGAGGCCAGGAGGATCTCGTAGGCCCGGGGATAATCCTTCTCCGCGATGGCTTTGATGAAGCCGGGGATGTCGATGCCCACGGGGCACCCCGGGACGCAGAGGGGCTTTTTGCACTGGATGCAGCGGTCGGCCTCGCGGGCGGCCTGCTCCTCGGTGAAACCGAGGGCCACCTCCTTGAAGTTCTTCCGCCGCTCCTCGGGCGGCTGTTCCGGCATCTTCGTCCGGTCGGGGGTGATGGTGGTGATGTTCCTGGGCTTCTTGGGCTCGCTCATGGCCTATGCCCCCCCGCCCTTGGGGTTCAGTTTGCACTGCTCGATGGAGTGGGCCTCCTCCCGCCGGAACCGGTTCTGCCGCCGCATCAGTTCGTCCCAGTTCACCAGGTGGCCGTCGAAGTCGGGACCGTCCACGCAGACGAATTTCACTTCCTTCCCCAGGGAGACGCGGCAGGAGCCGCACATCCCGGTGCCGTCCACCATGATGGTGTTGAGGGAGACGAGGGTCTTGACGCCGAAGGGGCGGGTGGTCTCACAGCAGGCCTTCATCATGATGCCGGGGCCGATGGCGGTGACCATCTGGATGCCCCCGGGCCGCTCCTCCAGGAGCCGTTTCAGGGGGACGATCACCAGCCCCTTCTCGCCGAAGGTGCCGTCGTCGGTGGTGATGATCAGTTCGTCGCTGTACTTCCGGAACTTTTCCTCCCAGAAGATCAGGTCCTTGGACCGGAACCCGATGATGGAGATGGTCCGGTTGCCGGCCTCCTTCAGCGCCCTCAACTGCGGGAAGACCGGCGCCACGCCCAGGCCGCCCCCCACCATGACCACGGCGCCGTAGTTCTGGATGTGGCTCTCGATCCCCAGGGGGCCCACCAGATTCAGCAGGTGGTCCCCTTCCTCGAAGGCCATCATCTCCTGCGTGCTCGCCCCCACCGCCTGGATGACGAGGGTGACGGTGCCCCGCTCCCGGTCGAAATCGGCGATGGTGAGGGGGATGCGCTCGCCCCCCTCCTTGTGGCGGACGATGACGAAATGACCCGGCCTGCAGGCCCGGGCCAGGTCCGGTGCCTCCAGTTCCCACAGGTAGGTCACCGGCGAAAAGACCTGTTTTTTCAGGATCTTGTACATCGGGGCTCCTTGGCGGAAAAATCGGCAAATCATACCATAATAATAGGGGTCCTTCAAGCCGCCCATCGCCCCGCGACGCCCGTTTTTAGGTACAATAAGGACGCCCCTTCTGCCTTCGAGGAGAATCCGCCATGCCGCTTTGGGTCCTTATCGTCAACTGTTACCACCAGAACAAGGCGGAGAAGATCGCCCCCTACCACACCGCGCTGACCCTGGCCGCGGGGCGGGCCGGGGTGGGAATCGCCATCCGCGAAGAAGACGACGACGCCCTCTCCGGCGCCCCTTTCGACCTCTGCGTCATCTCCGGCTCCCACAAGATGGTGGGCGACGGGGAGTTCGAGCCCGCGCTGGCGGACCTGATGCGGTCGTGCGAAAGACCGCTGCTGGGGATCTGCTACGGGCACCAGCTCCTTGCGCACACTTTCGGCGCGACGGTGCGGCGGGACGGTCGGAAGCACAAGGGAGAGGAGGAGGTGCGCCGGTTGGCTCCCGGGGGCCTGTTCGAGGGATTTCCGGAGACCTTTCCCATGCATGAGAGCCACGAGGAGGTCGTCGTCCGCGACGCCGCCCTCCTCGCGGCCTTCGAAGAGACGGCCGAATCGTCCGAGGGGGGCCTGGAGGCGGTCCGCCACAGGGAGCGGCCCCTCTTCGGCGTCCAGTTCCACCCGGAGGCCTCGGGGGAGCCCGGTCTGCGCTTGTTCGGCAATTTCCTGGGCATGGGCCGGTGAAGACCCCCTTCGCCGTTCTGATCGCCCTCGCCGCCCTCCTCCCGGCCGGGGAGACCCGCCCCCTCTTTACCATCGAGCGCTCCCTCAACCGCAATGTCCTCCACTACGACGCCAACCTGGACGGTGGCGGCGCCCTGGATTCCCGGGAACCGGTGGTGGCCTACTGGATCATGGTGGAGAAGGGGGGAGTGCGGGAGGACCTGACTCTTCTGGAAAAGACCAGGGCCTACGGGTTCAAGGCCGAGGCGGCGGACGACGGGGAGGGGTTCATCCTCCGCCTCAAGGCCCTGGACGCGCGTCCGGTTCGGATCAAACAGCAGGATGGGGAGGTGTGGGCGGAGGCCCTCATCGGCGGGCGCCCATGCCGCCTCGATCGCATCACCATCACGAACGAGGGGGAGAACCTCATCCCGAAAGTCCTCTCCATCGACCTCCACGGCACCGACCGGAAGACGGGCCAAGCCTGCCGGGAGACCCTGCCGGGGGATTAAGATATAGTTTCAGGTTTCAGGTTTCAGGTTTCAGGTTTCAGGTTTCGAGTTTCGAGTCTGATGCCTCGCCTTTCGGGTTGTCATTTCCAGGTTGCGGATCCCGGGTCTTGGCGCTTTAGTTGTTAACTCGAACCTCGAAACTGCCGCATGCCTGTTGAAATCCTCCGCCGATTGGTTTATTGTGGAGCATCCCCATGAAGGAAACCATGATGCGCTTTCTTCTTAGAGCCCTTCTTTCAGTCTGCTTGGCGCTCGCCGCCTGCGCCACTCCCCCCCCGCCCCCGGCCCCGCCCATGGTGTGGAGGGAGATCCCCCCCGTGGTGGGGGTGGCCCTCGGAGGGGGCGGGGCGCGCGGGTTCGCCGAGGTGGGCGTTTTGCGGGTGCTCGAGCAGGAGCGCATCCCCATCGACCGCGTCGCCGGCACCTCGGTGGGGGCCCTCATCGGGGCCCTTTACGCCGACTCCGGCTCCGTGGTGGACCTGGAGTTCACCTCCGTGCAGGTGGCCGCGGAGGACATCTTCGACCGCTCCACCCTGGCGTTCTTCTCCGGCGGTTTCGTCAAGGGGGAAAGGATCGAACGCTTCCTGGAGACCCACCTCAAGCACAAGACCATCGAAGGCTTCGTCGTTCCCTATGCGGCCGTGGCGGTGGACCTGCGCACGGGCGAGACGGTGGCCTTCCGGCAAGGCCCCGCCGCCCGGGCCGTCCACGCCTCGGCGGCCATCCCGGGCGTTTTCGTCCCGGTCGTCATCGACGGGCGCACCTTCGTGGACGGCGGCGTCACCGACCCCGTCCCGGTGAACGCGGTCCGGGCGATGGGGGCGGAAGTGGTCATCGCGGTGGCGATCCCCGCGGGCGTTCCAACCCGCCCTCCGTCCAACCCCTTTGAGGTGGCCATCCAATCCTCGGTCATCATGGCCGGTGAGGTGGGGCGGTGCAAACTCAAGGATGCCGATGTGGTGGTCACGCCCGACGTCGGCGGTGTGGCCTTCGACGATTTTTCGCAGAAGAAGCGGCTGTTCGAGGCCGGCATGGCGGCGGCCCGGGCGGCCCTTCCGGCCATCCGGTCGGCCATCGAGGCCAAAACGCGACGCGTGCCGGCCTCCCCCTCCCCCGTCCCGTGAACGCCTGGACCGCTGCCGCGGCCGGAATCATCCTGATGGCGGCGTGGATGGCTTTCCTCTACGCCATCGGCCGGAAAATGCGCAACGCGGGGATCGTGGATTTCGGGTGGTCGCTCGGCATTCCCATTCTGGCCGTCCTCTTCGCCATCCTCCTTCCGGGCTGGGGCCCGCGCCGGTGGCTGGCCGCGGTCCCGGTCTCCCTGTGGGGGCTCCGCCTGGGGCTGTATCTCCTCCTCACCCGCGTCCTGGGCCATCCCGAGGAGGGGCGCTATGTCCAACTGAGACAAGAGTGGGGGGAGAAGGCGGAGATCAAGCTGTTCTTCTTTTTCCAGTTCCAGGGGCTCCTCGACCTCTTCTTCGCCCTGCCGTTCCTCCTGATGAGCGCCAATCCCGCCGCGGCCTTCCATCCGCTGGAGTGGGCGGGGGCGGCGATGTGGCTTCTGGGCTGGATCGGGGAGGTGGCCGCCGACCTCCAACTCCACCGGTTCAAAGCCCATCCCGCCAACCGGGGCAAAACCTGCCGGGCCGGGCTTTGGCGCTATTCCCGCCACCCCAACTACTTTTTCGAGGTCCTCCTCTGGGGCGGTCTGGCCCTGATGGCCACGCCGTCTCCTTTCGGCCCCCTTTCCTGGCTGGTCCCGGCGCTCCTCCTCTTTTTCCTTTTCCGCGTCACCGGCATCCCCGCCACCGAGGCCCAGGCCCTGCGGACGAGGGGCGCGGACTATGCCGACTACATCCGTACCACCTCCCCCTTCATCCCCTGGTTCCCCCGGCGCCCTGCCCAGGGATAGCCCATGGACTTCCGCCCCCTGATCGAAAAGGGCCTCCTACCCGACCCCCTGATCCGCTTCGGCATCCTCCGACTGGATGGCGCGGTATTTCTTCACCGGCGGCACCATGCCCTCGGCCGACCTGCTCCTTCACTTTCAGAAGGACCTGCTGATCGAGGAGCGGTGGCTGGTGGACGGGACCCACTATCAGCGCACCTGCGAGGCGTGGCTGTCCAACCTCGACGGCCACCGGGCCGCGGCGCTTCAGGCCCTGCAAAGCGTCCATGGAGGGGAGGAGGGGCTTTTGCGCCTGCGTCTCTGGCGCGTCTTCTTCATGGCCTGCGCCGAGCTGTTCGGCTATCGCGACGGGCGCGAGTGGATGGTGGCCCACTACCGGTTCACGCGGCGCTGATCACCCCATGAATTGAAGGACGACGGTCCTGCGGCGGGGCCGGTTGTCGAGATCCACCAGGACCACCTGCTGCCAGGTCCCCTCAGGGGGCGCCCCTTCTCCACCGGAATGGCCAGCGAGGGCCCCAGCCAGGCCGCGCGGACATGGGCGAACCCGTTCCCGTCGCCCCACCGGGCATCGTGCCGGTAGGGGATGTCCTCGGGCAGGAGGCGCCGGATGGAGGCCTGGAAATCGGCCACGGCCCCTTCTTCGTATTCGATGGCGGTCACCGCGGCCGTGGCGCCCGGGACGAACACCGTCAGGAGGCCGTCGGAGGCCCCCACCTCCCGCAGGAAGGGCTCCAGGCGGGGAGTGAGGTCCACCACATCGGCGAAGCCGCGGGTGTCGAGGGCGAAGGTGCGGGTCTGAACCGGCATGGGTCAAGGATAAGCGCTGTGGTGTTCTCATTATACTTTTTTCCACGGTCCGCCCCGCAGGAGATATATATTCTCCAGCAGGAATGTTTTGTCAATAATTTGAAAACTTTTCAATGGATTGACAACCCGGACGGAGCCCGGAAGCCGTCCCCCAACCGGGGATGCGCCTATGACCTCCTTCAAGACCGACACCTAACCAACTGAATACCATAGGTTTGCGCGATTCCCGCCATGGGCCGCGGCGGTCCCTTGACCTTCTTCCCGCCCTTCCTTCGGGCGTTGGCATGGCAATTGCTTCAGTTGGGGTGAAGTCCCTTCAGGAGGTTAGATTGCCATGAACAAGACACTGGTCCTTCTCCTCGGTTCCCTTCTGCTGGCGGGGGTCGATCCCCTGTCGGGGAGCGTCCCCTCGCGGCAGGTCCCGCGCCCCGCCCTGTGCCCGACCGACTTCCCCGGGCCCCTCGTCGTCGAGGCCGAGGGGCCCCTCGTGACGCTGACCGCGCCCATCGAAACCGAATTCGGCACCTACCGCCCCCACCCCGTCTCGGTGACCCCTCAGGTCCCCCCCTACGGGGTGGACGAGGACCTGGGCAATGTCTGGAACGCCGGCCGGTTCGACCTGACGGCGGAGCAGGCGGCCCTCCTCCACACGCAGGGCTTCTTCGCCACTCCCGACATGGGGATACCCTGGATGACGGGATACAACGAGATGTACGACCTCCTGATGGCCGTCAACGAGGCGGGGCTCCCCGTCTTCGTCACCTCCGACGCCGTCCTCCATGCCTATCACCGGTTCTTCGACGATATCCTGCAGACCATCGAGGAGACCCGGTTCCATCCGGCGTTGAAGGGGCTGAACGGGGACCTCTTCGCCCAGGCCGCGCAATGGGACGACCAGCGGCATCATCCGTCCACCTTCCTCCTGGCGGCCTACCAGGCCGTGGCGCTGAAACTGCTGGACCCCGCCTGGGAGGCGCCCGCGGAATACGCCGCCGTCGTCGCGCAGGAGGTCGCCCTCATCGAAGCGCATGAGGGCTATGTGATCTCCCCGCTCTTCCAGGCCTACTTCGAGGACTACAGCCAGTACAAGCCGCGCGGGCACTACACCAAAAGCGAGACGCTGAAGCGCTACTTCAAGGCGATGATGTGGCACGGCCGGATGACCTTCGTCCTCCGCGACGCCCTGGGCGCCGCACGGCCGGACCTGACGGGGGCCGCCCTTTTGCTGACCCAGGCCCTCACCCGGACCGACCGGGCGGCGGCGTGGCGGTCGCTCTATGTTCCCACGGTGTTTTTCGTCGGCAAGTCGGACGACTTCCTCCATACCGACTACCTCGCCGTGGCGCGGACGGTTTATGGCGACGGGTTCGAGACGATGGAACCCGAGGAAATCCTGGACGGGGCCCGGGTGGCGGCCTTCATCGCGGCGGCCGAAGAGGCGTTGACCGGTCCGGCCATCACCACCGAAACCGGGGCGGGCCTGCGGTTCATGGGCCAGCGGTTCATCCCCGATTCGTACTTGTTCGACCAACTGACCTATGCCCATGTCGAGGACCGGTTCCTCCCCAAGGCCCTCGATGTCATGGCTCTCCTGGGGTCCGACCGCGCCTATGCCCTCCTCGACGCGATGGGGGAGACGGCCTATCCGGGGTACCTGGAACAGATGGCCAAGCTTCAGGCGTACATCGCCCAACAGCCGCCGGAGGCCTGGGCGCAGAACCTCTACTGGAACTGGCTCTATTCCCTCATGCCCCTGTTGCATCCCAAGGGGGAGGGGTATCCGTTCTTCATGACCCATCCCGCCTGGGAGGTCAAGGAACTGAACGCCGCCCTGGGCTCGTGGACCGAACTGCGCCACGACACCATCCTCTACGCCAAGCAGAGCGCCTCGGACACCGGGTATCCCCCCGAGTTCTACGCCATGGTCGGCTATGTGGAGCCCAACCCGGAACTCTACTCCCGCCTTTACTCCCTCACCGCGTACACCCGGGAGGGGCTGGACCGGCTCGGCCTCCTGCCCGAGGAGACCCAGGTCCGGCTGGACGGCTTCGCCGGCCTCCTTTGGACATTGAAGGCCATCGCGGAGAAGGAACTGACCGGTGTCCCCCTCTCCCCCGACGACCATCGGCTCCTGAGCCGATTCGGCTTCACCCTGCGCGATCTCCTCACCGTCCCGGGGGAGCCCGTCGGCGTCCCCGAGGACGACCCCATGCCCGTGGTGGCGGATGTCCACACCGACCCCAACAGCGCGACCTGCCTGGAGGAGGGGGTGGGCTATCCCCTGCGCCTGGTGGTGGCGGTGCCGGTGGGAGGCCGCGTCTATCTGGCCGAGGGGGCGGCCTTCGCCTATTACGAGTTCGTCCAGCCCATCGCCGACCGCCTCACCGACGAGCAGTGGCGGGAGATGCTGAAGAGCGCGGCGCCGCCCGAGCCGCCGGCGTGGACCCAGGCGATGCGGGACAGCGCCCCGCTCTTCAACCCGTCGCCTGGACCCTTTTATCCGGGGAAGCAGTTCGTGGACTGTGGGGTCGAATGGTGGGTTGCGGGCGACCGTCTCACGGTCCGATCGTCGTGCAGTGATATCGCCCCGCAAGTTACATGCGGGGGCGTCGGGTTGCCGGTCCTCTCGGTCTCCAATGGAGAGACCACTTTCCATCTTCCCGGCCCCTCGACGCTTCCGGACGGTTCGGTCTGTTCCATCTGGGCCCAGGGGCATGACGGGCTGTTCGAGATGGCCACCGGGTTCGTGCTGGACCTCCTCCACAACCGCCCGTCGTCGAAGCCGGAGTGATCGGTCCGCCTATTTCGGCAGGATGTGCATCCGCAGGTCGATGTCGAGCAAATGGCAAGTGGAGGTGGGAGGGAAGATGAGGATCAACCGGTAGGCCAGGACCAGCAGAAGGACGCCCAGGAGGTTCCACGGCCGCGCTTTACCGGCCCCCATAGAGGAGCAGTAAAAACACCATGGCCGGATAGAAGGCCAAGCAGGGTTTCTTGCGCACAAGCGAGAGAGCCAACAGGGCCAGCCCTCCCGCGAAGGCCAGCGACAGGGCGCTTTCGTAGGCCCCGAAGAGGGGCAAGCGCCCCATGACCACCCAATGGATCCCCCAAACCGGACTCACCCACGCGAACAGTTCCACCATTCCCAGCTTTTGCGCCGTGGACCATCGCCGCCGCCAGAGGGCGAAGACCGTGAAGATGAGGCCGTGGACCATGGCCCCGCGGTAGAGCATCACGGTCCAGGACGGGGGCTCCATCACTCCACACCCTTGAAGTTCTTACCCACCACCCGCCACGAGCCGCCGGACTGCGGCAGGGCCTTTTCCCAACACGCCCGCCCGGACAGCAGGACGAACGGGCTCATCCCCGCGATCGCCGCCACCGTCAGAAGCACGGCGAGTTTCCAGGAGGAGAGGAGGTCGTAGAGCCGAGTCAGCATGCCGCACCTCTTAAATAGGGATCGTCCCTATTTTCCTTTGTTGAACTCTTCGAATTTTTCGAAGAGTTGCATCCTCGGCCAGCTTGCCTGCGGCGTAGATTTCCTTCAGGTGGTAGCTGATCGTGTGGAGTTCCACCCCGAAGAGTTCAGCGATTTTCTTTGGATTCAGCCAGAAGGTCTCGGATTCGCAAAGGACCTCGATCCGGGTCACGCCTTCGGGTGTTCGGTATAAAACAATGTCGCCTTCTGTCAGGACGGGTTTATTTTCCATCAATGACTCCTTCGATCGAAGGTCAACCACTGTAGGGTTACGATATTGCCCTTCGGGATTGTCAGGAAGAACCAACCTGGCTTGCTTTTGTAATGATGCATCACAGGCAAAGCGGCCTCCTATAGAAGCACACCATGTTAAGTTCGCGCATAAAATCTGATAAATCTGAATATCTCATAGTTATACGGTTCTTGCAGGTCGTCATTTATTATCTTCATCCAATTCCTGTATAGATGGCCGGCAATGCCTTCGGCCAGTATCTTGCTGAATGCTGGCTTTTTGATATGCCTCCTTATCTTTTCGTTTAAACAATCCATAAATGAAGTCTTTGCCTTGATGCACTCCACGATATCTTCAATTTTAATTTCACGCTTCATGACGATATGTTGTCGGCTGCAATATTCTTGTATGCATCGCAAAAGCAGTTTAGGTGGAAAGGCGCTTTCAAAATCCTTCTTGAAGCCGAAAGATTGTCTAATCTTGCATCCGTTCCTTCTTAGCCTCTTTACAAAATCACTTTTCTGTCTGTCTCTGTCATACTGTAAGAATATGCTTACTCCTTGTCGCATCTTCTCTTGCATATATTGCGGCAGATGCATGATCTTGCTTTTTCCCTTGTAGTTATGAACAGGAATGTCCAAATTCGAGTAGCTTAATAGTCTATGCAATTCCACGATAAAGACTTCTTCTGATTCTCCTTCAACACAAAGTACTTTTCGATGCACAGCATTCTTGTCTACTTTCCTAACCCATGTTCGCATGCTCTCGAGATGTGGAATCATATGATCGAGAGCAGTAAAGTAATACGGGAATCCTTTCCATCGTTCTGCGGCATTGTACAATTCATATTCCCATATCTTTATTGAAAGAGTGACATCGAATAGCTCAGCCAATGCGCACAACAAATAGTATTTCTTTTGTGGAGACAGCTTTAGATAGCTCTCATAAGCGACATCAATTGTATTATTTACAACGACTTTCTGGAATGCATATTCGTGGTCGGGGCTTATGAAATTCTCATCAAAGATGTTGAAAATATCTTCCTTTGATGGGGCTTTTTGTAATCGCGAAAATCTCTTTAATGCCTTAAATCTTTGGATTTCATATTCATAGTTGGTAGGCATAGGTGTTTAGGACAATATTTCAAGCCATTCTGCAATAACTTTTAGATCTTCAGCCTCTTCGCGTCCAATAGTCATCGAATCGTAGTCTGGATTGAGGGGCTTGAGGGTGATGGATTCGTGGTGCCAGGTGCCGTCCTTGGCGGTGTTCTTTTCGCTGGTGTATTTCTTGACGGTGTAGGTGCCACCGGTGTCGGGGTCGTGGATGGCGTGGTGCTGGACGAGGAGGATCTTGCCTTGGCGGGTGCCTTGGACCGGGGAGGTGAAGAGGCAATAGGAGCCGTCGGGGATGGCGGGCTCCATGGATTTGCCGACGACCTGGGCTACGAACATGCCCTCCCGGAGTTTATGGGAGGTCTTGAACTCCACCCAGGCCTCGGGCTCCACTTCCTGGGCTTCGCTGAATTTGCCCGCGGCGGCCTTGAGGGAGTAGAGGGGGACGCCGTTCTTGTAGGGCTTGGCTTCCTTGTCAGAGAGCTTGCGGAATGGGAGGGGCGCTTCCGGGGGCGTCTCAATGGCGACGGCTTCCGCCTGGGGCTTGCCGGCAACAAAGGCGCCGGGCCAGCCGCCGTGCTTTTCGATGACCTCGTCTATTTCCTGCATCAGGCGGATGGTCTCGCTGATGGCCACGACGATCTTCTGGTAATGGGCGATGTCCTCGGCCGACAACTTGCGCCCCTTGCGGTCTTTGAGCCACTTTTCGCAGACTTGGTAGCCGCCGATGTGGAAGTTCCACATCTCCTCGCGAACGCCTTTGAAACCGGTGGTCTGTGCCTTGTCCAGCCAGACGGTGTTCTTGGACCAAGAGACCTTTTCGACCTCGGGGGCGCGATCGCCGAGGTATTCAGTAATGTGACGAACGAGCCTGGAAGATTCCAGCAAGTGTAGGGCGACGAGATCGCCGCCGAGGCGGCCCAATGCACGGAACAACTCCATGTTCCCGGTCAACGGCAGGCGTGGGAAATCTATCTTCAGAAACTCCGCATAGCGACTGCGGTAGTCGGGACTGTGGAACACCGCATAGGCGTAGCGGAAGATGTCCTCAGGCGTTAGATCGGCGGGCAGGCTGTGCTCGCCCTTTTGCTGGAGGTCGAGAGTACTCGCAAGCAACCTTAGAAAAGGCGTTGTGAAATTAATGCGCTGCTTGCTGCCGAGGCTTTTCTGTAAACTTTCCGAGTCATTGGTGAGATAGAGCGGGAAGACACTGTTTGTGTCATAGGCTGACATGGCTTTGTGCGAACTCACCGTTATCGCTACCCAAACATCCCACTGGTCCTTGGTCATACGAGTTGCGAGCATTGTCAAGTTGCTGGGGTGTCCGACGACGTGCTTCATAGTAGGCCAGGATCGGCCCCAGACGAGTGTTGAGTCAAAGAAAATCCACCGGGAGTCAAATGGTCGGTAGTTTGTCTTGATGACCCGCTCAGCAATATCTACGTGCTTTAATTCTGCGCGTGCACGCTGAGCATCCCAGCCTTTCTTGGCAGCAACATTGAAAGCCTTTAGTAAGGCAGCATCATCTTTTCGTGATGCATTGAAGGCACGAATACGCTCAATAAGCGCATTGCGATCGAAGTCGATAACTAGATTGTCCCGTGCGGTGATATAACCGGCTCCGTTGGCAGGCATGATATCGGCAAGACTCGGCCATGCTGTAAACTCACTCTTCAGTGAGGTACTCTGTGGGACGAACAGAAAGTGATCTGGCGTTGGGTCCATCAACAGCCACTCATGACTGCCCACGTGGTTTGCAGCGAGCCAAACGTCTTTGCTCTCTCGGAAGCCCCAACGTTCGTGATGTCTTGCTTCGCACTGTCCTTCCTTCCGTGGCAGGCGAACACTCAGAGCGATGGCAACGCCTTGCTTGATTTGAAAGACGTTCACGTCTTCCTCGCCTTTAGGGGGTTGCTCCTGCTTCGTAGCATTTCCGTGCAAGTCATTAAGCCAGATACGCGAGGCGGACTGCAGAAGGCTCCACCTCACACCGCGCATTGTTGGATTGTCCAAGAAAGAGTGGTTAGTAATTAGTCCGGTCACGCCGAAGCCGGTACGTTCGACAGACAGCTGCGCAAACCGGGTGAACTTCACGTAGTCATCGTTCAAATTCTTTTCAAGCTGCAACGCTCCGCGTTCTTGAATCTGGACTCCGTTGACGAACTTGTATGCGTCGACCAGCGCTCGATGCTGCGCCTCAAGATTGGCCGAGAGCAATGAGTACGGCGGGTTTCCTATCACCACAGTAAACCTCTGATCCCGCTTAACCTGATTAACCGCCTGGGCCTCGTGGGCAAGGGCGGCGATGAGGAGATCCATCCGCTGGATGGTGTCCACTGGCGGCTCCAGGGCATTGGTCAGGTAAATGCGCGCTCGTTCGCCGCTTTCGAATCGATAGCCGGTTTCCTTGAGCTTGAGCCCTACCTTGAGATGGGCGATGGCGTAGGGGGCCATAAGCAATTCGTACCCATGCAGGCGGGGGAGGAGATGCTTCGGCACATACTCGTTCCAATAATCTTCGAAAGTAGAAGAGCCATCCTGGCTCTTGTTTGAATTTACGCGGCTGGAAGCCGCGTCTACTTTCCACTTCTCTTTCAGGGTCTTGTGGATGAGGTCAATGGCCTCCACGAGGAAAGTGCCGGTGCCACAGGCGGGGTCGAGGATCTGGACGAAGGGCTGATCGGGGCTGACGCCCTCGGGGATATTGAAAGTAGAATCGGCAGTAGAAGAGGCATCCTGCCTCTTTTTTGAATCAATGCGGCTGGAAGCCGCATCTACTGCTACCTTCTCCACGCGGCTGGAAGCCGCATCTACTATTTCTGCGCGGCAAGATGCCGCGTCTACTATTCCACCACCCCCGCCCCCGCCATTTCTTGGATTGTTACGGATATATTGGCGGATGCGCTCCAGGCTTTCGGGCGACCGTACGATATGATCAAAACTCTCTTTTTGCCAGAGTTCACCCTTCTTTTTCAGCATTTTGTTGATTTCGTTGGCCGTGAACGATTTCCAGGAGTGAAGAATCTGCGACAGAGTGTGCTCTCCCATGGGTGTGACAAGGGCATGAACATGGTTGGGCATGACGACGAATTCATCGAGACCATAGCGCTGTCCGTCGAAGCAACGCAAGGCCTTTTCCACGACGGCCTTGACTCCTGGCCGGGCGAGAACGCATGATCCATGGCCCTGATCCAGCCAATACTGCAGCCGCGCGGGGAACTGATCATAGTATTGGCGGCGATCTTCCTGCGAGAGAGGCTCCGGATGGGTTTTGAGCCAGGTGTCCCGGTCATCAAGCCACTGCCTGAGTTTCTCCTTGGGAAGAGAGTCCGCCAGGCGGAAGGTCACAAAATACATGACGCCTTCCTGCCGCCAATGGGGAAGATTGCCGGATAGATCTTCGATGGGCTCATCCGGATCGAAGTAGTGGAAAGTAGAAGCGGCATCCTGCCGCTTGTTGGAATCCACGCGGCTGGAAGCCGCGTCTACTTCATTCACGCGGTAAGATGCCGCGTCTACTTCATTCACGCGGCAGGATGCCGCGTCTACTTTCGAAGCCGCGTCTGTGGCTTCATTCACGCGGCAAGAAGCCGCGTCTACTTTCTTAGCCATCTCGCCCCAGGTGGTGGTGTCGGCCAGGCCGTCGGGAAGGCCGAACTCGGTACGCAGTAATTCATCCACGGAGCGGACGATGTAGGAGACGACGGGGCGGGGGGTGTAGAAGACGCCTCTCTGCATCCGCTTCTTGGCGTCGTATTGCTTGAGGAAGAGCTCGTAGAAGTGGATGACGGGGTCTTCCTGCGGGTTGCGGTCGCCGAAGTCGCGGACGACGGCCTCCATGTCGGCGGCGTCGAGGAGGCGAACCACCTCTCCCACGCCGAGTTCGTCGAAATCTATGTTGGGCGCGCCGGCGCGGCCGCGGCGGCCTCCCGCCTGAAGGAAGGTGGCCATCAATTCCTTGAGGAAGGGGTTGGTGCGCAGGTGGGCGCCCAGGTCGTCGGCCGTGCGGGACTTGGGGTCGGCAATGCGGGCGGAGAGGAGGCCGTAGGCGATGGTCTGGGCGTACATGTCGGCGAAGGTGTCGGCGTCCAGGTCGTGGACCAGGGACTCTTTGAACGCCTTCATCAGCTTGGTGAGCGGCCCCTTTTCGCTCTCCACCTCCAGAACCTCCAGGATGCGGCGGCGGATGGACTTGGCCAGTTCCGCAAGGCGGATGGAGAGGTCGCGGGAGGTGCGGATCACCTCGAGGTGGCGGGTGGTGAAAGCGGAGGCCCAGCGCTCGCGCCAGGCGGCCTTGTCCTCCCGCGCTCCCTGCCAGCGGAGGTAGTTGTGGAGGCGGTCGGCGACATGGTCAATGTGGAGGCCGGTGTCCAGGTCGTCCCACCCCATGACGCGCAGGGCGGGGAGGCCGCCGTCGCCTTCTTCCTCCGTGAAATGGGCGAAGGAGACGGTGCGGTGCTCCTCCTCGCCGTATGAGGAGATGAAGAGGAGGTCGTTGAGGTGCCAGCCGGGCCGGTCGGCCTTGCGGGCGCCGGCGCGCCGCTTGAGGATGAGGTTGCCGAGGATGCGGCGCAGGACCACCAGGGGGAGGCGCTTTTTCTCGAAATTGACCCAGAAGATGCCCCAGGGCTGGCCGCTCTCCAGGGGACGCAATTGTTTGATCTCCTTGACCCGGGCGGCGTGGTGCTCGTCCAGGCCCAATTCCTCCGGCTCGTATTCGTAGGTGAGGTCCTCCACCTCCTGGGCCTCGATGGGCCACTCCAACTCGTCGCGCAGGTAGGCGATGAGCTGGGGGAGGGTTTTCACCCCCTGCAAGCGTTCGGAGGCGGTCACCTTGGACCTCCTAAGGCAGAAGGAAAAATTAAGAAGTATGAATAGGTGAAGAACGCCCGCCTTCCATGCGCGTTCGTTCCGGGACATGAGTTCCGCTTCATTGGAGCTCCCCCTTGAGCGTGCGTTCGAGGCGGCGGCGCAACTGCGCGGGCTTGGGCAGGTGGAGCTGGTACTTGGAGACGAACAACTTGTTGTCCATCCCGGCGAGGGCGTACTCGGCCAGGGCATGGTCCTTCTGCGCGCAGAGGAGGATGCCCACGGGCGGGTTGTCGCCCTCCGCCATCATGTGCCGGCGGTACCAGGTGACATAGGTGTTGAGCTGGCCGATGTGCTCGTGGGAAAACGGCGCCAATTTAAGTTCGATCAAAACATGGCACCGGAGGATGCGGTGGTAGAAGACCAGGTCCACAAACCCGTAGGTGTCCCCGATGAGGATGCGTCTCTGCCGCGCCTCGAAGCAGAACCCCCGCCCCAGCTCCAGGAGGAACTCCTGCAGGCTGTCCAGCAGTTGGTCCTCCAGATGGGATTCCCCCATCACCTCCCGGGGCTTCAAACCGAGGAACTCAAAAATATAGGGGTCGCGGACGGCAAGGCGGGGTTCCTGGGACTCCGCTTTGGCCCGAGTCCGGGCGGCCAGCTTGCCCTTGTCCCGGGACAAGGCCGACCGTTCATAATAGAGCGAGCCGATCTGGCGTTTGAGCTCGCGCACCGACCATCCGCCGTGGAGGCACTCGGCCTCGTAGAAGACGCGGGCGGCGGGGTCATCGACGGCGACCAACTGCTCGATGTGCGTGTAGGAAAGCCGGCTCAGGAACTCCCGCGATCCCGGATGAGATAGTGCGGTCGCTGACCGCACAATCTTTCCAGAGGCGCCGGCTCCATGCGGCATGGGCGTCGGCAATAGTGCGGACGGCGACCGCACTATTCGCGGATAGGTTTGATAAAATCGAAGGTACTGATAGAGCTGCCTTATTCCGCAGGCGCTGATCTCAAGCTTTGCCAACGTTCCCGACAGATGCTCCAATAGGCCTTCCCCGTATTTCGCCCGGTCCGCCCCCTTCATCTCGTACTCGGCGATGTAGTAGCCGATGGCCCAGTTGCGCAGGGTGAGACTGACGTTGACCGCCCGGCCCGCCTGCGCGGCGGCATCGGCGTCCACGCGCCGGATGGTCTCGACGAGGGCCTTGAAGGTCAGCCGGACGGATTTGTTCGTGGTCGCCTTGTTGATTGTTTTCATCGCCCGCTCGCCGTCATCATGACAACTCCATCCAGCATTTGAGGACCGGGCTGACCCCGACGGGGGCGTTGAGATGTTTTGGATTCACTTCTTGTCCTTTGCGGAGGAAATCACTTTCCAGGCGCCGCCTTTGTCGGGCCCGATACGGCGAAGAAGGCCTTGGTCCTGTAGTTTCTTAAGATGATATTTGACGCCGCTGTCGGTGATCCCAAGCTCTATCGCCAGTTCATTGCGGGTTATCTCGGGATTCTGTCTAATGAGGGCAATGATTTTCTGGGTGGTTTTCTGGGTAGTTTTCTGGGTAGTTTTCTGGACTGCTGTCCCCTCAAGCCTTCGCCCGGTACCCGCATCATCCTTCAAGGCAAACTCAGAGGAACGCTGGAATAGAGCCCGAAAAAATGAATCCGATGTGAAGACCGGCTCCCGGAGGCCTTCCCTGACCATGGCTTCCTTCATCTTGCGGATGCCCATCCCGATGCGCTCGACCTTGTGCAAGCGGAAAAACAGGTCCGCTATAAGCTCATTCCGACGGAGCGAAAGCGTGCCAAGGTCCCGTACCGACAGGCCTTTCGGCAGACCGCCGGGGTTCACGATCTCCACCCGGTCATCATAGATCTCCACGCTGACCTGTGTCCCGGCGATGCTGTAGTCGCGGTGCATGAGGGCCTCGCGCAGGGCCTCGATGGGGAGTCGCTTTTCCTCAAATTTGACCCAGAAGATGCCCCACGGCTGGCCGCTCTCCAGGGGGCGGAGCTGTTTGATCTCCTTGACCCGGGCAGCGTGGTGCTCGTCCAGGCCCAATTCCTCCGGCTCGTATTCGTAGGTGAGGTCCTCCACTTCCTGGGCCTCGATGGGCCACTCCAGCTCGTCGCGGAGGTATTTAATGAGCTGCGGAAGCGTTCTGACCTCGCGGATTTTGTCGGCGTTAGCGGGCATGGGCCTTAGGGCCTTTCCTGGTACCGTAAGTGCTTGATTTTTCTTTGACTTTGAAGCCGATCTCCTTCCGGGCACCCGTTGGTGGACGCATCAATTCCCGGATTGCATCAAAGACTACCTGAAACTGTCTATCGTATTTCCTCTCCAGTTCATCCAATTTCCTGGCCAGGTCGGCATGGGAGGCCAGCATCCTCCGCAACTGCACGAATGCGCGCATGATGGCAATGTTGGCATGGATGGCCCTCGGGCTGTTCAAAATCCCGGAGAGCATCGCTACACCCTGCTCCGTAAACGCCATCGGGGGGTGGCGGAGCCCCTTGCGATCCGCACTGGAGGTCACAAATTGTGACCTCCAAACCGAGAATTCAAGCGGGGACAGCACAAACATGAAATCGTCTGGAAATCGCGCCAGATTGCGCCGGACCGCCTGCTTCAACACTTTGGTCGGAACCCCATAGAGCACGGCCAGGTCGCGATCCAATATGACATTCTGTCCACGCATCTGTAATATCGCGTGTTGAATCCGCTCTATCGGAACCAGGCCATGCGTCTTTTCTTCTTCCTTTTTCATCATTCCGCCTCAATCATCGGAAAAAATAACCCCGCCCGGGCCTTTCGGCATGTCGAACGGGGAGCAATTTCGCAATGGATTATAGCATGGAGAGTGGGATTGTACTGAACGGCCATCACTCGGATAATTTCCGTCGGCGAGGAGTCATATCCGTCATTGCGGCGACAATCCCTACATCCGGATACGCCTCCGCGAACTGCACCATCCTTCTAAGGTTCTTTTCCTCAAAGCCCCGTCCAAACTCCACCTCCAATTGTCGCCCCAGTGCGGCGATAATCCGCTTTCCATAATCCGCCCGCGATTCACGGAGAACATCCTGCCTGATGCGCGCACCGATCTGCCAGTACAGCATGGTGAGTCCCGCATTGACGGCCACCGCGACGGTGGCCCGGGCTTGTTCAATTAGGGTGCGAACCTCCTTCAGCAGTCGCATTTCCGCTCCCCTTGCCGGGCCGGTTGTTATCGCGACAGCTCCCCTCTTCGGCTTGCTCACGCTTAACGCTTGCCTCTTCGCTTTCGTCACGACAGCTCCATCCAGCACTTCAGCACCGGGCTGACGCCGACGGGGGCGTTGAGGCCTTTCAGGACCGTCTGGACCACCTGGCGCTCGACCTTCTTGCGGAGGTCGGCCAGCTTGGCCCGCTCTGCCGAGCAATGGCGCGGGGTGTCGGGGGCGCACCGGATGGCGTCGGCGATTGCGCCGGGGTCGGTCAGCGTCCGGTCCCCGTCCAGATCGTGATACAGCCAGACCGTGGACCCGGCGCTCGCGCTCCAGCGGGGTTTCCCCGGCTCGACTTCGGTAAGGGCGGGATCCGGCCCGGGGACGCGGAAGCAGAAGAATACCCCCTTGGTCCCCGGGCTGGGATGGGCCTTGCCGGAAAACAGCTTCAGCGGAAGATCGGCCAGGCGGCCGGCGAGGTCGGGGTGTTGGCGGACCAGGGCGTCGTATTCGAGGCGCAGGACTTCGGCGTCCGATTTGGCGCCGTCGCATTGCTCGTTCAATTCCCGGATGGGGTCGAAGTCGTCGTCCGGCCGCAGGAGGGAGCGCCCCTCGATGCCGAGGGTGCGGGAGATGACCAGCACCTTGCGGGTGACGCGTTGGAAGAGGCGCAGGAGGTCGTCCAATTCCTCCGGCGGGAGGAAGTTCCAGAAGGCCACTTGGCGCCGGAGGTCCTTGAGTTCGGGATGGTCGGCGAGCATCCGGGCCTCGACGGCGGGATTGAGGCGGCGGTCCACGCGGCCGATCCTCTGCATCAGGCGCACGGGGTTCCAGTGGAGGTCGTAGTTGATGAGGCGGGTGGCGTCCTGCAGGTTGAGGCCCTCGGAGAGGACATCGGTGCTGATGAGGACTCGGATCTCCTCCTTGCCCTGATCCGTCAGCTCCGCCGTGCTGGTCCCGTTGTAATAGGGGGAAAAGCGCTTCAACACCTCCCGTCGTTGCCTCGACGGACTGCCGCCGTCGATGCGATGGAGTCCCTCGATGCCGGCTTTCCCTAATTCCTGCTCCAAGTAGCGGGCGGTGTCGGCGAATTCGGTGAAAATGAGGACCTTCTGGGTGCTGAGCACCGGGTCTTTTTTCAGCAGGTTGATGAGGGCCTTGAGCTTGGCGTCCTTTTCCGGCTTGACCTTGGCCACCTCGCGGAGGAAGTCGGCCAACTGGTCGAGGTCGTCGTAGGTATCGTCGAGGATGGCGCCCACATCGAACTCGGCAGAATCAAGCTTATCGATGGAGTTTAGTAGGTCCTCTGAAAGAAATTCCTCGGCCTGGTCCTCCTCCGCTTCATCCGGCCAAAGCTCCCTCTGATGCTCGTGGATGTAGCCGATCAGGGCCGCGTGCTTGGCTTTCCACCGGGTGAGGCGCTTCTGTTCGTGCTCTCCTTCGGCGTGGACGGTCACCCAGGCCAGGAGCTTTTGGAGCAGGCGGTAGCAGGAGCCCTCGAAGGCCTTGGCGGAGCTTTCGAACCGCTTGAGGAAGAGGGTCCGAATGAGCATGACCACCTGTTTCTGCCGGCCTTCATCGAACTCTTTGTATTCCTCGCTGTTCTTGTCCCCCTTCCAGTAGTTCAATGGATAATACACACCCAGGACAAACAAAGGGTTTTCCTTTTGGAACGCAATACGGACGCTCTCCAGGAGATCGCCATAAACGGCCTTCAACTTGTACGGCGCCACCTGGGGCCGCTCACGCTCCGGAAAAATGGCCCCGTTGCCGCCGTGGAGGATCTGGCTCTCCTTGACATAGGTGCGGCTGCGCTGGACCACCAGGGCGTCGAATATTTTGTCGGTTTTGAGAATATCCTCCACCGCCCTGATGTCCTTTTCGGTCAGGATATCGGCCCCCTCCCCCTGCACGAGACGCTTGAGGATGGCCTTTTCCAATTGGATGAAATGCGCCCGCAGGCTGTGGATGCCCAGGGTGGCGCCGAAATGGTCCTGGCGCTCTCCGGTGTATAGTTCGACGACATGCCGGAAATCATGGATGGAGTTGTTGACCGGGGTGGCGGTGAGGAGGAACAGTTTCTTGGGCCGCCCTTCCTGCTGGAGATAATTCTGGAGCATGCGATAGCGCGACGGGGCCTTGATCCGTTCGCCCTTGATCCCCGGGTTGCGGAAGTTGTGGGCCTCGTCGATGATGACCGCGTCGGCCCCTTTCAGCGTCAGGGCGATCCTGCGCGGCCAGTCGCCCGTGCGCTGGAGGTCGGTGTGGCTGTAGGAGACGATATTGATGAAATCGCTGAACGCGGTCGGAAGGTGATCGCAGAATGCCGGACCCCAGACATCCTCTTTGGCCGCTTTGGGGGCCAGGAGGACCACCTGCTTGCCTTCCTTGAAGACCAGCCGCTCGATGAGCATGAGCCCCACAAAGGTTTTGCCCAATCCCACCCCGTCGCACAGGAAGGCCAACCCATGCTTATCGGCGATCTTCATGAGGTTGCGGTAGGCGTCCCGCTGGTATTGATCCAGGATCTTGAAGACGCACGAGTCGCGCTCGTCCCACTCGTCCGGCTCCAATTCGCGCCCCTGGAAGAATTCGTACAGGGCTTTGAAATAGACCTCGAAGGGGGTGTGCGGGCTGGTGTGGCGCTCGACGGCGCGCAGGATGTCCGGCGTGATGTCCTCGGCCTCGTTCCAATGGCGCTCGTACCACTCCTGGAGAAGGCCGACCTGGGGGCCGCTGATCTGGACGTTGAGTTCGATGTTCTCACTCAGGCCAGGAAAGGTGAAATTGGAGGAGCCCACCAGGGCGAAGGAACCGATGACGGCCGCCCGGCCGTGGGTGATGTAGGCCTTGGCGTGGAATTTGTCCTTGCGATAGACGCGGCATTCGATCTTGCCCGACCGGATGGCCTCGACGATGGCCTCAACGCCCTCCAAAAAGTCGTTCTTCAGCTTCTCCTTCTCAATGCTTTCGTCCAGCGTTGACTCGATCTTCTTTAACCCTTCGACGAAGAGCCGCTGGGTGCGACGGGAGACCTCGTCCCCCATCAGGATCCGGATCTTGTCCACGGCCTGCCACTTCTCCTGGAGCCCCAGGAGGGCACCGATCTCAAAGTAGCCCGTGGCGATGTCGATGGCCTTGGAAAGCTCGCACCAGTCGGAAAGATAAGCTCGGACTTTCCAGTCCGTATCGCTGTTGTCTACAATGAACAGATCAGAGCCGGGCTTGGTCATCCCTCCTCTCCCACTCCAACGCGAGGTGGGGAAGACACTCCGGGGGGCCACGCTATAGCCACTATATCCCTCCTTGCCAGTACTTTAGGGTCTGATGCCGCCTCCATGATACTCCCCCCGCGGGGGTGGGTCAAGGCGAGGCTCCTTTCACATTATGGTCGGATAAAAGGACAAGATGTGTCCGGATCTCAACAGGGAAACCGATAGGCGCAAGGGGCCGTCCTCAGCGCGCTGAGGACGCTCCAGAACCATGGCATTCTGGGTCGGACGACGACTGCATCCCCCTTGCAATTCTCACCGCCGGGCGATGGGGCGGCCTACCGGCGCCGGGGGCGGTTGGACGGTTCCGTAGGAAGGTTTTCCTCCAGGAGCTGGCCGCCCCGGTCCACCAGCCAATGCAACGCGGGCCGGTTCTCCAGCCAGACCCCGGCCGACTCGGTGACATAGATCATGGCCTCTTCTTCGCCACCGGGCAAATACAGGTCCGGCAGCTTGTCGGGGATCCGGGAGATCCCCATCATGTATCGTGGGACATGCGGGTTGCACGCCATGGCGTCGAGGAAGGCGGCATCCGTCTTCTTTCCCGGCCCCTGGGTGCGGAAGGTGAGGAGGAGGCGCGACCACATCCAGGCGGCCGAGTAGTCCTTTTCGTATTGCTTGATCAACCGCCGGGCTCCCGCGTCGTCGCCCGCCTCCAACAGGGCAATGAGAAGGGGGACCCGCATGCCCTGGTTGTCGTCGGGATTGAGATGGAGCATTTCCCGCCAATGGGCGACGGCCTCCGCCCGGCGGTCCGACTCCGCGAGGCAGTCGGCCGCTCCGGCGAGGGCCCGCATGAAGGGGCGCGTCTCGACGAGCCCCCAGAACATCCCGACATGTTCCTGAAAATATTCGGGAGGGAGCGCCCGTTTCCCGGCTTCCACCCCCTGTTCGTAAAGGGCCAGGGCCTCCTCCAGCGTGTCGGCCTCCTCCTCGGCCAGCAGGACATAGGCGTCGGCGCAGTCGGGGCTGATGGCGAGGGCCTCCCGGGCCAGTTTGATCCGCTTCTTGCCCTTGGCGGCGAAAGCGTCGAACATCCTGGCCTGGGCCCGCTCGACGGGGGTGCGGGGCTCCCAGACGGGCTGGCCGCCCTTATCAAGTTTGTCATTGATGGCCCGTTGGGCCTCTTCGAACGAGCCGCACTCGATGCTATTGCATATCTCCTGAAGGGCCATCGCGTGGCTCTCCATGGCACGCCGGTCGGCCAGGAATTCTAACACCGCCTTGGGCGGCTTGCCGGCCTTGGCGAACGGTTCAGAGAACAGGGGGACGATCTCGGCGTCTGTTTCCTCCTCCTCCCACTCGGGGTATTGCGGCGGGCTGGCGCCGACGCGCCCCACCACGGAAGGGAAATTCCCCTTGGGGGCCTTCGGGGCGACGGCGGTAACGGTGATCGCGTGCATCCAATCATCGCCGTAATCGAACCAGTAATCGAAGGTCTGCCCCACCGCCAGCCCCAGGGCGGCGAGCCGGGTCGCTTCGGCGTCCTCCAACCTTCCATCCTCCTCGTCGCCTTCACAATCACCGGGGATTCCGAACCGGCGAGCGGCCGGATCATTGAAGTCATCCCCTCCGATTTGGAATTCAAACCAGTGCTCCTCCTCCCGGTCGAAGGCGTTGAAAATCAGCCTGTGCAGGTCGAGGAGGGTTTGATTGCCCCTGATCTGGATGGTGCGGACGATCTCGGGATTGGCCTCCAGAAATGCATCTTCCATGGGCCCGTCGGTGAGTCGGATCTCGAGGGTGTACAGCGGCACCGGGCCCGTTGTTTTTTTCTTGGCAGATAAAGAGGTGGGGGACATGGGATCTCCTTGGCTAAGAATGGGGGGTCTCCCCGGGATCGCGCGCCAGTGCGGCGGCGGCCTCATTATATAACCTCTCCATGGCATTCATGAAATCCTCCCGGCCGCGCCAGAAGGGAAAGGGACCGAGGCGTTTGACGGCGGCGGCGTTCACCGGGGCGGGGGCGCCCGGGATCCACGGCCCGTCCGCCGCGGGGGCCCCCCGCCAGAAAGCGGCGGGATCGGCGGGAAGGGGCTCCGCGGTTTCCGCCGCCCGCTCGACCTCCCTCTCCCTCGGCCCGGACCCGGCCGTCCCCAGGCGGGCAAAGAGGGCCTCACGCTCCATCCCGCGCAGTTTGAGCAGGAGGAAGGGGTCCCCATCGAAGGCCTCGCCCAGGAGGTAATAAACGGCGGCGATGTGCTTGCAGGGGTTGGACCAGTCGGGACAGGAGCATTGGGTCTTCAAATCGTCCTGCCGGGCCGGAAACAGGGAGAAATGGAGCCCCTGGAAGAGCTCCTCGAACGAGGGCGGCATCTCACCGGCGAGGAGACGGGCCGCCTGGATGGGCTGTTCGGCCAGCGCCGCCAGGACCTCCCCCCATTGGGCCTGCGTCAGCACCTTCAGGCGGATCTCCACGGCGTAGGGCTTGGACCGGGTCCCCTGCACCGCGGCGGTGACCCGGCCCGGCTCGATCGTCAGGTCGGCCACCTGGCCGCCCCGGGCGTAGGAGCGGCCCCGCCCCAGGCGCGCCCCGATGGAGAACCCCTCCAGCGTGGCGATCCACCGGCGCCCCCACCATTGCGAGGCGAAGGCGCCCCGCTGGGAACGGGCCCGGATGCCGCCCTTGACCGCCTTCGGCGGCTCCGGCCGGTAATACGAGAACCCGTCCCATGTTGAACGGCGGCGCCTCATCTCATTCCTCCACGGCGGTCCGGCTCAGGGCGAACACCGCCTTCAGGTCCCGGTCGGAGAGTTCCGTCAGCCACGACTCGCCGGCGCCGATCACCTGTCCGGCCACGGCCAGTTTTTTCTCGATCATGTCGTCAATGCGCTCCTCGAGGGTGCCGGCGCAGACGAACTTGCGGACCTGCACCCGCCGGTGCTGGCCGATCCGGAAGGCCCGGTCGGTGGCCTGGTTTTCGACCGAGGGGTTCCACCAGCGGTCGAAGTGGAAGACATGGTTGGCCCGGGTCAGGTTGAGCCCGGTGCCGCCCGCCTTGAGCGAGAGGATGAAGACGGGCGGGGCGTCGGGATCGGTCTGGAACCGCTCCACCATCCGGTCCCGCCGGACCCGCGGGGTCCCCCCGTGCAAAAACAGCGTCTCGCGGCCGAAGGCGTCCTGGAGGTGCGCCCGAAGGAGTTCCCCCATCTCGGCGAACTGGGTGAACACCAGCGCCCGGTCCCCTTCCTCCATCGCCTCGCCCAGCAGTTCCGTCAGACGGGCCAGCTTGCCCGATCGGCCGTCGAGGGGGCTGTGGTCTTTGAGGAATTGGGCGGGGTGGTTGCACACCTGCTTCAGCTTGGACAGGGTGGCCAGGATGAGCCCCCGGCGGGAGATCCCCTCGGTCCCCTCCAGGGCCTCCTCGGCCTCCTTCAACACCGCGGCGTAGAGGCCGGCCTGCTCCCGGGTGAGGGTGCAGTACTCCTTCATCTCCACCTTCTGCGGAAGATCGCTGATGACCGACGGGTCGGTCTTGAGGCGCCGCAGGACGAAAGGCCCCGTCATCGCCTTCAGGCGGCCGGCGGCCCCGGCGTCCTTTTCCATTTGAATGGGCAGATAGAAGTCCCGCCGGAAGGCCGTCTGCGTCCCCAGCAGGCCGGGATTGAGAAACTCCATCAGGGCCCAGAGGTCCCCCACATGGTTTTCCACCGGGGTCCCGGTGAGGGCGATCCGGTAGTCCGACGGGACCGATCGGGCGGCCTTGGACTGCCGGGTCTCCGGGTTCTTGATGTTCTGCGCCTCGTCCAGGATCACGCCGGCCCACCGCACCTTGCGGATGGCGTCGAGGTCCCGGTGGAGGAGGCCATAGCTGGTGACGACCAGGGGATGGGCGCGCGCGGTCCGGGCGAAGGCCGCCGCCCTGCCCCGTTCCGTCCCATGGTGGACGAGCGCTTTCAGCCCGGGGGTGAACCGCGCCGCCTCCCGGACCCAGTTCTGCACCACGGAGGTGGGGCAGACCAGCAGAACGGGCCGCTTTTCCCCGCGCTCCCACTCCCGCTGAAGCAGGGCCAGGGTCTGGATGGTTTTGCCCAGCCCCATGTCGTCGGCGAGGCACGCCCCCAGGCCCCACTGCCGCAGAAAAGCCAGCCAGGAGTAGCCGCGCTCCTGGTAGGGACGCAGGGTGCCGTCGAATCCGTTGGGCGGCTCCTCCGGGCGGTAGCGACCCTCGCCGCGCAGGCGCCCCATCATCTCCCCGATCCACCCGTCGGCCTCCACCTCCTCCACGACCGATCCCCGCTCTCCGCGCCTCCCCGAAAGGGCCATGCGCAGGACCTCCCCGGCGGCGAGGGATTCCTTCCCCCTTCGTCCCAGCAGGGCGGCGGCCTCGCCGAGGGTGGCCGGGTCCAGTTCCATCCATTCCCCGCGGAACCGGACGAGGGGCGCCTTGAACTCGGCCAGGGCCGCCAGTTCCCCGGCGGAGAGGGGTTGGCCGCCCATCATCACCGTCCAGTTCACCTGAACCAGGGCGGCCAGGGTGAGCCCGCCGGCGCCGGCCATCTTGGGGCTCTTGACCTGGGCCCGCAGGGTCAGGGCCGGGCGGGCGCCGCGCCCCGTCCACCACGCCGGAAGGAGGAGGCCGAACCCCGAGGCGCGCAGGGCCGGGGCGAATTGGGTGAGGAACCGGTGCGCCGCCCCATCGTCGAACTCCACCTCCCCCGGCTCCCGCCGTTCCAGGCTGGCCGCCACCGGAGGGCAGAGCGCCGCCGCCTGTCCCAGGGCCGCCAGGAGCCACTCCCGCACCTCCCCGGCGCCCCTCCCCAAGGCCCGAAACGCCAGGCCCCGCGATTTCCACACCTCCCCCACCGGGACCAGCAGACTGCGGTCCTCGAGCGGCTGGACCAGGTAGCGCAGGCGCCACGGCGCGGCGGCCCGTTTTCCGGGACGGGGAGACGGTTCGGGTTCCTCCAACCGGAAATTGAGCCGCAGGCCGGTCTGGGTCTCCAGGCGGATGGGGCGCTGCCAGCGGGCGAGCTGGTCGGCGAACAGGGAGAGGGCCTGGGCGTCCTTCCATCGGATAAGGGGGGAATCGCCCCGCAGAGCCTGGAGCCAGGCGTCATGGACGCTGTCCACGGGGCCGCCGCCCACCGCCGGCAGGAGCTGACGCATACGGACGTCCAGAACGGCGGTGAGAAATGCCTTCGCCGCCTCCCCCGACCGACCGGCGGGCGCTTGGGCGCATCCTTTCTCCGTCAGGCAGGTCGCCGAGGGCGGGAGCGCCCGGACCAGCGCTTCGAACCGCTCTCCGTCCTCTCCCGCCAGGAGGGGGTGCCATCGGGCGGCCCATCCGTTCGGCGTGGACTCACAGCCGGGGAGGCACGCCTGGCGCGCCGCCAATTCCCGGGCGAATCCGGACAGCGCGGCCCAGGCCCGCAGATCGGCTCCGGCCAGCAGGCCGTGTTCCAGCAGTTCCCGCTCCGCGGAGCGCACCAGCAGGTCTTCCGCCCAGGCCCCCTCCATGGGAAGGGCCGCGATCTGCCAGGGCAGGAGGGCGGCCGTCCCCTCCTCGGGCAAGGGTCCGATCAAAGGGCTGGAGGGGACCGCTTGCCCTCCGACGGTGGGAAGCCAGGCCCAGGTGGCACGGGGCCCCGGCCCGGTGCGCGTCCATCGCGGCGGGCCAGGGTTGATTGCCTTTTCAACGCATTCCCCCTCCACACCGAAGGGGAGCGGTTTGGCTTGAACGGATGCCGACGGCCGTCCCCGGCGCGGGCGGACCGCACCGGAGGCCGGAACGGATTGCTCACCCCACAGAAGGAGGCGCCGGTCCAGCCAGGAGGCGTGGAGGATGATCATGGGTATCGTTCAACCATAGGAGCGGCCGTAAATATTAGCACAACTGCCCTTCACCCTTTCAGGTCGGCCCGGACCGCCGGGGCGTACAATTCGAAATCGGTCTGTCGGCCTGCATGGGTCACAACGCCGCCCCCCCGCGACCCATTGAGCTCGGATTTCTCGCGAATTGTCATGGGGCAAAGGATGAAGAGGGTCTTGGATGGACCCAAGCCGACGATGCCCTGTGTCGGTCAACGCCGAAAGATCAAAGCCGTGGAGGAGGCCTGATCGCCCTCGCAGTAGAGAAGTTGCCGGAAATCCGCGCTAATGGTTCTCCTGAGGATCCACATGGAGCGTTTCCCGCAATGACGATACCATGCTCGGCAGGGGGACGCCCTTGAGCAGGAAAATGGCGTTCATGGGGGCGGCGGCGGGTTCGACATCGAAGACGACCACTTTGCCCCCGGGGCCCTTCGCCCGTTCGAACGCCTCGATCTCCTCGGGTTTCAGACCGTCGAGCAGGTAGGCCCCGTAGGAGAAGCGCTCCATCCTCAGCCGGGCTTCGGAAAGGGTGTAGACATGCTCGAGGCGCATGCCCCACTCCCCCAGGATCTTCTGGAGGGCCCAGGCGAAATTGGGGTCCCGGCCGAGCAATAAAACGCTGTCCATGAGCATTTTTATATGCAATTTTGATGCCAGCGGGCGAGCGGAAGACGAAAAAGTCCCTGGTCCGCTGTCTTTGGTCAAGAACCGTTCTTCGTGCGTCGTTCTTCTGTGGTGGAGCGTGGATTATTCTGATCTTCCCGAGTTCCCGCTTGGGGTGGATCAGGATGCTGTAGAAATATGGCCCTATGCGTCCCCCGGGCTCAGCCCGTGCTTCTTGATCTTGTACCTCATTTTGTCCCGGGTGATCTCCAGCAGTTTGGCGGCCTTGCTGACATTGCCGCCGGTTTTGGCCAGGGCCCGTTGGATGAGGAGTTTCTCGGCGTCCCTCAGGGGGACGATCTCCCCGCCCAGCGCTCCGCCCGGGGAGGGAGGGACCGGCCGAAGTTGGAGGTCCCCGGTCTCGATCTGGGGTTTGGTGTTCAGGATCATCACCCGCTCCACGGCGTTCCTGAGCTCGCGGACGTTGCCGGGCCAGGGATAGGCGGCCATCTCCCGTTCCGCCGACTCCGAGAATCCTACCACGCTCTTGCCGAACCGGCGGTTGTATTGCTGGAGAAAATGACGGGCCATGGGAGGGATGTCCTCCACCCGCTCCCTCAGGGGGGGGATGGGAATGGGGAACACATTGAGCCGGTAATAGAGATCCTCGCGGAAGTCCCTGTTACGGACCATCGCCACCAGGTCCTGGTTGGTGGCGGCGATCATGCGGACATCCACCTTGATGTCGCGCGCGCCCCCCACCCGCTTGAAGGTCCAGTCCTCCAGGACGCGCAGGAGTTTGGACTGGATGGAGGGCTTCATCTCACCGATTTCGTCCATGAAGACGGTCCCGCCGTCGGCGAGTTCCAGGATCCCCTTCTTCTGAACCTTGGCGTCGGTGAAGGAGCCCTTCTCGTGCCCGAACAATTCGCTCTCGAGGAGGGCCTCGGGGAGGGCGGCGCAGTTGATGACCATGAAGGGGAGCCGGCGGCGCAGCGAGTGGGCGTGGATGTACCGGGCCAGGTGGTCCTTCCCGACGCCGCTCTCCCCCAGGAGAAGGATGGCCTGGGCGCCGCTCTCGGCCACCGCGTGGGCCACGCGCACCACCTCCACCATGGCCGGCGCGCGGGCGATGATCTTGACGTCCTCCGTGTGCCCGGCGGTGGAAAGGCGCTGGAGCTCGGCCTTCAATTCCACCACCTCCTTGACCCTGGCCATGTGTTCCACCAGGGCCTCCATTTCCAGCGGCTTCTCCAGGTAGTCGTGCGCCCCTGCGCGCATGGCGTCCACCGCGTCCTTGACCCGTCCCCGGGCGGTCATCATGACGAACATGAGGCTGGGGAAGGTGCCGTGCGCCCATTGGAGGAGGTCCATTCCGCTGCCGTCGGGCAGGCCGATGTCGAGGAGGACGATCCCCGGCTCCTGCTGGAGGATGATGCCTCTCCCCTCTTCGATGGTGGCGGCCTCCAGGACCTCGAACCCGGCCTTGGCCAGGGTCTTGTTCAGCGACCAGCGGAGGAGCTTCTCGTCCTCAACGATCAGCAGTTTCATTGTGCGTCTCCCTTGGCAGGCGGATGGTGAAGCAGGCCCCCTTCCCCTCGTCCGATCCCGCTTCCACGGTCCCCCCCATGCCGGTCACATGGCGGTGGACGATGGACAGCCCCAGCCCGGTCCCCCCCGGCTTGGTGGTGAAGAAGGGCTGGAAGAGGCGGGCGCGGGCCTCGGGGGGAAGGCCGGGGCCGGTGTCTACGACCCTGAACGCGACCTCCATCGGCTCCGCCTCCACCGCCAGCGTCACGCGCCCCCCCGCCCCGGCCGCCTGGAGGGCGTTCTGGAGGAGGTTGAGGAGGACCTGCCTGAGGACGCCGGGATCGGCGAACATTCGCCCCGGGGCCGGAGGCGCTTCGACGTAAAACGCCGCACCGGACTTCTGGCACTGGGGGGTGAAGATGGCTTTAAGATCGGCCAGCAGAAGGTCCAGGTCGATCCAATCAGGCCGGAGGGGGCGGGGGCGGGCGTAGTCCAGCAACTGGGTGATGATGCCGGAGATGCGCCGGACTTCGGCCCCGATCTGGACCAGGATCTCGCGGTGCGGGTCGTCGGGTCCCTTCTCGGCCAACACCACCTCCAGGGCGGAGGAGATGCCGGCGATGGGGTTTTTCACCTCGTGGGCCAGGCCGGAGGCGATCTCCCCCACGACGGCCATCTGCTCGGCCCGGGCCATTCCCGCCTCGTGCCGCGCCTGGATCTCGTTCCGGGCCTTTTTCAGGGCGTCCACAACCTGGTTGAAGCTCTCCGCCATGTCTCCCAGGTCGTCCCGCCGGTCCACCGGCACGCGGACATCGAGGTCTCCGCTCCGCACGGCGTGCATCGCCTCCATCACCCGGCGGACGGGCCGGGTGACCAGGTAATTGGTGGACAACAGGATGACGATAAAGACCGTGAGGGCCACAGCGGAGGCCGCGACGAGGACCTGCACCCGGCTGAGACCGAAGACGCGCACCGGGCCGGCCACGGGCATCATCCCCTCCAGGACGGCGATCGTGGTCTTGGTTGGTTCATGACAGGCGTGACATTCGGGGGCATTCCGGACCCAATGCGTGACGGTCATGAGATCGCCGCCGTGGGCGTGATCGATGCGAGTGGTCTGGAAGATGTCGCCTGAAGCGGATTGCGGCTCCCCCTGCCGGGCGATGAGACGCCCTTCCATATCGAAGACGCGGAGGGAGGTGTAGCGTTGGCTTCCGTAGAGGGATTCAAGAAAGAACTGGATTTGCTGGGCGTTCCCCGGTGTGGCGGTCTGATGGCGGCCGATCTCGTCCTGGACCTGGAGCAAAAAGCTCCGCACCGCTTCTTCTTCGATTCGCAGGTAGGCCCGCTCGTAATATCCGAAAAATACGTGCACCAGCCCCGGCACGGCCACCATATGCAGCAGGAGAATGGGGATGATGTATCGGATGCGGCGGGACTTCACGGCTGATCCGCCTCACCTCTTCTGTGACGCAGCCGGCATCGGCAGGGACACGGTGCCCCAGCGATGAGAATGCCCACGAGCAGGCACGGGCTGAAAGGCCCCATCGGGAGGAGGGACGGAGGACACGGACCGTCAGGGTATCGGCAGGAGGAGCGCCATGGATGGGTTTTGCCGCATCTTCGTGAAGGTCATGGGAAATTCAAAGGCCGACGAGGCCGGGATGTCCTCCTTAATGTGGTTTTGGCGTTTCATGGTACCACGCCCTTCCTATTTGGAACAAGCGGTTAGGGTGATTTCACCCGCCCTTTGGTGCATTTGCCCCATGCCGACGGGATTTCACTGAGAGACAGCCCATCCACCCAGACAGATATTGCCCACTCCCTCCATTTGCCATCTCTCCGCTCCCGAATTGGTCGTATAATGAGTGCCATCCCCACCCCTGCAGGGACCTTTGCCATCGTCCTCCCGGGGTGCCGGAATGGGGATCCAACCGCACCGGTTGAACCCGAAGGAGCCCGTCATGTCCGCTTCCGAGCCCACCGCCCACGGCACCGTCATCCAGCGGGTGACCGCCGCCCTTTGCAGCCCCGCTTCGTACGAGCAGGTCTCCCACCGGGACCGTCACGACGTCCCCATGCCCTCGGCCGCGGCGCTGGGGGAGATCGTCGGCCTGCTTCAGAGCGTCCTGTTCCCCGGCTATTTCGGCCCCGCCGACCTCCAGCCCGCCACCATGCCCTTCTACGTCGGGAGCGCCCTCGACCGCGCCGCCCGCCTCCTGGCCGAGCAGATCGAGCGCGGTCTCTGCTTCGCCTGCGCCGAGGGGGAGGAGGGGGACCGTTGCCTCCGGTGCGCCGGCCAGGCCCGGGAGACCGCCGACCTGTTCCTCCTCCGCCTCCCCGAGGTGCGCCGCCTCCTCGCCACCGACGTGGCGGCGGCCTACGAGGGGGACCCCGCGGCCACCAGTCCCGGCGAGGCGATCTTCTGCTACCCCAGCATCCGGGCCCTCACCCACCACCGCCTCGCCCACGAACTTCACCGCCTCGGCGTTCCCCTCATCCCGCGCATCGTCTCGGAGCTGGCCCATTCGGCCACCGGGATCGACATCCACCCCGGCGCCGCCATCGGTGAACGGTTCTTCATGGACCACGGCACCGGCATCGTCATCGGCGCCACCTGCCGGATCGGCCGCGAGGTGCGCGTGTACCAGGGGGTGACCCTGGGGGCGCGCTCGTTCCCCCTCGACGACCAGGGACGCCCCATCAAGGGCGTGCCGCGCCACCCCATCGTGGAGGACGGGGTCATCCTCTACGCCGGCTCCACCATCCTGGGGCGGGTGACCATCGGCAAGGGGGCCGTCATCGGCGGGAACGTGTGGCTCACCCGCGACGTCCCCCCCGGAGGCAGGGTCCTGCAGGGACGCCCCGAAGACGCCGCCTTGGACTCGGGCGCCGGCATTTGACCCCGAAAGAAAGGACTCCCATGAAGCGCTTCCACCGCCCCCCCATCGCCGAGAGCATTCTCGACACCGTCGGCAACACCCCCCTCGTCCGCCTTCCGGTCATCGGGAAGGGCCTCCCCGCCGAACTTGTGGCCAAACTCGAGTTTTTCAACCCCATGTCGAGCGTCAAGGACCGCATCGGCACGGCCATGATCGAGGCGGCCGAGGCCGATGGCCGGCTCAAACCGGGGGCCGTCCTGATCGAACCCACCAGCGGCAACACCGGCATCGCCCTCGCGTTCGCGGCCGCGCGCAAGGGCTACCGCCTCATCCTCACCATGCCCGACACGATGAGCGTGGAGCGGCGCAAACTGCTCAGGGCTTTCGGGGCCGAGGTGGTGCTGACCCCCGGAGCCGAGGGAATGAAGGGGGCGATCCGGAAGGCCGAGGAGCTGGCCGCCTCCATCCCCGGCGCCCTCATCCTCCAGCAGTTCTCCAACCCCGCCAATCCCGAGGTCCACCGGCGCACCACCGCGGTGGAGATCTGGGAGGACACCGCCGGGAGGGCCGACATCCTCGTCGCCGGCGTGGGGACGGGCGGGACGCTGACCGGGGTGGCCTCCGTCCTCAAGGGGCTGAAGGCGGGGTTCCGGGCGGTGGCGGTGGAGCCCGACGGCTCGCCGGTCCTCTCCGGCGGGGCCCCGGGCCCCCACAAGATCCAGGGGATCGGGGCGGGGTTCGTCCCCGAAGTGCTGGACCGCTCCCTCATCGATGAGGTGATCCGGGTGAGGGAATCCGACGCCGGCGCCATGGTCCACCGGCTCGCCCGCACGGAGGGGATCCTCGCCGGCATCTCCTCCGGCGCCGCGCTGTGGGCGGCGATCCAGGTGGCGTCGCGCGAGGAGAACCGGGGTAAAATGGTCGTGGTCGTCCTCGCCAGTCCGGGGGAGCGTTATCTGTCCACCTGGCTGTTCGAGGAGAATTCTTAAATCAATCGTAGGGGCACGGCATGCCGCGCCCCGGTAGTTGCCGACCCGATGAAATAGCCCGACAGGAGGGTACGATGACCGACGGCAAGCGCGTGGACGAATTCCGGAAGGAGCGCGAGGCGCTCAACGACATCGTCCTGAAGAACGCCGACCTGGTGATGAAGCGGTTCTGGAACCTGGACACCCAGGCCTATGCGCCGGGGGCCCTTCCCAGGAAGACCAAGGAACTCCTGGGACTGGTGGCCTCGCTGGTCCTCCGGTGCGACGACTGCGTCACCTACCATCTCATCCAGTGCAAGGCCGAGGGGCTCTCCACCGAGGAGCTGACCGAAGCCCTCGGCGTGGGGCTCATCGTCGGGGGCTCCATCACCATCCCGCACATCCGTCGCGCCTTTAAAACCTGGGAGGAGTTGAAGGGGGCCGATTAGGACAGGCCCCGGCGGTTCGTGCCGCACGAGGGAAGGGTGGCGCATAAAATTAATGATGCGCACTCCGCGATGGATTGGGTCATAATACTCATGACTCCAAAGCAGTGGGCGTTTTCACCCGGCACCAAAACTCGACGACAATTCATGGTTTCGATCATATTATGGACGACGCCCGGTCCGACAGGCCGCAAAGGAATGCCTCGGATATTGTTGATATCAAAAGGCATAATGAAATCATGGGTCCACCCGCTCTCCCTTGAGCCCCCGATCCGCCCTCACTTCTACCGACTGCTGTAATGTCGATCTTATTGGGGGCGGTTTTGGCATGATAATTGCATAAAAGCACCATGCACCAGGCAGTTCCACCCGGATCGGTCATCATCGCATCCCATCCGGAAATCCTAAAGTTGCCAGAGGAGGAGTCGTATGTTGTCTGTCATCCGCACCGCGTTGTTCATCGCCACCGCCGCCGTGGCCATCGGGCCGGCCATGGTCTTCCAGGGCCCGGCGACCGAGGGGCACAAGGCCTACAACGAGAACCAGATGGAGTATTACCTCTCCGCCGAGATGACCGAGTACATCCGGCCCGGGTACAACATCACCGTCGAGAAAGTGACGATCACCGCCGACAACAAGATCGAGGTGACCGTGAACTTCAAGGACGACAAGAACCAGCCGCTGGACCGCGCCGGCAACGTCACCCCCGGCGCCTGCAGCGCCAGTTTCATCCTGTCGTGGTACGACGGGGACAAGCGGCAGTACACCGCCTACACCACGCGCAAGCAGACCAGCCCCATCACCGGCGACGCCTGCGACCAGGCCTCCGCCGACAGCGGCGGCACCTGGACTGACCTCGAGCTCGGCCGGGCCAAATACACCTTCCGGACCGCCCTGCCCGCCGGCTTTGACGCCTCCAAGACCCACACGGTGGCCGTCTACGGCGCCCGCAACCTCACCGACATCATCGGCAAGCAGTACTACTCCAACGTCGAGGTGGACTTCCGTCCCGACGGCGGCGCGGTGACCGAGACCTGGAACGCCTTCGCCAACGCCACCTGCAATGCCTGCCACCACGATCTGGGGCTCCACGGCGGAAGCCGCAAGAACATCAAAAACTGCGTCCAGTGCCACCAGCCCCAGACCTGGGACCCCGACACCGGCAACACCGTGGACATGAAGGTCATGATCCACAAGATCCACCGGGGCGCCAACCTCCCCTCCGTCAAGGCCGGCACCCCCTATGTCATCATCGGCCACAACCAGACGCCGCACGATTACTCCGGAATCTACTACCCCATGGACATCCGCAACTGCACCTCCTGCCACAAGGCCTCCTCCCCCGAGGGGGACATCTGGCTGACGCGGCCCAACCGCGAAGCCTGCGGCTCCTGCCATGACGACATCGACTTCGCCGCCGGCGTCGGCCACATCGCCCAGGCCAACGACAGCGCCTGCGCCGCGTGCCACGCCCCCGAGGGCGAGTTCGAATTCGACGCCTCCATCAAGGGCGCCCACACCATCGAGGTCAAGTCCAAGCAGTTGAAGGGGCTCAACATGGAGATCCTGGACGTCACCGGCGCCGTGCCGGGCGGCGCGCCCACGATCACCTTCCGCGTCACCGAAAACGACGGCACCTTCGTCGCCCCATCCGCCCTCGCCACCCTCAACATCCTGATCGGCGGCCCCACCACCGATTACGCCGAATACATGCGCCAGTCCGCCAAGGCGGCCACGGTGAATGGCGACACCGCCACCTACACCTTCACCACCTCCTTCCCCGCCGAGGCCGACGGCACCTGGACCGTCAGCGCCGACGTCTACCGCAACGTCACCATCGACAACGGGACCGAAGCGGGATACACCGTGCGCGAGTGCGCCTTCAACCCCATCTATTACGTAGAAGTGGGCGCCGCCCGGGCTGCCATGCCGCGCCGCGAGGTGGTCACCGACGCCAAGTGCAACGTCTGCCACGACCAGCTGGCCCTCCACGGCGGCCAGCGGTTCGCCATCGCCGAGTGCCTCATCTGCCACAACGCGAACGAGGACGACTCCGCCGTCCGCCCCGCCGACAAGGGGGCCCCCGAGTCGGTCCACTTCAAGTGGATGATCCACCGCCTGCACACCGGCCACGAGCTGACCAACGACTTCACCATCTACGGGCACCAGAGCAGGGAGTACAACTACAATCACATCGGCTACCCCGGCGACCGCCGCATCTGCGGGGCCTGCCACAAAGCCGGGACCTACGGCGTCCCCGTGCCCGAGGGCCTGCTCCCCACGCCGACCCCGCGTGACTACTACAGCCCCATGATGCCCGAGGCCGCCGCCTGCCTCTCCTGCCACAGCACCCGGGAGGCCGCCGCCCACGCCTACACCATGACCGCGCCCTTCGGCGAGGCCTGCGGCGCGTGCCACGGCGACAACATGGAGTTCTCGGTCGACAAGGTCCACGCCCGGTAGCCCGGACCCTCGACAGGACCGGCCCTAACCCATGACGACATCCTTCGGCGCGGCATCCCGCGATCTCCTGCAGTTGGGGACGCGGGGCGCCGCGTCGAAGGATCCCTGTATAGGTGTAGAAAGGTAGGAAGAGATGAATCATCCGATCCGCTTCATCAGCATCGTCTTGTTCCTCATGCTGGCCGCGGTCGGGTCCGTGTGGAGCGCAGACGCTGGGGACAGCGAGGCCTGCGCCTCCTGCCATGAGGAGCTGGCGGCCAAGATGGCCGCCACCGCCCACGGCCTGACCCAGCGCGGCGCTCCGGGCTGCCAGAGCTGCCATGAGAACGGGGCGGCCCACATGGACGCCGGCGGCGACCCGGCCCAGATCACCAAGCCCGCGGGCGCCAAGGGCGAGGCCGCGTGCCTCTCCTGCCACGCCGCCGTGCAGAACCGGACCCTTCCCTCGGGGGCGGCCCATCCGGCCGCCGCCATTCGCTGCTTCGACTGCCACTCCGTCCACGGCGCCAAGGCGGCGGACCGGGCCATGCTTAAGGCCCAACCCTCCGACCTGTGCCTCACCTGCCACGCCGACCAGAAGGCCGCCTTCGCGCGTCCCTACGGGCACAATCTCAAGAACGGCGGGGTCGGCTGCGTATCCTGTCACGACCCCCACGCCGGCAAGGGTGTGAAGAGCCTGAAGCTCGACCACGCCGGCCAAGGGCCCTGCGTCACCTGTCACGCCGAAAAGCGCGGCCCGTTCGTGTTCCCGCACGTCGGCGACACGGCCGGGTCCTGCATGAGCTGTCATGAGCCCCACGGCTCGGTGAAGCCCTCGGCGCTCACCCGCACCCGGGTGGACCAGCTGTGCCTGGAATGCCACAGTCCCCTCACCGGCGGCACCCTGGGTTCCCAGCCGCCCTCCATCCACGATTTGCGCAGCCCCCGCTACCGGGAGTGCACCGTGTGCCACGTGGCCATCCACGGGTCGAACACCTCGACCCTGTTCCTGAAGTAGGAGGCCGTCAATGCACAAACTCCAACTCCTCACCATTCTCACCGCATTGACCCTCCTCGGCGCGGCTCCGCTCGCCGCCCAGACGACCTCTTTCGACATCGAGGCCGGGTACCAGACGGTCGACGTCAACGGCAACGAGGACCTGTACCGGACCCAGGTGAACGAGGATGACGGCCTGGTCCTGCGCAACTTCAGCTTCACCATCCTCGACCCGGCGGCCGAGGGGTTCTTCGACCGCCTCCGGATCGACGCCTCCGGCTTCGGCGGCAACCCCAACGGCCGGTTCCGCATGGACATGGGGCTCGCCAAGACCTACAACCTCACCCTCAACTACAGCCACTTCGAGCACTTCAGCGCCCTCCCCTCCCTGGCCAACCCCTTCTACGGGGCCGGCGTCATCCCCGGCCAGCACACCTTCGACCGGGAGCGCGACATGGCCTCCATCGAACTCCAGTTGATGCCCGGCAAGGCCATCACCCCCATCATCGGCTACCGGTGGAACCAGATCCAGGGCCCCGGCGCCACCACCGTCTTCGCGGGCCAGGACGAGTTCCGCCTCGATTCCGACCTCGAGCAGACCGAGGAGGAGCTCTACGTCGGCCTCGGGTTCAACGCCGGCGGCTTCACCGGCACCCTGATCCAGGGCTGGCGGACCTTCGACGGGAAGAGCAATTTTTCGTTGGCCCCCGGCGCGGGCGGCGGCAACAACGACCGCGAAGTGCTGGACCGCGACATCCACGCCGATTCCTACTCCCTTGAGGACCGGACCGAGGGCGAAACCCCGGTCACCAACCTCTTCGTCACCGGCAGGCTTCTCGACAACCGGCTCCACCTCCAGGCCGTCTTCGCGATGGCCGACGCCGAAACCGAGGCGTCCACCAGCGAACTGCTCACCGGCAGCCTGGTCTCCTTCCAGATCGGCCGCTTCTTCGCCAGCCTCGACGAGTCGGTCGCCTCCACCGCCGACGCCGACTCCTGGCGGGGCGAGCTCCGCGCCGCCTTCGACGTCACCGCCCGGTTCAACATCGACGCCGGATACGCAATGCGCAGCCGGAAAATGGACGGCTGGGCGCTGGTGTCCAGCCTCTACACCGAGACCCTCACCCTCGGCGGCCTCGCGGCCGACGATATCTCCCGCCTCGTCGAGATGAACAACAGCATGGAGCGGGAACAGGAGATCGCCGACATCACCTTCAACTTCACCGACCTCGGCCCCTTCAAGATCTGGGCCGGCGGCTCGATCGACTCGCAGGACCTGGACCTCGACCAGGACGCGGCGGAGATCGTCGTCCCCGGCGCCCAGGAGGGCAGGTTCAGCCGCGAGATCACCCGCTATTTCCTGGGCACCTCGGTCAAGGTGCTGGCCGGCACCCTGTTGCTGGACTACCAGACCGAGGACGGCGACGCGGCCGTCCTGCGGACCGACTTCACCACCCGCGACCGCCTCCGCCTGCGCGTCAAGATCCCCTTCGCCGGCCTGTTCGAGTTCTTCGGCACGGCGGAGAAGATCGATTCCGACAACCTCGATTCCGGCATCGGCTACGAGGCCGAGACCACCCACTACGCCGCCGAGATCGGCTTCACCCCGGTTGAAAACCTCACCTTCCGCGCCACCTGGGATTCCTTCGAGACCGATTCCTCCGTCGCCATCCGGCGCCCGCACGACTTCGGCGTCGAAACCTCGCTCTACAGCGACGACGGCACCCTGCTGGAGGGGAGCATCGAGTGGACCGGGGACCGCCTGGGGTTCGAGGCGGGCTACTCCTCATTGGAGAACAAGGGCACCTTCCCCTTCACCCTCGACCGCATCTTCGCCCGCTGCACCTACGACTTCAACAAGACCATCGGGGTGGGCCTGGAGGTCGAGAGCCACGACTACGCCGAGGACCTCTTCACCGCGGCGGAGTTCGACGCGGAGCGCTACGGGATCTTCATCCGCATCCGCGGCTGAGCTTCCGTTCCAACGGTTCCATCCAAGGACGGCCGCCCGAAGGCGGCCGTTTTTTTTCTATCCGGGAGAGGGCGGCTCTCTCTCCCGCCCCGGGCAAGGTGCTCTCTCCCTCGTTGAGATCCCCTGTTCTTTGTTTGACTTTGGACCTTGAACTTTTAGACTTTTGGCTCTTTTCCTGAGACCGGCCGGCAGATCCGGTAGCATCCCCACGCCAGGGCGGCGCCGGCAAGGCCGTCCACGAGATAGTGATAGCCCGTGAGGACCGACCCGATCAGGATGAGACCGCCGAAACAGGCGAACCAGCCCGTCCAGAAGCGCCCCACGCGGCGCGCCCACAGGGCGTAGAGGACCATGATGCCCACATGGAGGGACGGGAAGGCCGCCAGCCCGAAGTATTGCGCGGTGAAGTTGAACCGCCCCTGCGTCACGGCCAGGGTCTCCATGACCAGGGCGCTCTGCAGGCGCACCGTGGCGGGCATGTGGGAGACAAGGGGTTCCACCAGGTCCGGCCAGACGAAGACGGGCCCCCACGCGGGGAACAGGAAATAGACCAGCAGCCCCCCCTGCCACAGGAGGGCGAAACCGTTGAAGAACCGGATGCGCCATTCCCCCTCCAGGGCCACGAAGAAGAGGAGCACGCCGCCCCAGACGAGGAGGAAATAGAGGCCGCTGTAGACAAAGTCGAAGAATCGCAGGACGGCCGGCGCCCCGGAGAGGAAGGCGAGCCGCTCCACCGGCAGGGCCCCGAACCCGAGGACCCGGTCGATGGAGGCCAAGGCGGGATCGTAGTTGGCGGGATTGAGGAGCGGCAGGTAGAGTTTGAACAGGAGATGGGCGGTGCCGAGCAGGCTCATCGCGAGGGCGATCCGGCCCAGGTCGCTCCAGAAACGGGGCCGGCCCAGTTCGCTCTCCCGCAGGGCCCGGCGCCACCCCCGTCCCAGGCGCCGGCCCAGCACCCCCGCGGCCATGAGGACCGCGGTGAGGGCCGCCAGCCGCAGATAGAGCCACAGACTTCCGAAGGTCACGACATAAAACTGCGGGCGCACGGGCCCCAGAACCAGGAAGAGGGCCAGCAGGAGGAACGAGCCGGCACCGACCCATTCGAAAAGATAGATCCCCCGCTTCCGGGGCCGTTCCCGCCTCGGGCCGCCGGAGGGGTCAGGAGGTTGGGGGGGCAACAGGGATCAGAGTTCCTGGTTGGAGAAATCGATCTTCAGGTCGTCGCCCAGGGGGTTGTCGTCCATCGGGCTATCCTCGGGGCTTTCGATGACGCTCTCCATCTGCTCGCGGGACATGTCGGAGGTGGACTGGATGCCCTGGATCTTGAGCTTGAACTCGTCGGGGTTGGTGGCCCGCCGCAGGGCCTCCTCCAGGGTGATGAGCCCGCTCTTGTAGAGCTGAAAGAGCGACTGGTCGAAGGTCTGCATTCCGTACTGGCTGGTGCCCGAGGCGATGGCGTCGTGGATGAGCTTGGTCTTCTCCTTGTTCTCCACGCAGTCGCGGATGTAGCCGGTGGAAATGAGCACCTCCACGGCGGGGACGCGCCCCAGGCCGTCGGCGCGGGGGAGCAGGCGCATGGAGACGATGGCCTTGAGGACCGCCGCCAGCTGGAGGCGGATCTGCTTCTGCTGGTGGGGCGGGAAGACCGAGATGATGCGGTTGATGGTTTCGGTGGCGTCGAGGGTGTGGAGGGTGGAGAGGACGAGGTGGCCCGTCTCGGCCGCCGTCAGGGCCGTTTCGATGGTCTCGTAGTCGCGCATCTCGCCGACGAGGATGATGTCGGGGTCCTGCCGCAGGGCGCTGCGGAGGGCCTGGGCGAACGACTTGGTGTCCACCTCCACCTCGCGCTGGTTGACGATGGATTTCTTGTCGCGGTGGAGGAACTCGATGGGGTCCTCGATGGTGATGATGTGCTCGACGCGGTGGCTGTTGATGTACTCGATCATGGCGGCCAGGGAGGTGGACTTGCCCGAGCCGGTGGTCCCGGTGCAGAGGATGAGGCCGCGCTGTTCCCAGCAGATCTTCTCCAGCACCGGCGGGAGGAGCAGTTCGCGCACCGTCCGGATCTTGACCGGGATGACGCGGAGGACGAGGGCGATGGTGCCGCGCTGCTGGAAGATGTTGCAGCGGAAGCGGCCGAGGCCGGGAACCGAATAGGCGAAGTCGATCTCCAGATTGTTCTTGAACTTTTCCTTCTGCCGCGCGCTCATCATGGAGAAGGCCATGGCCACCGTGTCCTCCTGCATGAGCCGCTTCTGGTCCAGGATGGGTTGGAGCGCGCCGTCGATGCGGATGACGGGGTGGCTCCCCACCTTGATGTGCAGGTCCGAGGCGCCCCGGTCCACCGCGATTTTCAAGAGGTCGTTGATATGCATGTTTGCTCCTTATGGGGTATTTTAGCAAATCCGGGGGCCGGGCGCAAAGGGGGGCGGGGACGGGGGGGCGCAGCGGCGCATGAGCGCAAATGCGAAGCGGCGCATTCCCGGACCGGGCCACGAGGGCACGTTCCCCATTCTACCGGAGATGCGCGGGCTTGGCGTGCCTCTCTGCATGCCTCGTTCCTTCGCTTTTCCGCTACCGCGCATTTGCGCCGTTGCGCATGACGCATTTGCGCAATTACGCCCGACCGCGCTATCCTACCCCCATGTCCGACTTCCGGCCTGAACTCGCCACCCGCATCTTCACCCTGGCCTCCCGCGACGAGGGGGGCGCCCGGTTCTGGCGCATCGAGTGCCCCGACTGGATCAACGTCATCCCCCTCACGGGGGCCGGGGAGGTGGTCCTGGTCCGGCAGTTCCGCCATGGCATCGGGGCCGATACCCTGGAAGTGCCCGGCGGCCAGATGGACCCGGGCGACGCCACCCCCCTCGAGGCCGCCCGGCGGGAACTGCTGGAGGAAACCGGCTACGCCGGGGACGATTGGACGCCGCTGGGGTGGGTGCATCCCAATCCGGCCATCCTCTCCAACCGCTGCCATTCCTTCCTCGCGAGGGGCGTCCGCCCCGTGGCCCCCATCCGCAACGACCCCAACGAACGGACCGAGGTGGAACTCGCCCCCCTGTCGGAAATCCCCCGCCTCATCGGCGAGGGGCGCATCACCCACGGGTTGGTCCTCAACGCGTTCCATTGGCTTCTCCTTTCGGAGAAGCGGTAGCCCGTAGCCCGCAGGCCGTAGATGGAGCGGGAGCGACATCCTGAGCGGGCATCTTGTACCCCCGTCGGGTCCGAGCGCAGGACCGTAGATGAAATGGGTTGACATTCTTATCTGGCATCCGGTACTTTCGTCCGACCCGCACGAAGGACCGCCGACGGGGAAACGATTGGGTGCATGCCCGGCTACCATCTACGGGCTTCGGACTACCGGGTGATAGGGGGATTTGTCATTCGTTCGGATGATGTGGTATGCTTATGGTGATATTACCGAGAGGGGGAAGCGTCCCATGAAGAAGTGGGAGTACAAAATCATCAACCTGCGTTCCGAGAACTACCGCATCGACCCGAACTACGAGGCGGAGTTGAACAAGCACGGCGAGGAGGGGTGGGAGCTGGTCTCCATCGCTTCCATCAACTTCAAGTCCGGCGCCTCCGATCACATCGGCGTCATCTTCAAGCGCGAAAAGGCCTGATCCCCGCCCCCCCGGAGGCATGACCCAGGACCCCGGCGCCGGCAACGCGGCCTTCCTTCTGGAGGCCCCGGCGGAGGCGCTGGAAAGGGTCCTGCGGGAGGAGTGCGACCGCCTCTCCGAGCAGGAGGTCCTCGCCGTCCTGCGCAACAAGAACCTCACCCGAGAGTGCGTCAAACTGGTCCTGGGGCACCCTCCCCTCCTGGCCTCCTACGCGGTCAAGAAGGCGCTGGTGTCGGGGCGCCACACCCCGTCGGTGGACGCCCAGCACCTGGTCCCCCACCTGTACTGGATGGACCTGTTGGAGGCCGCCGTGGACATGCGGGTCCATCCGGCGGTGCGCCACGCCTGTGAACGGCGGCTGGTCGAGCGCCTCCCGGAACTCGGCCTGGGGGAGCGGGTGACGCTGGCCCGCCGCGGCCCGCGTTCCCTCCTCCAGGCGCTCCGCGCCGAGACCGAGCCCCGCGTCGTCCAGGCCCTCCTCCAGAACCGGTTCATGACGGAGGTGGATGTGGTCGCGATGGCCGGCAGCCCCCGCACCCCCGCCGCCGTCCTGGGGGCCATCCACTACAGCGGCAAGTGGGGCAACCGCTACGAAGTGCGCAGGACCCTCGTCCTCAACCCCTCCACCCCCCTCTACATCGCCCAGTTCAACGCCCGACGCCTCCGGTCCAACGATCTGGAGGACCTGGCGGGGAGCCGGTCGCTGGCGGCGGGGGTGAGGCGGGTGTGCGAAAGCATCCTGGCGAAGAAAAATCCTAAGAGTCCGTAGTCTCGGGTCTCGGGTCTTGAGTCTCGGGTCTCGGGTCTTGAGTCTCGGGTCTTGGGTCTCGGGTCTCGGGTCTTGGGTCTCGGGTCTTGGGTCTCGGGTCTTGAGTCTCGGGTCTCGGGTCTCGGGTCTCGAGTCTCGGGTTTCCCCCTCCCCTATTGAAAATAGGGATCACAGTCTTCTCAGCACAGAGTCGACTCAGTGAGGGTCTTTAGACTTTAGACTCAAGACTTTAGACTCGAGACTTTAGACTCGAGACTTTAGACTCAAGACTTTAGACTCGAGACTTTAGACTCGAGACTTTAGACTCGAGACTTTAGACTTCAGACTTCGAAATCATTGAGCTTGCAGCTTGCCTATCCATTCTCGGACCAGCGCGCACCGCGCCGGCTCGCCGCAGGCGGCGAGGGCGCGGTGGAAATGCTGCAGGGCCTCGCTGCGCTTCCCCTCCAATTCGTAGATCAGCCGTCCCGCCTCGAAGTTGGATTCCCCGTCCCGGAGGTCGAGGCGGAGCACCTGCCGGAAATAGATGAGCGCCTGGGCTTTGCGCCCCTGCGCCAGCGAAGAGAGGGCCAGCCCCTTCACGGGGGCGGGGTTGGCCGGATCGAGGCGCATGGCCCTGTGAAAGAGGGGGAAGGCCGTTTCCGGCCGCCCCTGGCCGGCCTCCCACTGCCCCAGCGCCAGAAACAGCTGGGCGTTCTCTATGGCCTCGGCCTCCGCCTGGGCCCCCAGCGCCCCCAGGGCCGCGCCGTCGTTCCGTTCCAGCAGGAGGCGGGCCAGCTCGCCATAGGCCTCCCCCAACCGCCGGTTGAGGGCCAGGGCGGCCCTGAGTTCGTCCTCGGCCCGCCCGGCTTCCCCGGCCGCCGCCAGGGCCTGCCCCAGCCGCAAATGGCTGACCGGGTCGGAGGGGCGCAGGGCCGCCACGGTCTCGAAGGTGGCGCGGGCGGCCGCCGCGTTCCCTCTCTGCAGTTGGATCTTGCCCAAAAGGTTGAGGGCTTCCGCGTTCCGCGGCAGGACCTTCAGGACCCCTTCCAGCGCGGCCACGGCCCCCTGGAAGTCGTACCGTCCCGCCAGTTCCTTGGCCCGGGACACCTCCCCCTGCATCTTCAGCCCCTCCTCCGGGTGGACCAGCCCCGACGGCTTGGACGGGGTGAGGTAGCCCAGCGAGGCCAGGGCCTTCTTCTCCTCCGGGGTCATCGCGGTCTCGAGACGGGTGTCCAGGGATATCTCCTTGAGCATCTCCTTGAGGCGCCGGGCGGTCCGCCGTTCCGCGCGCAGGATATCTTTCGTCTCCCCGGGGTCGCCCTTCAGATCGAAGAGCTTGAAGTCCTTTTCGTCGTAGGCCAGCAACTTGAACCCGCCGTCCACCACGGCCCGCGAGGCAAAGTAGCCGTACACCTCCCGCCCGTAGAGGGAGGCGGCCAGGACCGGCGCGGGGGGAACCGGACCCCGGATGTCCCTCCCGCGCGTTCCCTGGGGAACGGGAGCCCCAGAGGCGGCCAGGATGGTCGGGAAAAGGTCCAAGAGGGTCACCGTACTTTTCTCGCGTCCCCGCTTCACCCCGGGCCCCTTCACCGCCAGGGGAACCCGCAGGGCGCCCTGGTAGAGGAGGATGCCATGCTCGGCCTCGCCATGGTCGCCCAGCATCTCGCCATGGTCCCCCGCCACGGCCACGAAGGCGTCCGCGGGGAGGGCGGCCAGGAGGTCGCCAAGGCAGGCGTCCATGGCGGCCACTTCGCCTTCGTAGGGGTCGGGAAAGGCGGAACGGAAGGGCTCGGGCGGCCGATAGGGGGCGTGGGGTTCGAAATAGTGGACCCACAGGAAAAAGGGCTTCGAGGCGGTCTTGAGCCACTCCAGGGCCGCCGCCGTGGTCTCGCCGCAGACCCGCTCGCTCACCTCCCCCCCGCTGATCTGCCGTCCCGTCGTGTCGTCGTACCGGTCGAAGCCGCGGTTCAAGCCGAAGCCGCGGTCCAGGACGGCGGCGCTGACGAAGGCGGCGGTGGCGTACCCCTGCGCCTTCAGCAGGGAGGCCAGCGTGGGGAACTCCGGCCCCAGCCGCTGACCGTTGATGTGGGCGCCGTGCTCCCCGGGGGGGCGCCCCGTCAGGATGGAGGCGTGGGCCGGGAGGGTGAGGGGAACGATCGTGTAGGCGTCCTCGTAGACCCGTCCATCCTTGGCAAAGGCGTCCAGGACCGGGGTGGTGGGCCGGGCGTAGCCGTAGAGGGAACAGCGGTCGGCCCGCGTGGTGTCGAGGGTGATCAGGACGACGGAGCCGCCCCAGAGGGAGGGGGCCAGCGTTAGGCAGAGGGTCAGTAGGAAACGGATAGCCCTGCTCCCAGGAGGTTCCGGCCCATCTCGAAGCCGTTGTTGGCAGAATAGACCCCGAACGAGTAGAAGGCGTCCACGGCGAAGCGGAACTCGCCGAATCGCCAGGGATACCGTCCGCCGAGGGTGATCACAGCGCCGTCGTTGGGGCGCAGGGTGGCCCCGGAGGGGTCGTCGCAGATCCGCCCCTGCCAGGCCAGGCGGCCGTAGGCCTCGATGGAATGGTCGAAGGTGCGCGCGGCCATGCCGGTAAGAGAGAACGCATCTTGGAATTCATTGAAGAACTGCGTGTCCGTCAAGATCGGGATGCCGGTCTCTGGATCCACGGTTTCGTTGGCGTAGTCGAGAGAGACGGTCTCCCACTCGGACCATTGGGCCCATCCCACCTCGCCGGAAAAGCGCCATGGCCCTGCCGGGGCGAGGGTGACGGAGACGCGCGCCTCCAGGGGGAGGATGGCCTCGGTCTTCACCCCGCCGCCGGGATAATAGGTCCGGACAATGGCTTCTTCCCAATCCTCAAGGTCATCCAACATCGCGAATTCGACACTGAAATCGCTGTAGCCGAGATCAAACTTCACCTCCGGACGCAAAATCGCCCCGAGTGTGAATCCATTGGCCTTCCAGAGGGCGGACAACTCGAACCCCAACGCGTCCGCTCCGCCCGAATAGGCCCCGGCGATCCAATTATTAATCGGCGGAGGGCCCTCCCAGGCCACCATCACGTCCCGGCCGAGGGCATAATCGGCGTTCAGGAATCTCAAGGCCAGACCCACATTCACATCGTCCGACACCCGATAGGCGGCTGCGCCTCGCCATTCACTGACGCTGAACCTGAACTTGCGGAATGAGTCGGTGAAGCTCTTCACCGGGAAGGAGGCAGCGCTATCGAAGACCTCCATCTCTCCGACCCCCACCGCCCAGTCGTCTCCCAGGTTCCAGGCGGCGGCGAAAGGGGCCTGGATGGAGCGGTCGTCCATCCCGTCCACGCCCTCCCCCTCGGTCTTCTGGTAGAGCTGCTGCAACCCCAGGTACCCGTGTGCCCCCTCCAGGTCGGCCAGGGCGGCGGGGTTGAGGAGGACGGCCTCGGCCCCGGTGGTCGAGGAGGGCAGGGCGAAGGGGGCGACCTCCTGGGCGGCCAGGGGGGCGGCGAGGATGCAGGCGGCGCAGAGCAGGCGGGCGGCGTGGCGGGTCATGCGGTCTCCTTGGGGCGGCGCGAGAAATGGGCCCGGCGGAACCCGTTGCGCAGGATGGTGAGGCGCTCCAGGCGCAGGTCCGAAGGCAGGAGCTCGATCTCGCGGTTGGTGTAGAAGGTGTAGGCGGAGATGTGGTCCTTGAACCGGAAATAGAGCTTGGTATTCCCTTCCTTGTGGAACTTCACCACCCTCTCCGCCCAGGCGGCGGGGAGCCACGCGGGGGGGAACAGGATGTGGGCCTCCCCCCCGGGGGCCGTCAGGCGCCCCATCAGGCGCGCGGCGGCCGGCGCGGCGTCCTTCTCGAGGGAAAGGAAGAGGGAGGGGCAGAGGATGAGGTCGTAGGCGGCGTCGGGCGCACCTTCCAGGGCCTTGCGGTTCAGGTCGTCCACGACGAGCCCCTCTTTCAGCAGGGGCGACAGGGGGGAAAGGTCCTCCGTTTCGTAGGCGAGGATCCTCCTGCGGGCCGGGAGGCCGGCCTTGAGGGCGCTTAAGACCCAGTCGTAGAAATCCGCCGCGAGGTCAAGGTCCTGGAACACGGATGGATTGTACCACCCCTCCCGCCGTCCTTCAATTGCCCGTGCCGAAGGCGGTCCTCAGACCACCTTCTGGAATTTGCCCGTGCGGATGCAGCGGGTGCAGAGGTACACCGATTTCCGACCGCCCTCGGTCTGGATATGGACCTTCTGCAGGTTGGGCAGCCAGCGCCGCCGGGTGAGGTTGTGGGCGTGGCTGATCTTGTTCCCGCTGATGGGTTTCTTGCTGCAACCGAAACATTCTTTGGACATGGCCGGCGTATTATACCCGATTTGGGCCGGTTTGGCAACGGGCAGGCGGACTTGGACCGCTTTCCGGAAATGGGGCGTTGAAACGAGCGGAAGGTAGGCGTATAATGGGGCTTCATAGGGGGTCCGATGCCGATTTTTGGGAAGAAAAAAATCCTGGAACTGGAAGAAGAGATCCGGTCCCTCAACACCCTGTTGAAGGAGAAGGAGGGCCTCCTGGCCGCCAGGCAGAAGGAATGGGAGGAGAGGGAAGGGGCCCTTCGCCTGGACCTGGAGGCGCAGACCGGCGAACGGGACCAGAGGATCGCCCGCCTGGAGAAGGACCTCAAGCGCACCACCGCGGACAAGGACGCCCTCCGGAAATGGGCCGAGCGCCAGCTCCGGCTCGCCTTCGACGAACTGAAGGAGTTGTGGGCCTCCCATAAGCTTCCCCTGGATTACGAGGAATGCAAGGAGCCCCTCCCCGATAAAAAGCGGGAACGGTTCGCCGCCCTGGTGGAACGCCTGGAGACCTGGATGCAGCAACTAAACCTGGACTTCGGCGAGAGCCACCTCTACTTCGGCCTCTGGCACCGGCTCCTGGGCAACCCCAAGGCGGCCTGCAAGCACCTGGAGGTGGCCGCCGGGAAGGCGGTGGGGGATCACGCCTGGCGGATGCTGGGCGACTGCTGCATGGAGTTGAACCGCCCCGACAGGGCCGAGGACGCCTACGCCCACTGCATCCGGGACCCCAAGGTCCCCCCCTATGTCCTCCTCAACTTCGCCAAATCCTCCCTCAAACGGCGCAACTACAGCGATGCCATCGAGACCCTCGAACGGCTCATCTCCCTCAACCCGCGGGAACTCGAGTACTACACCCTGGCCACCTACGCCATGGGAATGGCGCGGCAGTACGACAAGGCCGTCACCCTCTCCCAGAAAGCCCAGGAGATCTTCCCGGACCGTCCCGAGGTCTTCGCCAAGATGATCATCCCGCTGGCCCGGGTGGGCAGGATGAACGACGCCCGGCTGGCGTTCGAGCGGGCCCTGAAACTGGACGAGAAGTTCGTCGAGGCCTATTTCGCCTTCGGGGTGGCCCACCTGGACAAGGACGAGGCCCGGGCCAAGGAGTACCTGGAAAAGGCCATCGCCCTCAACGAAGGGTACGCGGAGGCCCACTTCTGCATGGGGACGCTCTACAACCAGCAGGAAAACTTCAAGGGCGCCCTCAAGCACCTGAAACTGGCGGTCAAGCTCAATCCCGACTATGGCGAGGCCTGGTACGCCATGAAATCCGCCTATGAGGGCCTGCGCGATTTCGACAAGGCCATCGGCGCGCTCAAAAAGGCCACCGCCATCCTGCCGAACTACAAACTTTGACGCGCCTGCATCCGAAAGCCGGAAGGCCCGCACGGCGGAACGGTTGATGCCCCCGCCCTTCCATGAACCAATCGCCGTAAAGCGCTGATGGCGAAGCGGTTGCTCCGCGACACGCTGATGGAATCGTACCGGAGGGGCAACCCCCTTCTGGCCTGGGCCAAACGGGTCCACCTCCGGGTCTATAAAGTATTGCATTTTCACCTTTTCTGGCTCTTCCAGATGCTGGCCGACCGTCTCGACGACCATCGGCGGCGGACCGACCGCCGGGCCCTCCACCTCGAACGGCGGATCTCCCTGCTGGAACGCGCGGTCGATCTCGGCCCGGACCGGCCCGCGGCCGTCGAAGGGACGCTCCCCCCGGCGGACCTTCTGCGGGCGAAGGAGACCAACGCCGTCGGCGCCCGGCGCCACCGCCTTTTCCGGGACGAGCGGGTCGGATCGCTCCCGGTCACCGTCAACCTGGCCGGGTCCTCCGCGTGCAACCTCCGATGCGTGATGTGCAACCGGGCGGCCCCGGGGCAGAACCAGGAGCGGATCGCGCCGCTGGATCCCGCCCTCCTGCGCGACTTCCTCGACCAGGTCCTCCCCGCCGCGCGCTTCCTGCGCCTCAACACCTCCGGGGAGCCCCTGCTCTCCCCTACCCTCGACATGGAGCTGGAACTGGCCCGCCGCCACGCGGTCCGCATCCTCCTCATCACCAACGGGGCGGTGGATCGGCCGGGGTTGTGGGGCTCTCTCATCCCCCTGTGCGGCCAGATCGATGTCAGTGTGGACTCCCCCGTCCCCGAGACCTACGAAGCGGTCCGTCGCGGGGCGGTGTGGGCCCGGACGATGGGAAACCTCCTGGCGATCCGCCGCGCATCGGAAGGGATGCCGCCCACCCTCCGGCCCCGCCTGCACCTGGGGATGCTCCTGATGCGCTCCACGCTGGACCAGATGCCGGCGATGGTCCTCCTGTGCCGGCGCCTTGGCTTCGACGGCGTCCGCACCGCCCTCATGATCGCCCATCACCCGGGGATGGAGGGGGAGCAGGTGGACCTCTCCGACGGGCGGGTGGCGGCGGCCCTGGAGTCCGCAGCGGCCCTGGCCCGGGGACTGGGGGTGAAGTTCGAATCGCCCCTTCCACCGTCGGGGGGGGCGGCGTTGGAGGCGGTGGTGGAACGGGAATGGGCCCGGCAGGGAGTCCACTTCCGCGCTGCCGGGCTTGACGGCGGCGGCGATCCCCCCGTCCTCCGGGAGGCCGTGGAGACCCTCGATGCCTGGCCCCCGCCCCCCTTCGAAATCGACTGGCCCGTGGAGCGCGCCGAGGACGGCGAGGCCCTGGAGTGCCCCTTCCTCTGGGAGCAGGCGTTCATCGACAACGATGCCCGCATCCTCCCGTGCTGCGAGCCCTCCCACCCCGTCGTGGGCGCGTTCGGCCGCGAACCCTTCGCGGCGGTCTGGAACAACGACGTCCTCGCGGCGATGCGGGGAAGTTTCAACCCCCGCTCCCGGCACCACGGCATCCATCCGGTCTGTTCCCCCTGCGCGGCCCGGGGCTTTCTCAGGCACAATTTCTGACCGCCGCCCCGTACCTTGGTACAATAGGGTGGACCGTATTTCCACGCCAAGGAGGATGCACCCCCATGAGGATGGAACCCCTTTCCTGCTCCCCGAAGATCGCCGCGGCGCTTTTGCTCATCCTGGTCCCGGCCCTTCCGCTCCATGCCCGGCGCCTGCAACCCGCGGACTTCACCTATTGGGGGGCGTTCCGGCTCCCCGCGGCGACCACCGACCACCCCGCCGTCTGGGACTGGTCGGGGCAGGCGATGACCTATTTCCCCGGCGGTGACCCCTCCGGCGGCGCCGACGGCCATCCGGGCTCGCTCTTCGCCACCGGGATCGACACCGACAACTGGGTGTGCGAATTCACCATCCCGGCGCCGTCCCTCTCCAGGGACATCGAAGCCCTGCCGGCGGCCAGGCTCATTCAGCCCTTCGCCGATGTCAGCGGCGGCCTCTTCCCGGGCTATAACGAACAGCCGCGGGTGGGGTTGGAATACCTGCCCGCCGGCGCGGGCCGGCCTCAAGCGCGTTTGTACCTGGCGTGGGGCCAGCACTTCCAGTTCGATCCGGGGGTGAGCATCCTCCCCACCCACGCGTGGTGCGGTCTCGACCTGGGAAACCCCGGCACTCGGGGCCCGTGGTGGGTGGGAACGCAAGAGGAAAATTACGCCGGCTTCTCCTACCGGACGAACGACTACCTTTTCGCCATCCCCGACGCCTGGGCGGGAACCCACGCCGGTGGCCGCAGCCTGGCCACCGGCCGGTTCAAGGACGGGGGATTGAGCGGCCTGGGTCCCAACCTGCTGGCCATCGGCCCCTGGTTGGAAGGAAACCCGCCGGCCGCAGGGACGGAACTGTCCTACACCGCGTTGATCGCCTACTCCGGTTTCGCCGATCCCGAAGGGCACCGGATGAAGGGATGCAACCTCGCCGACGCGTGGACCGGAGGGGCCTGGATCACCGCCGGGGGCGCGGGCGCGGTCGTCTTCGCCGGCACCAAGGGGTCGGGATACTCCTGGTACGGCTATCAAACGCCGGACGGCGTCGCCCCCGCCCCTCTCTATCCCGAAGGCGCCCCGTGCATCTACGAGTTCGAGATCCAGTGCAACCAGCCCGACGGCGTCACGGCGTGCACCGAGGCCGACATGGCGCCCTGCCGGGGCTTCCCGGATGAGGGGAACAAGGGGTGGTGGGCCTCCCGGTTCGACGCCGGGTTCCTCTTCTACGATCCCGCCGACCTGGCCGCCGTGGCCGCCGGGGCGATGGAGCCCTGGGAGCCCCAGCCCTACGGCTTCCTGGACATTGACGCCCACCTGTTCCTCAACGCGACGCAGGCCGACGTGATCATGGACAACGGCGAGGGTGGTCAGCGGAAAAACCGGCTGGGGTCTCCCGCCTACGACCGGGAACGGGGCCTGCTCTATGTCCAGGAGTTGTTCGCCGACGAGGCCCGCCCCGTGGTGCACGTATGGAAGGTGGATGCCGCCGGGAGCCGCCACGCGCGGCCGGTGGAGCGGCCCTGACCCCGGGGGGAGGAGAAGAAAGGCTGAGTCCTATGCCGGCGCAAGAGGGAGAACCGGGCATGATTGGACCCCGACGAACGTCGTGGGGGAAATAATGTCGGGCTTGGATGCATGAAAGCCCCACCGCTTATTGAACCGTTATAGCGCAGCGGAAGCCTTTTGCTTCGGGTGGGTCGTCAAAAGGTTTTGGCCCCCGAACGGTTACTCGCACTTCAACCCAGCCGGATAGCCAAGATCCACCACGAAATACCCTATTGCTGCAATCGCCACTTGTCCACGCGGTGCCGTCTGTTGGTGCCCCGATGTAATCATCATGCCAGCAGTCTTCCACCCATTCATCCACATTGCCAGCCATGTCATAAAGGCCAAAGCCAAAGGCTCCCATAGACCCAACAATTGCTGTACTCTCTCTTGAACAGCTGTACTGCATCCCATCCATCACTGCCCGCTTACAATTCGCATCGTCATTGCCCCAAGGATATTGCCAATCAATATGTCCGCCCCTTGCCGCGAACTCCCATTCCGCCTCACTGGGAAGTCTTTTCCAGACCCAAGTGCAATATTCTTTGGCCTGCGCCCATTCCACACAGTTGATAGGATGGTCCTCTCGTTGGGCCTTTCCCCAATTACAATACGTCCCCGTAGATAACGGCGGCGGGACGCACGTTCCTGCATCCACGCATTCTTTATACGCTTTCACGGTGACCTCTGTTTTGTCCATATAGAAGGGCTTCACCAACACCCGATGCACTGGTGTTTCGTTATACTGGCAATTCATATCGCCTTCTGTACAGCCCATTTGGAAGGGACCTCCGGAAATTAATACCATTCCGGAAGGAATCAAACCATCTTTTTGCTTTAGATTTTTGGCTCTTTGGGTATCAATTTCTCTTATAGACTTCAATTCATTTGATCGAAGGTGAAAGCCAAAGGGCAAAGTATCACCTCTCAAGATCCTTTGAAAGGCTTCATCTTCTATCACAGCGGAATATCTCCTGCCTGTTCCCACCCAATTCCTTTCGTTTAGATTCTTGTCAATAAGATGACAGAGGATCAGCTTATCTTTAGTAATATCCAATACAATCACTACGAACCTCTCGGAACCAGAGATCGTCTCCTCGTTCACCTTCTTTTCCCAATCCAATATTTCCACTTTATTGCCCTTCAATTCATAGGTGATTTCTGCGCTAATGGCCACCATGCTGAATCCAACACATAGAAGCAAGAGCATGAATAAAGATTTCTTCATGACGTGCCCTCCTGTTCGAGTATAAACATGTAGCTGGGTGGAAGCGGTCCCAAGACCAGCCCCCACCCTTTCAATCTCCTACTTATCGAGAAGTTCTATGTACTCCGGCATGTGCTCTCGAATGGCGTCAAGGAATTCCTTGCCGCGGGGGTGGTCCTTGGCAATCTTAAAAAGCAGGATGGCCTTGTCGAATTGCTTTTTTAAGAGATATTGTTCGGCCAAGCACTCGGCGACGGAAGACCATGGCTCTCCCTCTGACATAACCGGGATTAGCTTTTCCATAGCAGCCCCGCGCAGGCTAAACGCACGGGCACAGCCCGTTAGTTGGCAGTTTTTTCTTTGGCTGCCCTTCGGCCAAAATTCCTTTTGGCCCAAGGCTATCTGTACAACATCGGCAGGTTTGTGAACATCCCGTTCAGGATTCTCGTGCTGACCATGGTAATAAATGATCTGCCATATCATCCAGCCCACATAATTGCTCGTGGGGAACTTTTCAAAGATCGGCTGTGCAGTATCGGAAAAGGGAGAATTTAGCAAGAAACAAGCCTGTTCCTTGCTGCTTAAATATGGACTATATTCCTTGTGTTTTGTAGCATAGACTAAAGCCTCCAAGTTTTCTCCCGTGGCCCGTTCGATGACTACTTCCACCGAGCTGGATTCCGTGCGGTCAACGGATTTGTGTGCCACTCTACCGGGAAACGCTTGAACCGGAAATCTGGAGAAATCCGCCACAGCCTTTACCGTGTAAGTACCCGGCACCGAGTAGACGTCTCTGAAATCAAAATCGGAGGAGATAGACTCGCCGGGTTTGAGGGTATCGTAATCAGGAGGATAGGTGATGGCCTCTCCGTTTGCCCGCCGGGAAGCCTTCTGGCCGTTTACCCAGATGGATATGGCATCCGAATGAGTTGGCCTGTGCTCCGGGCCGACGAAAAGCTCCTCCTGGAGGGTATTGGTCCAGGTAACGCGGATCATGATTGGCTCACAATCCACGAAGTATTTGTCCGACGAGAGACGTTGAATTTCCAGCTTGAGCTGGGCGGAAAGAAGGGCGGGAGATAACACAAGAAGAGCAATGAGAAGTTTTCTCATGGTCAACCTCCTATTCGGGATCGGTGTCGGTCCGGATGCTCAAGCCGCCGGGCACGGAGCAATCCTCGAAGACCGGGCACCTTGGGTTAGCACAAAGATCACTGCAACAAAATCGAGATATTCCGTCGGAGCGCTGGCATACCATGGAAGTGTACTGCTCTCCATTCATGGTGCACTTCTTGTCCTCCCCGGCGTTGCAGCGACTGCGGCAAGCGCCGCCGGCGCCGCCGCACCACGCCAGGTTCAGGCAGTGATGGGCGTCGCGACAGGGATTCACCCTGAAATTGTGGCCGGGCTCGTGGGCGGAAACGAAGGAGAGGTAGTTTTGGAACTCATCCCCATAGCACCCGGGGGAGGAGCATAAGGTGTCCACATCCCGCTGGATGCCGGCCGCGTAGACATAGCTGATGTCGGAGTCGGCGTAGTTAACGCCCCGGGAACCGACAGCATCAGACGACCCGATAAGATGAAAGATATTCTGAGGAGTATTGCAGCAGCCGATACAGCTTTGGGGAGGGCTAATCTGGCAATCTATAGGTTTCTTCTTGGAAAACCAGTACTGATGAAAGGGAACTCGCTCCTTGATGGGACCATCGTTATGCGTCGTGTGCAGGTATGGCACGACGTTTTGGCCTTCTTTCATGGTCTTGAATTGAACGAAGGCATCGTCGAAGGGACCGGTCTGGTCCATCTTGTTCAAACGGGTGGTGTTCACCTGGTAATAGCCCTGGGAGGGGACGCAGACACCGGCGGACTTCCCATTCTGGAATTCATCTCGACTACTCCAATAGGTGGTGACCAAATCCCTATCCAGGCCGAATTTTACCGCCCACCGACAAACGCAGCCCGGTTGTGAACAGGGATCCATGCCGGTGCAGTAAATATTTTGAGGGTCAAATAGCTCCTCCAACGTCCTGGCCACAATAACGGCATCTTCACCGCCAGATTCAAAGGTGTGTTCCGAATCGAAAATGCGGGCAGTATCTCCAAGTTGGGGATAGGAGGGATCATCCAAGGACAAAGCCTGATCCCACCGTCGGACCCAAATGAAATCGGGGTCGGAGTCCCCGTCCCCGCCCGCGAAGTAGAGATACCCGTCCAGAATCCCGCCCCGCTTGCACATCTTGTCCTTTTCGATGTAGTAGCGCTTCCAGGGGTTGACCTTGGCCCCGCCGAGATAGGTGCGGGTGTCCTGGGCGAAGATGATGGGCCGGTAGGTGTCGCCGCCCCAATGCTGGGTGATCCTGAAATTGAAGGTGCAGGGATTGGAGGCGGTGCCGCAGTTGTCGCGGCAATCCTTAAAATCGTTATTGTACGTGGATGTCCCGACGCCGGAAGACACAAAATCTTCGTTGTTGTCGCAGCGGCCGTTGATGATAGCGGGGTTTATCGGGTCCTGCCATGGCTTGAAGCAGGCCGCAGGGATGGGCGACGGCCGGGGCTCGTACTTGGCGACGGAAAGGGCATCGCCCATCATGGCGCAGATGGGGCGGATTTGATCGTCCGACCACCAGACGCTGAATTGGACGGTGGAGTAATCGGTGGACGCCGGATTGTAGGAGATGCGGGTGGACCCTTGGAATGTGGCCCGGTCATTGGAGCCTTCCGGTGAGGAAATCCAGGCCCGCACATAAGGGTTGCCGTCCGTGCTCATCTTCAAATAGGGCTCCTCGCGGAGCTTGATGGTGGAGCCGTCATTGTGCAGGACCAGGAGACGGGCCAGGACGGCGGGAGTATAGGAGGTGTCCTCGTAGGTGGTCAGGCCGACGCTGACAGCCCGCGTGGTGGAACCTGTGGCAAGGGTGGTGGCGGAAGCGGAAGGGTTATCGAGGGGAACCGTCCTGACCTGTCCCGCTCCGAAATCACCCACCACCAGGAGGCCGAAATTAGTGCCCGGATCGCGCCAGACGGCGATATTGTAGATGTTCGTGGCGAAGCCGCTCTTGAAATTCTCGACGGCCTCCGTGGCGAACCGGACTACCCGGACGGCGGTCTTCTCCGCCACGTACAGGTCCCCGGTCTTGGGGTCCACGGCCGCGCCATTGAGGGCGTTCCAATTCCAAGAGCCGCTTTGGTTGCCCCAATCCCCGTCCGCGATCCCCGAGCAGTCGGTGGGCATCTTTTTGATGTACTTGAGGCTGGCGGTTACATCCTCAAACAAGGCATAGAACATATTGCGGCCCGCGATTCCATCGGGGTTGGGGTCGGCGGCGATGCCCACCACGCGGACATTGTTAGTGCCGGGAACCGGACTGGGGATGGTGTAACAGTTGGCGGCGTTGGTGGGGGGATTGGTGACAACCACGCGCGTGCCTGCGCCGCTTTTGGACTGCTCGACCTGGCCGAAATACATGTTCCCATTGGCCGCGGCCGCCGGAGGGCCGTAGTGGAGCAGGGTATAGGATCCGGTCCGATTCTCCCGCGCCCACTTGCCCGTGCCCGAATCGTAGTAGAGGCGCATGATCTTGTTGGTGCCGCCCTCCGAAACCGCGGCGTAATAGTCCCCCATAGAGGGAACGAAGCCGAGCGAGCGGATGATCATGGCGGGCAGGGCAGTATCCTCAAGGGAAAATACGGCGTCCATGGCGGGACTGTCCAGATCGCCGGTGGAGACGGTGAAGGGGCCGCTGATGGCCCCGGGAGGCACTTTGAAATCAAGCTGGGTTGTGGTGGCCGCATCGGGGGTGATGCAGTAGCCCCCCGTGAAACAGATAAGGTCGTCTTCCCTGACGGCGGAGAAGCCCGTGCCTGTGATGGTGCCCGTACCGCCGATGAAGGGGGAGGCGGTGATGGTGGTGAGCTGCGGGGGCTCGGGCGGCAGAAGGCCGTTGCCGTCGGCACCTTGGTTGATTTCGGTCTCGTCGGTTACATCGAAGAATTCCACGGCCTTGGGATTCCGCAAAGCATTGGTGTAGGTGTAGGAAGACCCCGAGGAATTGTTGAGCAGAAGGTAGGCATTCAGAAACTTGGCGTCGGTGGCTCCCGCCATGTCGTAAAGCGTGCCGGTGCCCGACCAGGTGAAAAGGATGTCGTAGCCGGACTTGGAAAGGCGCAGGGAAGAGCCCGTGGAGCGGAGAGGGGGAGAAGGGGTTGAGGACTTGGACGAAAAGGCCGATTGTTCTTCCGGCGGACTTAGGGGCTCAAAGACGGCCCCCCGTACCGTGAGATCGTCGGCCGTGGCGAGCCGCTCATCCGGGCCGAGGCTGGAAAAGGTGTAGTGCTTCCCGTCCGAGGAGAAGCGGTAGAGGTTTCCCCAGGGATCGTACAGAACGGGCTCCTCCCAATAGCCGTGCTCCACGAGATAGGCGGCCAGGGCTTGGATGTCGTCGCCTTTGGGGACGGCGACGAAATCCACGGCGACCGATTCAAGAGCGGCGTTCCACTCGCGGAAGCGGGCCTGCACCTGGGCGAGCGGGTCTTGTTGGGCCAGCCCCACGGCGGCCAGGACCAGGACAAGGGACAGAAGAACAAAGCGTTTTACATCCATTGGAACCTCCTTTCGAGTTTACCATGAATGACGCTGGGCCGGGGCGAATCCGAAGGGATCGGCCCCGGACGGCTAAGGGTTCGGACACACCCCTCCCTTCCTAAAGCTGGTTTCACCCTATACGTACAAAAAAGACGGTTTTTGCTTACCATGACTTTAAGGGGCACACCCTGTAAGTACCCCGAAAAAGGATGTTGGATAAAAAGGGCGCAAGAACTTCGATCATGGGCCATAAGAAAGGAGTATCCAAAAGAGGGGGGTTTGACTACTCGCCTTGGGTTTTCCGTTCCACCATCTGCTAAAAACGCGCTTGAAATAGGCCCTTTGGATATGCCTTCGGCTACGTCAGGGGTACCTACCTGCCGGGGAGGGTGTCTCATGCAAGGAAGAGCATAGCACTATTAATTTCCTTTTTCAAGTGCTTAATGTAATGATATTTATAAAAAATTTATATCTTTTGCTCTTATATCAGGCCCCGAAACCGCTTATAAAGCAGGCGGGACCCGCCATGCAACGACTACGAAAGCGATTCGGGGAACGCATCCAAGTGCTTCGACGGCAGAAAGGGATAAGCCAGGAGAAGCTAGAGGAGCTTTCCGGGCTGCACGCGACGCACATCAGCGAGATCGAGCAGGGCCGGGGAAACCCGAGCCTGAACACGATCAACAGACTGGCGCGCGGCCTGAAAGTTCCTCTGTGGGAAATCTTCATGGGGATGGAGATCAAGAAGGCCTGGCCCACGATAGAGCAGATCAGGAGCAAGGGCTTCTACCGGACTGGGAAGCGCGGGCGGAAGGGATACAAGCCACGAGGGAAGCCCCCCGAGGCCTCCGGGAAGACCAGGCGGAAGCCCTGAAGCACTCCCGGAGGACCTCCGGGAACCCTAAAATCCCCTTCCAGGCTATCTCCAACCAAAGTCCATTCACGCCCTCCCCTACCCCCCGTTCCAATGATATAATTCCCGCGGCCGGGCACTGACCGGCTCCCTCAACCCCGCCAGGTCCGGAAGGAAGCAACGGCAG
>DCUZ01000069.1:174-19696 GCA_002327305.1 Holophagales bacterium UBA2201 | reverse complement strand
AGTAGAGGGCGGCGTCGGGGTCGGAGTTGCGGACCGCCTTGTGGAGGGCGGAAATGAGGTTGAAGTGCTCCTCTCCCGAGGCGTCGTAGAGGGGGATGGGGCGCTGGGCGACGGCCTGGACGGCCTCCGGGGTGAGGGGGCCGCCCCCCCGGGCCGCGAGCTCCAGGAGGTTGTAGGCCTTGCGGGCGTCGCCGCCGGCGACCGTGGCGATGGCCTCCAGGGCGGCCGGGGAGGCCTCCACGGGCTGGGGGAGGCCCCGTTCCCGGTCGTCGAGGGCTCGGCGCAGGAGTTTTAGCAACTCCTCCATCGTCAACTGCCGCAGGACCACCACCTTCACCCGCGACAGGAGGGCCGCGTTGAGTTCGAAGGAGGGGTTCTCGGTGGTGGCCCCCAGCAGGGTGACGGACCCCGCCTCGATGGAGTGGAGAAAGGCGTCCTGCTGGGCCTTGTTGAACCGGTGGATCTCGTCCACGAACAGGAGGAGCCCGCCCGATCGCGCCGCGGCGGCGCAGGCCTCCTTGATCTCCTTGATGCCGCTCGTGACGGCGGAGAAGGCCAGGAAGGGGCGGTCGAAGAGGCGGGCGAGGAGGCGGGCGAGGGTGGTCTTGCCGCACCCGGGTGGCCCCCAGAAGACGGTGGAGGGGAGGAACCGGGTGTCGAGGCAGGCGCGCAGAAAGCCCCCCGGCTCCATGAGGGCGCCGATGCCGGCCACCTCGCCGAGCGACCGGGGACGCATCCGCTCGGCCAGGGGGGCGTTGACCGCGCCGAACAGGGTGTGTTGGGACATCGTGCTATCATAACAAAGAATGATCATCGCCGGGATAGACGAAGCCGGACGGGGGTGCTGCCTGGGGTCCATGGTGGTGGCCTGTGTGTGGCTGGAGCGCGAACGCCTCCCCCTGCTCGGGGAGTTGGGTGCCCGCGATTCGAAGCAACTCTCGCCGGCCCGCAGGGAGGCCGTTTTCGGGGCCCTGATGGGGGCCGGGATGGGGTGCGCCGTCCGGTTCGCCACCCCGGAAGAGATTGACCGCGAGAACCTGAACCGCCTCCATTTCAAAAAGGTCGTTTCCCTGATCGGGGAGTCCGGGGCCGGCGTCACCTTCGTGGACGCCCCCGTCCCCCCCCGGGGCTTGGACAAGTACCGGCGGGAACTGGCGCAAGCCACCGGCCGCAAGGTCTACCCTCTCAACCGGGCCGACGAGCGGATCCCCGTGGTGGCGGCCGCCTCGGTGGTGGCGAAAGTGGTGCGCGACCGGATGATCGCCTATCTCCGCGCCTCCCTGGGCGATTTCGGTTCCGGCTACCCCTCCGACCCGGCGACGCGGGCCTGGCTGTCCGCCCACCGCGAGGCCGCCGTCGAACGCAAAGTGTTGAGGACGAAATGGAACCTGGCGAGGGCGTGAGGCAGGTCCGCCTTCACGGCCGGACCGACAGGTCCTGCGTCTATGTCGTGGACGGTCTTCTCATCGACTGCGGGCCGCCCCCCTGCCGGCGCGCCATGAAACGGCTTCTGGACGAGGAGAAGCCCGAGCAGGCGGCCCTGACCCACTACCACGAACAGCACAGCGGCAACGCAGACCTCCTCAACGCGCGCGGTCTCGTGCCGTTCCTCCACCCCGACGGCATCGAGGTCCTGAAGAACGGATTTCCGCCGCAATTGCTCTATCGCCGCCTCCTCTACGGACGGCCCGCGGCGGCCCGGTTCCAACCCCTGCCGGAGGTGCTCCGGACGCCCAGGCACACCTTCCAGGTGCTTTCCCTGCCGGGCCACTGCCCCGGCCATGCGGGGCTGTACGAGCCCGATCGCCAGTGGCTTTTCGCCGGCGACCTCTACACGGGGACCCTCATCACCAGCATGAAGGAGGAGGAGGACCTGGAGGAACTGATCGCCTCGTATAAGAAGATCCGCTCCCTCCCCATCCGGGTCCTCTACTGCTCCCACATCGGCTCCATCACCGATCCCCACTACCTCATCGAGAACAAATGGTACAACCTCACCTCCATCCGCGATACCATCGTGGGGATGAAGAACCGGCGGATGAAATTCGGGCAGATCAAGCGGGCGATGAGGATGAAGGAGGGGTGGCGGTATTATCTGACCCAAGGCGACTTCGCCAAGTCGCACTTTATCACGAGCGTCCTGGAGCACCGGGAGGAGGACGCGGGAAGGCGGGAAGGCTAAAAAGCTGGAGCGCTGGAAGGCTAGAAAGCTGGAAGGCTAGAAAGCTGGAAAGATAGAAAGCTGGAAGGCTAGAAAGCTGGAAGGCTGGAGGCAAGGGCAAAAACCGGTGGAACGGGTGGGTTGTGAATGGCCTTCAGCTCACTATTAAGTGTTTAGCCTTCAAGCTTTCAAGCTTTCAAGCCTTCAAGCGGTTTCTTAAGCAACAGAAAATACTCCTGGTTCCCCTTGGGCCCCTTGAGGCCGCTGGGGGCGCGCCCCGCGATCTCCAGGCCGATCGCCGCCGCGCAGGCCTCCACCTTCTCCACCGCCGCCAGCCGGTCTTCCTCCCTCCTGACCACCCCTCCGCGCGGGACCCGCTCCCGGCCCAGTTCGAACTGCGGCTTGACCATCGGCAGCAGGAGGCCGCCGGGGCGGAGGACGGGGAGGAGGGGAGGGAGGACCAGGGTGAGGGAGATGAAGGAGACATCCACGGTGGCCAGGTCCACCGGTTCCGGGATGGTCGAGGCGTCGAAGTTGCGGGCGTTGACCGCCTCCAGGACCGTCACGCGGGGGTCGCGGCGCACCTTTTCGTGGAGCAGGGACCGCCCCACATCGAGGGCGTACACCCGCGCGGCCCCGCGCTGGAGGAGGCAGTCGGTGAATCCCCCGGTGGAGGCCCCCACATCCAGGCAGACCCAGCCGGACGGATCGAGGGCGAAGGCCTCGAGGGCGCTCTCCAGCTTGTACCCGCCGCGGGAACAGTAGCGCTCCTCCTCCTTCAGCCGCACCTCCAGGTCCCGGGGGACGGCCGTGCCCGGCTTGTCGAGGCGGCCGCCCGGGCCGTACACCTTCCCCAGCCGGATGAGGGTCTGCGCCTCGTGGCGGGTGGCCGCCAGGCCGCGGGTGACGACGAGAAGGTCCAGGCGGGTCTTTGACATGGGCTCGAACCCATATTATAATGATTTTACCCATGGTTGCGCTTCTGCTCCTCCTGGTTCTATCGGCCGATCCCGCGGCCGCGACGGCCATTCCGCTGTTGGATCTGGACGGCCGCCCGGCCGGAAGCACGGCCGATTTCCGCGGGGAGACGGTGGTGGTGAACTTTTGGGCCACCTGGTGCAAACCCTGCCAGATGGAACTGCCCGCCCTCCAGAGGATCGCCGGGGAGCGGACGGGGCGCAAGGTGCGGATCCTCACGGTCAACCTGGACGCCACGGGGGAGACGGCCCGGAAATACATGGCGCGCAAGAAGATGGAACTCCCCGTCTTCCGCGTCGCGCCCGAGGTGGTGAAAGCGCTCCAGGTCCAGGCGGTCCCCGTCAACATCGTCCTGGGACCCGACGGCGCCGAGGCCGCCCGCTGGGCCGGCTATACCGCCGATTTCGAACGCAAGGTCAACGCGCTCCTCGATTCCTTCCAAGGAGGAAATCCATGAAAAAGGCACTGGTGGTCCTGGCGCTTCTGGCGATGGCCCTCCCGGCATCCGCGGCCTTTCGCGAGGGGACCTCGGAGTTCGAACTGTTTGCCGGTTCCCACCTGGGGGACACCTTCACCCTCGACCTGGGCTCGGGGAGCACCCTGAAGATGGAGGTGGACGACTCCGTTCTGCTGGGGATGCGGGGCTCGTATTTCTTCACCGACAACATCGCCATCGAGATGACGATGGCGGGGACGCAGTCCGAGACCTGGGAGGGGAGGGATTTCGACATCTATTACTTCCAGGGGAACTTCACCTTCCAGTTCGGCAAGGCCGCCTTCGCCCCCTTCTTCACCATCGGCCTCGGGGCGGCGATCCTGGACCACCCCACCCTGGACAACGAATGGAACTGGCGGCAGACCACCGACACCAATTTCGCCTGGAACATGGGGGGCGGGTTCAAGATCTACTTCAGTCCGGGCTTTGCCTTCCGCGCCGACATCCGGGCCTATTGGATCCTGACCAGCGAGCAGGACTACTGGGACGACGACTGCTGGGACCATGACTGCGACACCTGGAGCGACTCGCTGGACACCACCGAGATCTCGGCGGGTTTCGTGTTCCGGTTCTGACGGCCATGGACATCAAGATCCCGCGCCACACCATCACCGCCAAGGTGTTCTTCCACCGCTACGGCGAGGAGGCGTGCGATTTTTTCCTCGCCGAGAGCTCGGAGCGCCATCAGGGGCCGGAGACGCTGGACGAGTTCCTCAACCTCGACCCGCGCGAGTTCATCCCCATCCGGATGCGCGACAGCGGCAACATCGTCCTCATCAGCAAGAAGTTCATCGAGGCCGCGACGGTGCCCTCCGACAGCCCGGCCCTGGAGAAGGACCACGGCGTCCCCCCGACGCGCGAGGCGAAGCTGAAGGTGACGATGACCGACGACCGGACCTACCAGGGGACCCTGCGCATCTTCGGTTCCGCCTATGAGGCCCGCGTCACCGATTTCATGAACGCCCCCGGCGCCTTCTTCCAACTGCGCACCGACGCGGGGGTCTGCTACATCAATAAATTCTATCTGAGCCGCATCGAGGAGATTTGACGGCGCCGCGGGTGAATGCCGTGAAGCGCTGGATCGTCCTCCTGGCGCTGGTTACGGCGTCCGCCGCCGGTTTGTATTTCCTTTTCGCATCCACGATCCATGCGACCAGCGCCTCCTTCGACGAAAACATCTACGCCCCGGCGGGCTACAGCTACCTGAAAACGGGGGATTTCCGCCTCAACCTTGAACATCCCCCCTTCTCCAAGGTCCTGTATGGAGCGACGATGCTGACGGCGGAGATCCCGGCCGATTTCTCCTCGGAGGCGTGGAGGACCGCTGATCAGGTCCGGTTCGGCCTGGACCTGTTCAGCCGCGGGAATTGGACCTTGGGTCTGGCGGCGGTCCGTGACGCAAGGAGCGTAGCCCAATATGTGAGCCTGTGGGTTCTTCTGCTGGTCGGGGGACTCGCGCAGCGCAGGTTCGGTCTCCCGGCGGCGATCATCGCCGCCGGGGTCCTGATCCTGACCCCCGACTTCCTGGCCTACGGCGCCCTGGCCACCCCCGACATCGTGGTGACGCTGTTCATGTTCGTCGCGGTCGTCTCCGGACTCAAATTCGTAGAAGAACCGGATTGGGGAGGGGGACTGCTGGTTGCATTCTTTACCGGCCTGGCCCTCCTCTCCAAGCATACCGCGCTTCTTCTCTTCCCCTATTTCGCCATCGTCGGGACCGTGATGCTGTGGAAGCGGCGGCCCTCCCTCGTCAAGGTCGCCGCTGGAGCGATGGTCTTCATCCTTCTGGTCGGCCTGGTCGTATGGGCCGGCTACTTCTTCCACGGCCAGCCGGAACTGCGGGAGCGCTTCGACCTCCCCTCCCTTCCGCTCCCGGCCGCCTACCTGGCGGGATTCAAGATCTCCGGCGACCTCATCAGCCACCGGCTGACCTACTTCCTGGGGGCGCCCCACCCGGACCATCCCCGAATGTTCTTTCCGGTCTCGTTTCTCCTGAAAACCCCCATCCCGCTGTTGATCCTCTTTTTCCTGTCCCTGCGCCTCGTTCCCCTGAGGACCTCGTGGCCGTACTGGCTCTTCTGCCTCCTGTTGTTCCTCTCCGCCGTGGCGTCGCCGTTCCCGTTCGGCCAGCGCTACCTTCTCCCCATGGTCCCCTTCATGGCGCTCCTGGCGGGGGCATCGGGAGCGAAACTGATCGAGAAGCCCTGGGATAGGGTCTTCCTGGGCGCCCTGTCCGCATGGCTGGCTTGGGGGACCCTCTCCAACCATCCCCACCACCTGGCCTACTTCAACGAGTTCGCAGGGGATCGGGACAAAGCGTACCGGTTGTTCGTGGATTCCAATCTGGATTGGGGGACGGAACTGCCCGCATTGCAGAGTTGGATGCTTGAACGAAGGGGTGCTTCGCATATCTTTCTAAGCTACTTCGGGACGACCGATCCGGCCGGATATATGCCGCTGTTCTACACGCCCCTGCCTTCGTACCACCAGGACCTCTACTATCCCGAGCGGATCCAGAGCCCCGTCACGGTGCCCGACAAAGCGCTGCTCGCCGTCAGCGCCACCAATCTGGCGGGGCTCTACCAACCCCGGTATTTCGACGAGGTGGTGGACCTGGATCATCCGGTTGCCGTGCTGGGGAGGGCCATCTTCATCTTTAAGGCCCGGGGGAGTTGGACCTTCACCCACCATCCGGGGCGGACGCCGGCCTGGAGCGTGGAACCGGTCCGGTCCGTGGAAACGGCGAAGGCGTTCCCCTCCGTTCCATCGCCCCGACCCTCCGGGGAGGCCGCCGAAAGCAACGCCGCACCCCACCGGGTCCGGGCGGCGGGGGCGCGGCCGCTGGCCGAGCGGATCGCCCCGCCATCCGGCTTTCACCGGGTCGCCCTCGTGGACGGGTCGTTCGGCGCTTTCCTCCGCTCTCTGGCGGTCAAGGAAGGCGAGCCCCCCGTCCTCCTCTTCAACGGTGCGCGCAAGAACCGGCAGGATGTGCATGCCGCCGTTTTCGACATCGACACGGGGACCCGCGACCTCCAGCAGTGCGCCGACGCCGTCATCCGCCTGCGCGCCGAGTATCTATGGGCGTCCGGCCGGAAGGACGGGATCATGTTCCGCTTCACCAGCGGCGACGAGGCGGCCTGGGCGCAGTGGTCCGACGGCTGGCGCCCGTCGGTGGACGGCTCCCGCGTGCGCTGGTCGCGGACGGCGGGGCCCGATGCCTCGTACGCCTCCTTCCGGAAGTATCTGGACAAGGTGTTCGAATACGCCGGCAGTCACTCCCTTTCCGGGGAACTGCGGCCGGTGGCGCCCGGCGAGGCGCCCCGGCCGGGCGACGTCCTCGTCCAGGGGGGCTTTCCGGGCCATGCGGTCATCCTCGTGGACGCCGCCGAGCGGCCCGAGGGGGGCGGGCGCGTCTATCTGCTGGCCCAGAGCTACATGCCGGCGCAGGAGATCCATGTGCTGAAGAACTTCGTGGAGCCCTCCCTCAGTCCCTGGTTCCGGCTGCCCGGCGCGGGGGTGATCGAAACGCCGGAGTGGACCTTTCGGCGGGACGATCTCAAGCGCTTCCCCGAATAGGGCGCGAAGCCGGGTCCGCGTGGCGGCCGTGCTACAATAACCGCCTATGCTGTCCCGTGATTTCGTCCGCGAGAACATCGAATTCATCCGGGAGATGCTGGCCTCCCGCAACATGGCCGGGGCCGTGGACCTGGACGCCTTCATCCAGTTGGACGCCGAGCGCAAGCGCATCGTCGCCGAGGTGGAGAAGCTCCGGAACCGCCGGAACACCGCGTCGGAGGAGATCGCCCGTCTCAAGAAGGCCAAAGAGGACGCGACCGACCTCACCACCATGATGCGCCAGGTGGGGGAGACCATCAAGGAGCTGGAGGCCAAGTTGGTCGAGGTGGACCGCGACCTGCGCTCCCTCGAACTGACCCTCCCCAACGTCCCCCACGAGTCGGTCCCCAAGGGCAGGGACGAACACGCCAACGCCGTCGTGCGCACGGTGGGGGAACCGCGGGCCTTCGCCTTCGAACCCCAATCGCATGCCGACCTCGGTACCGCCCTCGGCATCCTCGACTTCGAGCGGGCCTCCAAGATCACCGGCTCCCGGTTCGCCGTGGTCCGCGGGGCCGGGGCGCGGTTGGAGCGGGCGCTGATCAACTTCATGCTGGACATGCACCGGGCCAAGGGCTACGAGGAGGTCCTCCCCCCCTTCATGGTCAACAGCGCCTCCTGCACGGGAACGGGGCAGCTGCCCAAGTTCGCCGAGGACCTCTTCAAATTGGAGGGATGGGACTACTATCTCGTCCCCACCGCCGAGGTGCCGGTGACGAACCTCTTCCGCAACGAGACCCTGAGCGGCGAGAAATTGCCGATCAAGTTCTGCGCCTACACCCCGTGTTTCCGTTCCGAGGCGGGCTCCTGGGGGAAGGACACCCGCGGCCTCATCCGCCAGCACCAGTTCAACAAGGTGGAACTGGTCAAATTCGCCCATCCGGACAGTTCCTACGACGAACTGGAGGGGCTGACGGCCGACGCCGAGGCGGTGCTCCAGCGCCTGGGCCTGCCCTACCGCGTCGTGGCGCTCTGCACCGGCGACCTGGGGTTCGGCGCCGCCAAGTGCTACGACCTCGAGGTGTGGCTCCCGTCGCAAAAGACCTATCGCGAGATCTCCTCCTGCTCCAATTTCCAGGACTTCCAGGCCCGCCGCGCGGGCATCCGGTTCAAGCAGGCGGGGATGGGGAAGTCGGACTTCGTCCACACCCTCAACGGCTCCGGCCTCGCGGTGGGGCGCACCCTGGTGGCCATCCTGGAGAACTACCAGCGCGAGGACGGCTCCATCGCGATCCCTGAAGCCCTCGTTCCGTTCATGGACGGGGTGAGGGAGATCACAAAGCAGCCGTAAACGGGGGAAAGAACTCCCATCCGATTTCGAGCGTTTCAAGTTCCAGGTTTCAAGTCCCATCCACCGTTATCATCGGAATCGGGATCGGTATCGCAATCGGGAATCGGTTTCGGATTTGTTCCGTTTTTCTTCAGCCTTCAGCCTGGCTATTGCCATCTGCGGGCTTCAAGGCCTCCCAGCGTCATAGCGTCCCGGCGTCCCAGCCGGCGGATTTTTCTTTGAAAAAGCCGCCTTGAACACCGCCCCGAACGGGAAGAAATAAAGGATGAGGACGGGGTAGAGGGCGGCGTCCCGCAGCCCCGCGGCCCCCAGGCCCGCGAAGACGAAGATCATGATGTGCATCCGGATCACGTTCAGATAGGGCTTGAACATCAGCTCGCCTCCCGTGGTCCGGAAGGCGGCGGCGTAGTCGGGCAGCCGGGAGAGCCCCCCGGCCAGGACGAAGGGCCAATAGCGGTGGAGCGATTCCCGGACCAGTTCGACAAAGTACCCGCCGGTCTGTTCGATCGTCTTGCCGAAGGGGGAGTCCTGGACGATGGGGAAGAACCCGTTAAGGAAAATGGAGTGGACGAAGTGAAACATCCCGAAGTGAACGGTGAAGAAGGCCAGCATGAAGAGGGCGTAGGGGAGGAGGATGATTGCTTTCGCCATCCCCCTGTCGGGGTCGGGGAAACGCTCCCATCCCGGCTTGTGACGCATCGCCCCCCCGACGGCGAGGACGAGGGCCGGCACGATGAAAAGTAGGGCATACAGGGTCAAGCGGTTGAATCCGGTGACGAAGAGGATGAAGACCAGCATGAAACCGACGGGGACCATGCTCTGGCACCCCGGCGAGACCTTGGCGTTGACGACAACCCCCTTGCCGTCCACGGCTTCGGCCACGGTGGGCGCGCCGAAGACCCCGGCGATGGAGACGAGGATGAAGGTATATCCCAGAACCAAAGAGGAGATCCAGAGCCCCCACACCAGGTCCGTGACCGACCAATGCTGGTGCCACGCCAGTCCGAGGGTGGCAAGGAAAAGGCCAAGGTCTAGTGCGATGCGGGAACGGTCCATGGGACCATCATAGCGCGAAATGCGGGTAGGCGAAAAGGCCCTATGGTTTCCGGGCCCCCCAAAAGTATCGTGCCTGGCATCCGCAGCCCGCCGTCCGAAGTCTTTCCGGCTATCGTCTTTCAAGCGGCTTTTCCCCTTGTGTCATTCCGGACTTGATCCGGAATCTCGATTTTGTGGCAATGCCCCGGTCTGCTGGCAGCTTCTTCTGCTATCATATGAGATATGAGCGGCCCCTCCGTGGAGTTCCTCGACCACACCGCCGACCTGCGGGTCCGGTTCCGGGCCCCGACGATGGAAAAGCTTGTTGAGACCGCTGCGCGCGCCCTGGGAGAATACTTGTACGGCCCGCCCTTTGCGGGCGAAGACGAGGAGGTGCGCGCCGTGGTGGATGGCGGGGACGGTCTGGCGCGCTTCGTGGCGGCCCTCAACGAGGCGCTATTCATCCTCCAGGAACGGCGCCTGCATATCCGCGGGGTGTTCCTCCGGGATGACCTCACTAATTGGAAGCTCACCTTCCTGACCGAAAGGACCGCCCAATCCCCCTCCACCGAGATCAAGGCCGCCACCTACCATGAGGCCGTTCTGCGCAGGGAGGGGGAGGGTTGGCTGGCGGAGATCACCTTCGACCTGTAAAAGACCTCCTATGACCAATATAAGAGAGGTCGCAGAAAACATCTACGAGATCCCCCGCGAAGGGGAGATGCGGGTGCCGGGGCGCCTCTACCTGGACGAGGCGCTCCTCGACCATGTCCGCCACGAGGCCTCCCTCCAGCAGGTGGCCAACGTGGCCACCCTCCCCGGCATCGTGGGCTACTCCTTCGCCATGCCCGACATCCACCAGGGGTACGGCTTCTCCATCGGGGGCGTGGCTGCCATGGACGCCGAGGACGGGGTGGTCTCCCCCGGGGGGGTCGGATACGACATCAACTGCGGCGTCCGGCTGGCGAGGACTTCCCTCGATTACCCTTCCATCAAGGACCGCCTCCCGGAGATCGTCGCCTCCCTGTACGCGATGATCCCCACCGGCATCGGCTCGCACGGGGCCATCCCGCGGCTGTCCAGGGGCGATCTCCAGATGGTCCTCGCCCAAGGGGCCGGATGGGCGGTGAAGAAGGGCTACGGGACGAACGCCGACCTCGAGTTCACCGAGGAGCGCGGGGCTTTCCGCGATGCCGATCCGGAGGGCGTTTCCAAACGGGCCAACGAACGGGGTTCCGACCAATTGGGGACCCTCGGGAGCGGCAATCATTTCGTCGAGCTTGCCGTGGTGGAGGAGATCTACCACCCGGAAGCAGCCCAGGCCTATGGCCTTTTCGAGGGGCAGGTGACGGTGATGATCCACTCCGGGAGCCGCGGCCTGGGATACCAGGTGTGCGACGATTACCTTCGCGTCCTGGGTGAGGCGATGCGCCGGTACGGCATCCATCTCCCGGACCGCCAACTCGCCTGCGTCCCCCTGGGCTCGCCGGAGGGGCAGAGATACCTGGGCGCCATGCGCGCCAGCGCCAACTTCGCCTGGGCCAACCGCCAGATCCTGATGGCCCTGGCCCAGAGGGCCCTGGAGCGAAGCGCCGGCGTCAGCCCCAAACAGCTCGGGTTCGGCCTCGTCTACGACCTGGCCCACAACATCGTCAAGTTCGAGGAGCACGAGTTCGAGGGCGAAAAACGCAAAGTCGCAGTCCACCGCAAGGGGGCCACAAGGGCCTTCGGCCCCGGCCGGCACGAAGTGCCGGAGCGCTATCGGGCAGTAGGCCAGCCGGTCCTCCTCCCCGGCGACATGGGGCGAGCCTCGTACTTGCTGGTCGGCACCGAGAAGGCCATGCAGGAAACCTTCGGCTCCTCCGCCCACGGGGCCGGAAGGCAGATGTCCAGGTCCCAGGCCCTGAGAGAGGCCTCCAAACGAAATATACTAGCGGAGATGAAGGAAAGGCATGTCGAAGTCATGGCCGCCAACAAGAAAACGATAGCCGAGGAAATGCCCGAGGCCTACAAGGACGTTTCCGCCGTAGCCGAAGTCATGCACCGCACCGGCATCTCCCTCAAGGTGGCCCGGTTTCGACCGGTGGGGGTGATAAAGGGGTGAAAACGCCTTCAGCTATCGGCTGTCAGCTGTCGGCTTTGGGCCTTGAACTATGAGGTTGAGCTGAAGATATTTAAAGAGGAGATACTATGAAGATTGGGCTGTTACTAATATTTTTCGCGCTCCCGATATTTCCTCAACTATGGTATGACAATACGGAAGGTGTAAACGTCGAGGCAATGGGGCGAGGTGGTGCAGGCATTGCAATCGCCGCTAATCCAGCGGGCGTCTGGCATAACCCAGCAGGATTGGCCCAAATCGCAAAGGCTCAAGTGAGTTTTGCTGCAGAGCATATCGCCACAGAAGAAAAATACCACGAACTACAGGAGACTCATTGGGTTTTTACGGGGGATGACTTCATTGAACGTTATGAGACATTAGATGACAGAAGCGATGGCCATTGGTCCGGCTTGGGATATATCTCGGCGCTGAAGCCAGTGATCATAGGTGGTAAGCAATTGGCATTGCAAGCCGGCTATCGTCGCCTGGCCTCTTTTCCTGATGCAAAGGGCTCCTGGATTCAGTTAAGGGAATTTGAAGATCCCGACGGTACAATAACGGATCATTGGGAACATCCATCCGATTGGAAGACTGACAGCCATGGAGGAATTGACGATTGGGGGATGGCCGGCGCCATGAAGATGGCGCATTGGCTGAGCCTCGGCATTAATTTGCACTTTATGAACGCCGATTATGGCTTCGATGGCATCTCCGATCCCAGGCAGGGCTATTCCTCTTCTTATCGCATCTACCGCGATTACGCTTTTTCAGGCCTTCTCTGGGACTTGGGCGTCCACATTCAGGTTCTCCCCTCGGTTGGTGTCGGCGCGGTCTATCGGTCGGGCTTAGACGCAGGACTGGATTATCAATGGACATTTTTTAAACCGGCCAGTGCGGATTTGGAGGCAGACGCGGTTAAAGACCATACCCAGGTTCATTGGCCGGACGGGCACGGCCTGGGAATTGCCTGGAGCCCCATGCCACAATGGCTCGTTGCGATGGATTATTCGCGGATGAATTGGTCCAAAGGCAGTCTGGATGAATACAAATACGGTCATACCTATGAAAATATCGGTTTTCCATCCCTTGCCTATGGTCAAAAAGATTCAGACACGTGGAAACTGGGCTTCGAGTACCGCCATCCATCGGATGGTCGCTCCCAATGGATACTGCGCGCCGGCTATTATCGTCAAGAGCAGATGATAAACCAAATGGGGGGGATGCTGGGAGAACAGCCGATCTATAAGGGCTATACGATGGGCGCGGGATTCAAGCTTGGAAAAACAAATTGGGACATTGCAATCATGCAATTGCGCGGAGAAGAAAAGGCAGCTTGGACTGTTATCGGAGGCGATATCGTGTTTGTCTACGATAATTCCATGAGGTCGCGTACTACCCGGATTCTTCTCTCGGGAACGGTGTTGCTCGATTAGGGCAGAATCACTATTTCGAGAATTGACAGAAGAGGCGCGCCCTGTCCCTATTTTGCCCTTAAAGCGGAACAAGACATACTTAGGTAGTCGGGACGGTCCCGACTGCTGTCGGGACCGAGATGGCTTCCTTATGGGGAGAGGGTGGAATCCCGTTGTAGCACTCGGTACGGGAGTGGGGAGCCGCCCTCTCCCGAAAAAATGGGAGGGGGAAGCAAGAAACAACCGGAGCGTAACAAGACGCATTAGGTAATCGGGACGGCCTGCGTTCTATGCAGGACGAGATGGCTTCCATATGGGGAGAGGGTGGTACCCCTTGGGCTGAGCCCAAGGGGCGGGGGGGGGAGCTGTCCGGCCTTCCGGCCTTCAAGCCTGCCCGCGGTGCGGTGGGCGGAAATGGGGTGAGTGAGGGGATTTGAACCGATAGGCTCGGGGGAAGTGGCGGGCGGGATATAATCAACGCCTGAGGTCAAAGCGAGGGGGTTGGGAAGTGGGGAAGGGAGGGTGAGTGAGGGGATTTGAACCCCCGACTTCCAGAGCCACAGTCTGGCGCTCTAACCAACTGAGCTACACTCACCATGAAGAATGACAAAGAGCTGCGCTTCTGGCCTGCCTGGGGCGAGTCGAACGCCCGACCCACGGATTAGAAGTCCGTTGCTCTATCCAACTGAGCTACAGGCAGAAGGAGGGCTATTTTAGCATAATCGCCGGGAAGAACGATGCGACAATCGGGCGGGGATGGGGTAAAATGGCTCGAGCACCCCGGAAGGAGGGGCCATGAAGATCTTGATGGTGTCCGCGGAATGCCACCCCTATGCCAAGGTGGGGGGCCTCGCCGACGTGGTCGGCGCCCTGCCCAAAGCCCTGGCCGGCCTCGGCGCCGAAGTGGAGGTCCTGCTCCCCTTCTACAAGGCGGTCCAGGAGGGAGGGTGGAAGTTCACCCCCCACCCGGAAGTCCCCATGATCCACCTGGAGCCGCACGGCTCGGATACCTTTCCCGTTTTCCGTCTGGCGGGCAATGACGCGCCGTTTCCGGTCTCGTTCATCGGCCATGCCGATTATTTTGACCGGGACGGCATCTACGACGATCCGGCCACCGGGGAGGGGTGGCCCGATCAACCCCTGCGCTGGATCTTCTTCTGCCGGGCCGTCAATGCCTACCTTCAGGCGCTCGGGGAGCCGCCCGCCGTCGTCCATCTCCACGACCACCACACGGGGCTGGTGCCGGCCTACGTTGTGGAGCAGGGCCTGCCCGTCAAGACCCTGTTCCATATCCACAACCTGGCGTATCAGGGCGACTACGACGCCTCCTTCGCTCCCTTCCTGAAGCTCCCCCCCGCGTGGGCCTACCCGGGACAGCCCCTGGAATTCTGGGGGCGCATCAATTTTCTCAAGGCCGGGATCCACTTCGCCGACCGGGTGGCGACCGTTTCGCCCACCTATGCCCGCGAGGTCCTGGAGGGGCCCGAATTCGGAATGCGCATGGAGGGGATGCTGAAGTCCAAGGGAAAGGCCTTTTCCGGGATCCTCAACGGCATCGACGCGGGGGAATGGGACCCGTCGACCGACCCTCTCCTCCCATACCACTACTCAGCCGGCGACGCCGCCAACAAGGGGCGGGTGAAGGAGACCCTTCTCCAGGCCTTCGGCCTCCCCTCGATGGGGGACGGCACCGCCCTCCTGGGCATGGTGACGCGCCTGACCGACCAAAAGGGGCTGGACATCGTCGCGGCCGCGTTCGAGGCGATGATGAAGCTTCCCGTCCAGTTGGTCATGCTGGGGGAGGGCCAGCACAAGTACCACGACCTCTTCGCCGGCTTCCAGCGCCTCCATCCCCACGCCTTCGCCCTCCGGCTGGGGTTCGACAACCGGCTGGCCCATCTCGTCGAGGGCGGGGCCGATCTCTTCCTCATGCCCTCCCATTTCGAGCCGTGCGGCCTCAACCAGATGTACTCCCTCCGCTACGGCACCGTCCCGCTGGTGCGGCGCACCGGCGGCCTGGCCGACACCGTCGTCCGGGTCCCCGACAAGGGCGGCAAGGGGACGGGGTTCGTGTTCGAGGAGAAGACGGCCGAGGCCTTCCTGGCGGAGCTGCGGCGCGCCCTGGGTTTCTTCTCCAACCGACCCGCCTGGCGGGCGATCATGCAAAGGGGGATGAAGGCCGATTTCTCCTGGGACGCTTCCGCGAAGAAATTCATGGAATTGTACCGATCCATGCTGTAGGAAAGGGTGGAATCGCTATCGGAATTCGGTTTCGTTTGCGATACTCGACGGCGATTGCGATACCGATGCCGATACCGAAGATTGATAGGGGGATCCCTTTACCCTTTACTATTTACCATCTACGCTTTTTCCTTCTGAACCCTCAGCTTTGGACCAGCGGCAGCCTGATCTCCACCACCAGCCCGCCTCCCGCGCGATTGCGCGCTTCGATGGAGCCGCCATGCTCCTCCACGATGCGCCGGGCGATGAGGAGCCCCAGCCCCGTTCCCGAACTCTTGGTCGTGAAGTAGGGCTCGAAGAGGCGCGGCAGAGCTTCCGGAGGGACCCCCGGTCCCTCGTCCTCCACCGAGAGACCGGCCCACCCTTCCCATGCCTCCAGCCGCACCGTCACGGGCGGCGGGGGCGAGGCGCTCTGCCAGGCGTTGGCCAGGAGGTTGAAGAGGGCCCGCTTGAGGAGGCGGGGATCGGCCTCCACCCGCAGCGGTTCGCCCGGAGCGGCGAACCGCACGGCCCCGGAGGCGCGGTAGGGGGCCAGCCAGTCCGCCGCGAGGGCGCCCAGATCGTACGCGGTTTTTTGCAGGGCCGGCAGGCGGGCGAAATCGGCGAACTCCATGGCGGCGTGCTCGAGATCGTCCACGCTCAGGACGACCTCGCGCAACACGGCCGGGGCGTCGCGTCGGAACCGCGCCTCGTCCCGGCCGAGGAGTTCCCGCAGGTAATCAATGGAGAGGCGGATGGGCGTGAGGGGGTTCTTCACCTCGTGGGCGACGATGCGGGCGATCTCGGCGAAGGCGGTGAGCTTCTCGGCCGTCACCTCGGCGGAGATGTCGCTGGCCAGGAGGAGGCGGCGGCCGCCCGGAAGGGGGACCCGCCGGATCAGGTACAGGCGTCCGGCGCGCGCGAGGGTGCCGCGGTCGGGGAGGGCGCCGGGGTCTCCCTCGGCGAGCCCCGACGCCTCCATGGGGGCGTTTTGGAAGAGGATGGTCCCGTCCCGCTCCAGGGCCACCCCCACGGGGAGGGCGGCCAGGATCTCGCGCAGGGTGCGCTCCTCGTGGCTCAGGCGTTCGATGGCCTCTCCCAGGGCCAGGGCCAGGTCGTTGATCTCCCGGCTGGCCGAGAGCCCCTCCGGGGCGAAGGGCTCCCCCCGCTGGACGGCGCGGGCCGATTCGGCCAGGCGGGCCACCGGCTCGGTGAACCGCCGCAGCAGGACGAGCAACAGCATGAAGGCGCACGCCAGGCTGGACAGGAGGAGGCCCCAGGTGCGCCGGGCGAGCCAGGCGGCCGGCCGTTCGAGGCCCGGGAGGTTGAGTTGCCGCAGGGCGCAGAGGCGACCCTCGGTGTCGGTGAAGAACAGGTAGGGGCGCCCGCGCACTTCCACGGTCCGGGGACGCGCGAGGGGAAGCGCGGCCATGAGAGGGGCGGGGGCGAAGGCCATGGTGGGGCCGACCTCCGATCCGCCCTCGAGGAGCCCGTCCCGGTAGACGAGGTCCGGATGGACGCCCGCGGCTTCGTCAAGTAGGTTTTTCTGCGCCACCGCCGTCCATTGCTCCTGCAGGGCCCTCAGGTCCCGTTCCTGCCGGACCATGAAGGAGAAGGCCAGGGCCGCCGCCAGGGCCAGCAGGGCCGCCAGGGGGAGCATGGCCAGGGTGAGAAGGCCGCGGAGATGAAAGGGGCGCGGGAACGACAGGAAGACCCCCGCCAGAAGGAGGAGAGCGAAGGGGAGGTGGGGGAAGGGGAACTCCCAGGGCGGCAGATAGAAGAGGGCCTGGCGATCGCCCTCGACGACGACCTCGGACCAGCCGGGGAGATCGGGCCTGGAACCGGGCCCGAGGCGGGGGGGAAGGAACACCGACCCCGCCTCCAGCGGGTTGCCTTCGCCGTCGTACAGCGCGAGCAGAACGGGCAGATGCTCCCGCGAGGGGGAGGCGGGCGGAAGGGGGCGGAACTGGATGACGGCGGAGCCCCAGGGCCGCCCGCCGTCGAGGAGGGGGAAGGCGCCCGCGTAGAGGCCGGGCTCCTGCGGATCCGCGCGCAGGGCTCCGGACGGGGCCGCATCCGGATCGAGCAGGGGGAAATGGGCGGTCCGACTCAGGGAGACGAGGGTCTCCTCCGCGTGGAGCGCCACGCAATATTCGATCCCGCGCCCCTCCAGCCCGACGGCGCGGGCCAGGGTGTAGGCCAGAGGGGAGGGATCGTCCACCAGGGGGAAATAGTCCACGCGCTCGCGCCAGTCCCATCCCGCCAGCAGGCCGGGGAGGATCTGGCCCAGTTCCACGGCTTCCAGGGAAGGGCGCTGCAGGCGGAGCATGGCGTGGGGGCCACGGAGGTGGTCCCGCAGGTCGGCCGCGGCGATGGCGTGGGGCAGGGCCAGGCCCCACAGGGCCGCCAGGGCGGCGCCAACGGCGGGTTCCCGCCGCCAAACCGCCAGCCCCAGCGAGCCGGCGGCGAGGCAGGCCGCGAAGGCGGGGAGGGGGAGTCCGAGTAGGAGGGGGAGCAGGGCGACGGCAAGCCACGGGATCCACCGGGGGGGCGGAGCCGGCGGACACAACCGGAGCGCGGCCCACCCCGAGACCCAGGCGGCGGCGACGAGGGCGGTCCAAAGGGGGAGCGGCAGGGGGCCCAGCGGCGCCCCGCGCACTGCAAGGTAGGCCGCCCCCAGGGCCGCCAGGGCGGTGGCGGCGAACCCGACGACATAAGCGGTCCACGTTTTACAGGGGCGGAGGGTGGAAGCCGCAAGGGCGAGACCCGCAGCCAGGAGGGTCAGCGCCCCATCAAGGGGGGAACCGGCCACCCCCCACGGCGCGGGAAGAGAGAAAACGGCGGGGTCGGTCCAGGCGGAGGGCAGGGGCAGGAAACCGAGGGGAGCGAGCAGGAGGGCGAGCCGCCCGAGGAGGAAGAGGGACCAGCGCGGCAAGGCGCGGCGGTGGATGATGAGCAGGACCAGCCACCCGAGGGCGAGGACCCCGCCCACCGCCCGGCGGATGCTGCGGATGGCTTCCTCCGCCGGGACCCCGTGCAGTTGCAAGGCCAGGAGGGGAGGGCCACCGGGTTTGAACAGGAAGGTCTGGGTGTCGGGGTCCTCCGGACCGGGAAGGGCCGGAAAGGAGGTGGCGGGCTGGAACGCGGCGGAATGGATGAACAGGGACGGCTCGGGCAGGGGCAGGGGTTGGGCGGCGGTCAGCCGCCCCCAGCGCCGGGACACGGCGTGGACCAGGTAGGAACGGTCGGGGGTGAAGGCGGCGCGCACCCCCTCCACAAAACGGAGGCTTCGCGGCCTTCCGGCCCAAACTTGGGGGCGGTCGTCGGCGTCGGCCGCCAGAAGGAAGGCGGAGGGCGCGAGGCGGTCGCGGGCGGAGGCGAGTTCCCCCCAGGACGGGGAGGCGGGGCCGTCCAGCGCCCGCAGGACCTCCAGCGCCCGGCGGTGCATCGCGTCGAGCCGCTCCATGTGGTCCGCCCCGGCGCGGGTCAGGCGGGCGGGGAGGAACCGTTCGGCGAACCAGGGCGCGGATAGGGGGGCGAGGCCGTAGATGAGGCCCGCCAGCGCTCCCAGAAAAGCGGCGCGGACGAGGAACCGCTTCATGGGGAAGCCGCCTGCCTCAGCCGCGCCAGCGACCAGCCGTCCAGGCGATAGGGTCCCGTGCCGGCGCTGGGGCCGGTCCCGGTCCGGGTGAAATAGGCGAGCAGCCACCGCTCGGAGTGCTGGGGCGGCGCCGAGACCCGGATCCTGAACAGCCGCAGGCGCCCCGGAATGTTGGGAAGGGGCACTTCGTGGAACTCGAGGACGCGGGGCTGCCGCTCGTCGGCCGCCTTCGCGAGCAGGGAGCGCGCCTGCAGGGGACCGTAATACCCTTCAGGAATGCCCAGACCGGGAAGGGCCAGGTGGACCCTCCCGCCTCCCCTCACCCAGACGGCGAACCGCCCGAAGTCGGGCGGTTCGTCTTGAACCGGCGGCGGCGCCGCCAGGAGGGCGAGGACCAGCAGGAGCGGGATCACTTCAGCATGGGGACCCTGACGCCGCGCTCCCGGGCCACCGCTTCCGCTTCGGGATATCCCGCGTCGGCGTGGCGGAGGATCCCCATCCCCGGATCGGTGGTGAGGACCCGCTTGAGGCGCCGGGCCGCCCCCTCGGTCCCGTCGGCCACGACGACCATGCCGGCGTGGATGGAATAGCCCATCCCCACGCCGCCGCCGT
>DCUZ01000069.1:0-126 GCA_002327305.1 Holophagales bacterium UBA2201 | reverse complement strand
CGGCCGATGACGATGGGGGCCTTGACGCGTCCCGTCCGGACGGCCTCGTTGAACTTCAGTCCGATCATGTCGCGCTCCCCGTATTTCAGCCAGCAGATGCGGGCGGGAAGCCCCTGGAACTTCACC
>DCUZ01000060.1 GCA_002327305.1 Holophagales bacterium UBA2201 | reverse complement strand
CGACATCTTAAATGGGCGCTACACCTTCTGGAAAATGACACGCTGATGCGTGGAAGTTTGTCAGGAATAGCATACTCGAAGGTCTCCGTGCCACCGGGTCCCGTCTTTTGGGTCAGATCGCCGGATGCATTGTAGGCGTGCGTCGTCTTCGGGCCGCCCGCCGTCTCCACCCAATCCAGTTTCTGGGAGTTGCCCGTGCCCGTGGGGCCGGCGGCGTAATGGTACAGCGTATTCCGGACCGTTCCCTCGATGGCATCGGTGATCGTCTGCGTGAGGTGGTTGCCGATGGCATCGTACGTCCATTCGTGGATCTGGTCGTTGTAGGTCCGGTCCGGCATGGCCCCGGGATAGACCACCGTCCGGAGGCGGTACAATGGATTCCCGTTGCGAAGCGCGGGCGCTTCCCTCGGTGAGGCCCTGAACCGACGGGCCTTGCGGCCGGCAAGTCCAAAGTGGATCCGGGCGGCATTCGAACTGGATGGGGGGTGGGGCGACGCGGGGACGAGACGAGGGATCCCCATCCCTGCCTCCGGCAGGGCTCGAATCCCCCCCTCTCCGCCATCTTGTCCACGGCCCTTGCGGGCCGTCTCCCGGGGAGCGGGAGACCACGGCTCCATGCTACAATCTGTTTTATGAGCGAAACCGTCCAGATCCCCACCGTCAATCTTTCCGAGGACGAGATCCACGCCCTGCTGAAGGAGGCCCGGACCATCGCCGTGGTGGGGCTCTCCGACAATCCCGAGCGGGAGTCCCACCATGTGGCGGAATACATGATGAAGCAGGGGTACAAGATCATCCCGGTCAACCCGGTGTACCCCGAGGTCCTGCGCCAGGTGTCCTACCCGTCGCTCTCCGCCATCCCGAAAGAGGAGGTCATCGACATCGTGGACGTCTTCCGCCGCCCGGAGGAGGTCCCGGCCATCGTCGAGGAGGCCATCGCCGTCGGGGCGCGGGCGCTGTGGCTGCAGGCGGGGATCGTCCACAACGGCGCCGCGCAGAAGGCCGCCGCCGCGGGGCTGAAGGTGGTCCAGAACCTCTGCCTCTACATGGCCCACCGCCGGTTCTTCGGGAAGTGATCCGTGGCCCGCATCCTCATCGTCGACGACGAGGAGAACATCCTCAAATCGCTCCGGCTCATCCTGGAGGAGGAGGGGCACGGGGTGGAGACGGCCCGGGATGGACGGCGCGGCTGGGAGGCGTTCCAGTCCGGCGCGCCCGACCTGGTCTTCTTGGACATCTGGCTCCCGGAGATGGACGGGCTGGAAGTGCTGAGGAAGATCAAGGAGGCCGACCCCGGCGCCATGGTCATCATGATCAGCGGCCACGGCACGGTGGGCACCGCCGTCCAGGCGGTCAAGATGGGGGCCTTCGACTTCATCGAGAAGCCCCTCTCCCTCGACACCGTCCTCCTGGCCGTGAAGCAGGCGGGAGAGTTCCAGAAACTGGTCCGGATGAACAAGGAACTGCGGGAGGCGCTGAAACTGCAGGAGGCCCTCGTCGCCCGGGCCCCCGCCCACGACGCCCCGGCGCCGTTGGACCTTTACCACTGGGGCGACCTTCCCGCCCGCGGCGGCACGCAGAAAACGCTCAAAAAGAGCGTGGTTCTCTACGGCGTGGGGCTCCACTCGGGGACCCGCACGGGGCTCATCCTCCAGCCCCTTCCCCCCAACAGCGGCATCCGCTTCCAGGTCCTCCCCTCCGGCGTGGAGGTCCCGGCGCACCTCTCCTCGATCGGCGGCGGAGGGTGGGCCACCACGCTGGTCCGCGACGGGACGGAGGTGAAGACGGTGGAGCATTTCCTGGCCTCGTGCCACGCCTTCGGCCTCTCCAACCTCCTGGTGAAGGTGCAGGGGGAGATCCCGGTGATGGACGGCTCGGCCCTGGAGTTCTGCCGGATGTTCGCCGAAGCGGGGGTCGAGGACCAGGGCGCCCCCCTGCCCCCGGTGGTCATCCGGAAGGAGTACGCGATCGGCGACCCCGGCAAGCCGCGCGAATGGATCAAGGCCCGTCCGGCGGAGACCCTCACGATCACCTACCACCTCTCGTATCCCCCTCCCGTCGGCGACGAGGATTTCACCTTCACCCTCCGTTCCCCCGAGGACTTCGTCCGGGAGATCGCCCCGGCCCGCACCTTCGGGTTCATGAAGGACGTCCCCCTGCTGGAGAAGATGGGGCTGGGGTCCGGCGGCCGGCTGAACAATTTCATTCTCATCGGCACCGACGGCATCCTCAACACCACCCTCCGGTTCCCCAAGGAATTCGCCCGGCACAAGATCCTGGACCTCCTGGGCGACCTCTACCTCCTCGGCCGCCCCATCCAGGGAGCCATCGAAGCGTCGCTGACCGGCCATTCGGACAACCAGGCGCTCCTGCGGGAGATCGCCAAAGATGCAGGCTGAAGGCGAAAGGCTGAGGGCTGAAGAATGATGCCGCGAGACAGGCGAGAAAAGCGAGACAGGCGAGAAAGGGAATTTCCCGTCTCTCGTCTCTCGTTTTTCTTTCCCCAGCTACCAGCTACCAGCTACCAGCTGCCGGTAGGGGGTTGCGGGCGTGCCTGATTCCATCCCCGAACTCGACCTCCACGGCCTCCGGATCGGCGAGGCGCTGACGATGACGCGGCGGTTTTTGGAACAGTCGCAGGAGCAGGGGTTCCTCACCGTGAGCGTGGTGTACGGCAAGGGGAAGGGGAGCCCCGGCGGCGAGGGGGTCCTGCGGGTGCTGATTCCCCGCGCCATGGAGAACGAATGGAACGACCTGGTGGCCGCCTTCCGCCGCCGCGTCGAACCCGACGGCCGGGACGGCGGGGTGGAGGTGGACCTGCGCCCCGCCGAAGAGCCGTAGCGGCCGATGGACCTGGATCCCGCGATCATCCTCGCCGCGCAGAAGGGCGATCCCGACGGCTTCGAGGCCATCGTCCGCCACTATCAGAAGGTCACCATGAGCGTGGCCTACTACATCACGGGAAGCCGGGACGACGCGGAAGACCTCTGCCAGGAGGCGTTTCTCCGGTTCTACAAGTACATGAACAGCTTTCTTCCCCATCGCGGTTCGCTGAAATCGTACCTTTACAAGACCGTGGCCAACCTCAGCTACGCCCACCTGTCCAAACAGAAGGGCCGATCCGGCCTGGAGTCGTCCATCGAGATCCTCCCCCCCGAACTGCTCAGCGGCGGGCCGCCGGTCCACATCGAGAGCGTCGGGATCGTGACCGGCTTGCTGGAGCACCTGACCCCCCGCGAGCGGAGCGTCTTCGTCATGCACGAGGTGGGGGAGATGGAATACCCGGAGATCGCCTCGGCGTTGAAGATCTCGCAGGTCACCGCACGCCGGTTCTACAGCCTGGCGAGGCAAAAATTGAAAGTCCTCATCGAGAAGCACCATCCCGAATACATGGAGAAACCATGACCCTCATGCTCGACGTGCTCCAGGGCCGCAGGGCCGGCGTACCCCCCGTGTGGTTCATGCGCCAGGCGGGCCGCTTCCTCCCCGAGTACCGCGCCCTGCGGGAGAGGCACCCCTTCCTGACGATGTGCCACGATCCCGGCCTGATCGCCGAGACGACGCTGATGCCCGTGCGCCGCCTGGACGTGGACGCGGCCATTTTCTTCTCCGACATCCTCATCTTCCTCCCCGCTCTCGGCTTCGGCCTGGAGTTCAAGGAGGGGGAGGGGCCGGTGATCGGCAAGCCGGCACGGTGGACCGACTTCCCGGCCCTCGACCCGGAGAAGCAGTTGAAGGGCGTCCTCGAGGGGATGCGGCAGACGCGCGCGGCCCTGCCGCAGGGGAAGACCCTCATCGGATTCGCCGGCGGCCCGTGGACCATCCTCTCCTACCTGGCCGAGGGGGGCTCCAGCCGGAACTTCGAGACCGCCAAGGCGCTGCTGTTCGGCGAGCCGGAGACCTTCGTCAAGGTGCTCGACCGTCTGGGCGAGAGCGTCCTGCGCTTTCTGCAGGCCCAGCAGGCCTCGGGGGCGCAGGTGGTGCAGATCTTCGACACCTGGGCCGGCACCCTTCCCTTCGCCCACTACGAACGGTACTACCTCCCCGTCCTCCACCGCATCGTCGAGGCGGCCGCCAGGGCGACGCCGGTCATCTACTTCGGCCTCAACCTCACGCCCTATTACCCGCTCATCCGCGAATTGCCCATCACCGCCCTCGGCCTCGACACGCCGGCCTCCTTCGCCCGGGCGCGGGAGGTGTTCGGCTCCGCCTTCCCCCTCCAGGGCAACCTCGATCCCACCGTCCTTCTGGCCTCCGACACCGCGGTGGAGGAGGAGGTGCGGCGGATCAAGGCCGAGGCCGGCCCCAATCCCCACATCTTCAACCTGGGCCACGGCGTCCTGCCGCCCACCCCCGTGGGCCGGGCCGCCACCGCCATCCGCGCGGTCCGGAGGGCCGGCTGATGCAGAATCCCGTTTTCGACTACGACCTTATTCTGAAGTACGACAAGCCGGGACCGCGCTACACCTCCTACCCCACGGCCCCCAACTTCCGCAAGGACTTCGGCGGCGCCGACTTCAGGAAGGCCATCCTTGATTCCCAGCGCACCGCTCCCCTGCCCCCGCTGTCGCTCTACCTCCACATTCCCTTCTGCGCCGCCGGGTGCTGGTTCTGCGGCTGCAACGTTTGCCACACGCGCGAGAGGGAGAAGGGGTGGCCCTACCTGGACGCCGTCCGCCGCGAGGTGGACGCCCTGCGCGGCACCATCGACGCCGGGCGCCGCGTGGAGCAGATGCACTGGGGCGGCGGCACCCCCACCTTCCTGACCCCGGAGATGATCCGCCAGTACTTCCACGCCCTGCGCGATCCGTTCCCGTTCGAGCCCGGCGCCGAGATCAGCATCGAGGTGGACCCCCGCGAGTGCTCCGACGAGCACCTGCACTGCCTGCGCGAACTGGGGTTCAACCGCATCAGCATGGGGGTGCAGGACCTCAACCCCGTGGTGCAGAAGGCCATCCACCGCATCCAGCCGCAGGAAACGACCGCCCATGTCGCGGACCATGCCCGCGCGCTCGGCTTCGAAAGCGTCAACATCGACCTGGTCTACGGCCTCCCCCACCAGACCGTGGATGATTTCCGGTCCACGGTGGACGCCGTGGCCGGGCTCGACCCCGACCGCGTGGCCGTCTTCAACTTCGCCTACCTCCCCGAGCGCATCAGGATCCAGCGGGCCATCAAGGCCGAGACCCTCCCGCCGCCCATCGAAAAACTGAAGATCCTGGAGATGGTCATCGAGCGCCTCTGCGCCGCCGGCTACGTCTTCATCGGGATGGACCACTTCGCCAAACCCGCCGACGAGCTGACGCAGGCCCTCCGCGACCGGACCCTCACCCGCAATTTCCAGGGCTACACCACCCGCGCCGGGTGCGACCTCATCGGCGTCGGCGCCTCCTCCATCTCCCAGCTCCACCGCTGCTACGCTCAGAACGAGAAGGACGCGGACCGCTACCAGGAGCGCACGCTGGGCGGCGGCTGGGCCACCGTGGTGGGGATGACGCTGTCCGACGACGACCTCCTGCGCCGCGACCTCATCACCCGCCTCATGTGCCACTTCGTCGTCTACAAGGGCGAGATCGAGGCGCAGTACGGCCTCGTCTGGGACGAGCGCTTCAAGAAGGAGATGGAGGGGCTGAAACCGCTGGAGGCCGACGGCCTGGTGGAACTGCACCCCGACCGTCTCGTCGTCACCCCCATCGGGCGGCTGATGGTGCGCAACATCGCCATGGTCTTCGACGCCTGGCTCGAGAAGGGGCCGCAGACCTTCTCCCGGACCGTCTGATCGGTGCGATGGCGCCCGACCTCATCGTCCTCGCCGCCGGGTTCGCCCTTCTCATCGCGGGGGCCCACGCCCTGGTGGAGGCCGCCTCTTCCCTGGCTGCGCGCGCGCATGTCCCCCCCTTCGTCATCGGCCTGACGGTGGTGGCGGTGGGGACCTCGCTCCCCGAACTGGCCGTCAATTGGCTGGCGGCCTGGCGCGGCACCCCCGACCTGGCCATGGGCAACATCATGGGGAGCAACCTTGCCAACATCCTCCTCATCCTGGGTCTCGCGGCCACGGTCCGCCCCCTTCCGGTCCGCGCCTCCAGTTTGCGCATGGAAGTCCCCCTCGGGGTGGCCGGTCCCCTGCTGGTGGCCCTCCTCGGACTCGGCGCCTTCGCCCGCCTCTCGCGCTGGGAGGGGGCGCTCCTCGTCGGCATCGCCGTGGTGTACACCGTGCGGCTCTTCCTCAACCGCGAGCCCCTCGCCCCTCCCCCCGACACCCCTCCGCGCTCCTTCCCAACGGTCCTTCTCCTCCTGACGGTCGGCGTGGTCCTGCTGGTGTTAGGGGGTGATTTCATCGTCCGCTCCTCGATCCTCCTGGCCCGCCGCATCGGAATGAGTGAGGCCGTCATCGGCCTCACGGTGGTGGCGGTGGGGACCTCGCTCCCCGAACTGGCCACCTCGGTGGTGGCCGCCCTCAGGCGCGCCCCCGACATCGCCGTGGGCAACATCATGGGGTCCAACCTTTACAATGTCTTCCTCGTTCTGGGCACGACCGCCATTCTGCGCCCCATGCCCCTGGGGCGGGACCTCCTGCCCGACATCCTGGCGGCGGCCGGAGCGGCGGCGGTGTTGTGGGCGATGGCGGCACCCGCCCGCCCGCCCCGGTTGGGCAGGACGGCCGGCATCCTCTTCCTGGCCCTCTACGCCTCCTATATGGGATGGCGCCTGTGGACCACCTGATGGGCCGCCGTGCAAGGGAAAGCGATGTAAGGGAGCAAAACCAGGGGGATAAAAGGGGCCGCGTCTCAATATAATATAGCCCGACACCACCGGCATCATCAGTATAAAATATCCGACGAGAATTAGGAGACCCCATGAAGACCCTGCTGATCTCGGGACAAACCCTCGGCCGGGGCGACGACGCCCTGGGCGCCATCCTCATCGAGAAGTTCTTCACCCTCCTCGCCGACGATCCGGCCCCTCCGGAAGCGGTGTTCTTCTACAACACCGGCGTCCGCCTCTGCGTGGAGGGCTCCCCCGTCATCCCCTACCTGAAGGCCCTCCGCGGCCGCGGCGTCAATTTGATGGCCTGCGGAACCTGTCTGGAGTTTTTCAAGGTCAGGCCGGTCCCCGAGGTCGAGGCGGCCACGATGAAGCACCTGCTGGCGCTGATGAGGGACGATCCGGCGGTGGTTACAGTGTAAGCGGTCAAGAGTGAACGGTCGGCCTTTGGCGGTGTCAAACCGCTTGCTGTTCACTGCTTGCCTCTTACTGTTTGCCGTCTGCTGCTCAATACCCACTACCAACGGTTCTCTGCTTTTGCCCCACTGCTATGGCGTGCATGTGCTCTGGGAGGCCGGTATTTCAAGTCCCATTGAATCGAATCCGCTGGGGCCCTCCGCGCCGCCGCCAAAGGCGGTGACGAGATAGTAGCGGTTGCCATCGCTCGGGACGAGCGCGGACCGCATTTCGCCCGTGCCGAGATCGGTGGCGGCGACACCACAACCATTTCCTGGTTGATCGGCATGGTGGTATTGGAAATCCCAAGGGCTTGCCAGGACGCCTTCATAAATGTTGTACCCGTCCGTGCTGTCCACCCGCTGAAAAAATATATAATAGCCCGTGCCCGAGGCCGCGTTCTTGATGACGCGCAGTGGGAAGATGGCCGAAGCCGGCGAGACCTCCGTGGCCGGGCAGAAATCTATGAACACGAGATATGCCGTGGAGACCCCCAAACAGCCATATGGATCGACGACATGGACGGAGTAATTCCCCGTGACGCCGGCGTGGTAGGTTGGCGCGATCGCACCGGAAATCGGGGCCCCGTTGAAATACCACTGGTAGCCGGCATAGGCGCCGGTCGACAAGGCAACCGAAACGGCGGGGCAGGAATTCACATGATCACCCGCAATGGCCGGCTGGGGGTTGTTGGCGATCGCAAGGGAATGCCCTGCGCTTGTGGCCGTACAGCCAGCGGCATTGGCCACCCGGACGCGATAGGTGCCGCTTTGCGTGGCCAGAAGGGTTTGCGCGGTCGCCGTGGGGATATCCACACCGTCCCTGCTCCATTGATATGAGGCATTGGCCCCGGTGGAAAGTTCCACGCCGGTTGATGAGCATCCCGTGCCTTCGCCCGTGATGCCCGGCGTCGATGGAGAACTATTGATCACAAAGCCGGAGCTTGTCGCCTGACAGGCGAACGCATCGGTGACAAGGACCGTATAGGTGCCTGGCACGATGGAATCGTAGGATTGATGGGCGGCCCCATGGATGATGAAGCCGTTGCGGTACCACTGATAGGTTGCATAGGCCTGGGTGCTCAACAATCCCGGGCTACAGGCCGGCGTGGGGCCGGCGATCGTGGGCGAAGGAGCCGTGTGGTCCGAAAATGGTTGCTCCAACGAATCTTTGACGCAATCGGCATTCATGGCCCGCACGACATAGGCATGGCTGCCCGTGTCGCTTGGATTGTAAATGGCCCCTGAGGCATACCCCTCCACCACCAGTGATCCATCGCTGTACAGGTCGTGCCGGCTGGCTCCGGTCCCCGGTGAATAATACACCCCGATCCCGTTTTGCACGCAAGCGTTCACATCCGAGATTCCCGTAATGGCGGGAGTCCCGGGGGCGTTGCTCAGATCCGCCGCTTCGCTGGTCGCCGTCGTCGCATGCAGACCGCAGCCGTTGACATACCTCACGGCATACGCATAGGTGGACCCGTTGAGGCCCCCATCGTCGGTGTACTGGGTGATCCCGTAGGTCAGCTCGGGGCCTATCGTCGCGCCGTCCCGCAACACATCATACGTGCGAGTCCCGGCGCCGGCGTCGCCCCAATCGGTGGCATCCGCCGGCCAGGTCAGCGACACTCCCGTGTAGGCGCACATATCGGCATCCACCGCAGAGATCGGCGAAGCGGTCGATGGAGCGGAACATGGCGGTATGGCCCAGCGTCCGATATAGCTGGATACCTTTTCCCCCGCGGTCGTGAATGACCCTCCCGCGTAGATACTGGTCCCGTCGCACGCCAGGGCGCGAACCTGATCATTCATGCCGGAGCCGAGCGCGCTCCATTCGATGCCGTTCCATTTCGCAATATAATTGGTTGCCACGCCATCTGCGGTCGTGAAAGCACCACCGACATAGAGGAAACCGTCGTCCCAGGCCAGGACATCGACGCCTACCTGCCAATAGATGGAATTTATTCCCGAACCGAGGGCACTCCAAGCGTTGCCATCCCACCTGGCTATTCGACTTGCAGGAAGGCCTCCCACTGTTGTGAAATTCCCACCCGCATAAAGGAACCTGCCGTCCCAAGCCAAGGCATAGACACCGCCAAGGCCGTCCATGCCTGATCCAAGCGCGCTCCAGGAACTGCCGTCCCACCTGGCGATGCGATTGGCAGAAATGCCACCCGCGGTCGTGAAATTTCCTCCTGCGTAAAGGTCAGTTCCATTCCATGTTAATGCCTGAACTGTGCTACTCATTCCGGAGCCGAGGGCACTCCAGGCACTACCGTTCCATTTGGCTATGTAAAGCGCAGATGTGCCGCCTGCGGATGAAAAGCGTCCGCCGGCATAGAGATTAGTCCCGTCCCAAGCCAGAGCGTTGACCCATTCATTCATGCCTGATCCGAGCGCGCTCCAGGCACTGCCGTCCCATCTGGCTATGCGGTTGGCCGGAACGCCGCCCGCTAGTGTGAATCTCCCACCAGCAAAGAGATATCCGCCGCTCCACACCAAAGCATTGACAACACTATTTACCCCAGCACCAAGGGGGCTCCAGGCGCTTCCATCCCAACGAGCGATGTAATTGACGGCCACACCGCCCGCGCTCGTAAAATTCCCTCCGGCGTAGAGATTGGTACCATCCCAAGCCAAGGCATTGACTCCAACCGTTCCCCATACGCCGTTAGACATACCGGAGCCTGTATCCGGCATAGAGATCCAACTTATGCCATTCCAATTCGCAATATTGCAAGCGGCCGCTCCACCGGAGGATCCGAAAAGTCCTCCTGCATATATAACAGCTCCTCCAATGGATAAGGCATTGACAGATCCAGTTATGCCTGTGCCGACGGCGCTCCAGGCGCTGCCATCCCATTGGGCGACACCATAGTTCCCCGCGGCATAGAGGTTAGTTCCGTCCCAGGCCAGCGCATAAACACTATCGCCCCAGCCAGAGGCTATTGCACTCCAAGCGCTGCCATCCCATTTCGCGATACCGCCGTTCCCCGCGGCATAGAGATTGCTCCCATCCCTGGCAAGAGCGCGGACATTGCTCACGCCCGCGCTGATGGCGCTCCAGCTACTGCCATCCCACTTTGCGAATCCGCTGGCGGCCACCCCGCCTACTTTGGTAAAATCCCCTCCAACATAGAGGTTGGTCCCGTCGGAGACCAGCGCACAGGCATAGCCATTCGCTCCGTTAGGCTTCAAACCGATGCCCGAGCCGAAAGAACTCCAAACGGTGCCGTCCCACATGGCAATGCCGTTTGCAATAACTTCACCCGCGCTCCAAAAGTCCCCTCCAACGCAGAGATTGGTTCCATGCCAGGTCAGGGCAAGCACCTTTCCCACATACCCACTGTCGGCAGCCGTGCCCGCACCGAGCGCACTCCAGGCGTTGCCGTCCCATTTGGCGATGCTATTGGCCCATATTCCGCCCGCAGTGACGAACTCCCCTCCGACATACAGATTGGTCCCATCCCAGGCCAGGGCATATACAGAGCCATCTATGCCTGAGCCGAGCGCATTCCATTGATTCCCGTCCCACCTCGCAATGCCATGAATGATCGCCCCGCCCGCGATCGTAAAATCACCTCCGGCGTAGAGATTGGCGCCGTCCCAGGCCAATGCCCGGATGGCGCCATTAACCCCGGGCAGCGTGAACCGGGGATCCCAGTTTTCATCGCTGGGAACCGACAGACCCGTGGAACTGTCAGTTGCCTCGAAACACGGCGGCTCTCCGGGCAGGCTCGCCAGGCGGAAGCCTGAAGGGTCGATGCTGCCTTCGATCCCATCCGGAGGCAAAGTGAGGGTCCCGTCGGGATTCAAAAAGTCGGCCAGAGGCCTGCCCTGGAGTCGAGCCGTTTCAAGCGCACCTGCTTCTTGCTGCAAGGTATCCTCTTCGTTCGTATAGGCAAGTTGTCCGCCCGCGGTGCCCGAAGCGGCAGCGAGGAGCAGGAGGGCCGGGAATAGCGCTTGTCTCTTCATGGGAATCATCTCGGCCTCCTTACGGTGAGCATGTGCTCTGGAGGGCCGGGATCTCGAGGCCCGTCGAATCGAACCCGCTCGGGCCCTCGGCGCCGCTTCCAAAAGCGGTGACCAGGTAATAGCAGTCGCCGGCGCCCGGGGCAAGCTCCGCCCTCATCTCCCCCGTCCCCAGGTCGTCAACTACGGCATCGCAGTCATTGCCGGGCTGGCCTGCATGGTGGTATTGGGCATCCCAGGGTGTGACCAATTGTCCTTCATAAATGTTGTTCCCCTCCGTGCTGTCCACACGCTGGAAGAAGATGTAATAACCCGTCCCCGAGACCGCACTTTTAATGACGCGCAGGGGGAATATGGCCGACGCCGGCGAGACCTCCGTGTTCGGGCAGAAATCAATGAACACGATAAATCCGTCGGATTCATCTTCGCAACCGTGCTCATCCAAGGCAAGCACCGAGTAGATCCCACTTACACCAGCCGGATAGGTTTGGGTGGTCGCGTCCGGGATCGGGATCCCGTTGAAATACCACTGGATATTATCAAAACCACCTGTAGAAAGGGTGACCGAAACGGCGGGGCAAGCGTTCAAGTGATCCCCCACGATGGCCGGGCGGGAGCTGATCGACACCGTATGCTCTGCGCTGGTGGCTGTGCATCCTGCTGAATTGGCCGCCCGGACCCGGTAGCCCCCGCTTTGCATGGCCTGGTAGGATTGACCTATCGCACCGGGGATGTCCACTCCATCCTTCAACCATTGATAGGATGGATAGACCGAGGTGGAAAGCACCACTCCGGTGGACGCGCATCCGAGATCCGATCCGGAGACGACGGGGGTCGCGGGATAGGAATTGACCTCGAAACCGGAACTGGTGGCTTGGCAGCCGAGACTGTCATCAATTCTCACGCTATAGGTGCCCGGAATGGAAGCCGTAAATGTTTGGTCGGTCGCGCCTGGGATGATGGAGCCGTTGCGGTGCCATTGATAGGAAACATAGGTTTGCGTGCTCAATGACACGGAACCACAGGCAGGGCTGGGTCCGTTGACGACAGGATTCGGCCCTGGGTCGTCCGACGCTGAAATACCATCAGCTATCACATTAATGAAGCATCCATTGCGGTAACGAACCGCATAGGTGTATGTGGTTCCGTTGGCGCCGGTGGCATCCAAGTATTGGGTGGTCCCATACGGGATGTTGGCGGCGATCACCGCGCCGTTCCTCAGAACATCGTAGGTGCGCGTCCCCGTTCCTCCATCACCCCAATCCACCGCATCCTTGGGCCAATTCACCGTGACCCCGGTATCGGCGCAGGGATCGGCGTCTACGACCGGGCCTATCGCTATGGGCGGGGACGGCGACTGGCAGGAACCCCAGCGGCCGATGGATCCGGATACTTTCCCTCCAGCGATGGAGAATTCCCCGCCGGCAAAGAGATTCGCCCCGTCCCATGACAGGGCATTGACCATTGCATTCGTGCCCGAGCCGAGGGCGACCCAGGCGCTGCTGTCCCATTTCGCTATATTCGCGGCGGCCGCGCCGCCCGCGGTGCGAAACCATCCGCCGGCGTAGAGACTGGACCCGTCCCATGCCAGGGCTCTGACCGAATAGTCCGTGCCCGCGCCAAGGGCGCTCCAGGCATTGCCGTCCCATTTGGCGATATAGTTGGCGTCCACGCCACCCGCGACATCGAAGTCCCCTCCGGCATAAAGGTTGGCCCCGTCCCACGCCAGGGCATCTGCCGTAACCGGCGGGTCATACCATGGGTCAGAACCTATTTTCTCCAAGCCGGAACCAAGGGCGCTCCAGCCAATTCCGTCCCACTTCGCGATCCGATTGGCGGCCGCGCCGCCCGCGTTCGTAAACTCTCCCCCGGCATAAAGGTTAGTTCCATCCCAGGCCAGTGCATAAACCCCAGTAGGCGCAGCCATCCCGGGCCAAGGATAGCTTTCATTTGCCATCCCCGAGCCGAGGGGGATCCACGCGATTCCGTCCCATTTCGCAATATAGTTGGCGGGCACTCCGCCGGCTGTCGTGAATTTCCCTCCGGCGTAGAGATTGGCCCCGTCCCACGCCAAGGCGAATATGGGGCCGTCCATGCCCGAGCCGAGGCCGGACCAGGCATGGCCGTCCCATTGCGCAACATAGTTGGCGGCTTCGCCTCCGGCGGTCGTGAAATACCCCCCCGCATATAGATCGCTCCCTCCCCATGCCAGGGCGTACACCGCATCGTCCGTGCCCGAGCCCAACGGGGTCCATGCAACGCCGTCCCATCGGGCGACCCTGCTGGCGGCCACGCCTCCGGCGGCCGTGAAGTACCCTCCCGCATAGAGGTCGGTTCCATCGCGGGCGAGGGCGAAGACCGAGTCGTTCACTTCCGCACCGGAGCCCGGCAGCGCGGACCATCCGGCGCCGTCCCACTTGGCGACACAGCTGGCAGTCACGCCGCCTGCGACTGAAAAATCCCCGCCCGCGTAGAGGGCCGACCCCATCAAGGCCAAGGCATCGATACGACGGTCCATGGCTGCACCCAGCGGAGTCCAGGCGCTGCCAGTCCATTGGGCGACATAGTTAGCGGCCAGGCCTCCCGCCACAGTGAAGTCCCCGCCGGCATAAAGGTTGATCCCATCCCATGCCAAGGCATGAACATAATGATTCATGCCTGTGCCCAGTGCAGACCAGGCATGACCATTCCATTTCGCGATGCGATTGACAAGCACTCCTCCCGCAAATTTGAACCGCCCGCCTGCATACAAACTGGCCCCATCCCATGCCAGGGCATAGACATGGGCACCACGCCACCCTCCGCCAAAACCATTGTTGCGCATGCCTGAACCAAGGGCGCTCCAGGTACTACCGTTCCACTTCGCAATATTGTTGGCGAGGACTTCGCCTGCCATCAAGAAATCCCCTCCGGCGTACAGGTTGATCCCATCCCACGCAAGGACAAAAACGGCGGCATCGTAAGAATGATAATACTGCTGGCTTGAAATGCCCGAACCGAGAGCGCTCCAGGAACTGCCGTCCCATTGGGCGATGTTGCTGGCGGCCACACCGCCGGCAGTCTGGAAAAGTCCACCAGCGTAGAGGTTGGCACCGTCCCAGAGCAAGGCCTTAACGGAACCACCGCGGCCGTAGTTGTAGCTGACACCCGATCCCAAGGCGCTCCAGGCACTGCCATCCCATTTCGCTATGTTATGAGCGGAAATCCCGCCCGCGATCGTGAATTCCCCCCCCACATACAGATTGAGCCCGTCCCATGCCAGGGCATTGACTTTGCCATTGAGGCCCGTCCCCAGGGCACTCCAAGCGGTGCCATCCCATTTTGCGATGAAGTTGGCTGTCACGTTGCCCGCGGTCCTGAAATCCCCCCCGGCATAAAGATTGGACCCATCCCAGGCTAGGGCCCGGACCCGTTCGCCGACTCCGCGGCGGACGAACTGCGAGTCCCAATTCTCATCCCCGTCCGCGAACATCCCGATCTGGCTCTTTCCCGCGTCGAACTGTGGCGGCTTCCCGGGCTCGCTCGCAAGCGTAAATTCGGATGGATCCAGATATCCAGCGATCCCCTCCGGCGGCAGAGTGGCTGAGCCGTCTGATTTCAGATAATCACCTAAGGGCCTCCCCGTGGATTCTCCCTTTATGAGATCCTGGGTTTGAACCTGGACAACGCCAATTTCAGGATGACCTTTTTTGTCAGTTTCTTTCTGAAAAGTGGCACCCACCGATGCTTCAGCGGCGGCCGAAGCGGACGATTGAATCGAGATCACCTGGTTGGGGAGTTGGAATGCCCCTTCACGCTCCGCCTTCGGCGGGAAGCCCACCGAAACTAAAATGGCTACGGCACAGAAGAGTGATAACACCCCGATGGTAGTTCTGCTAAATTGAAGTGGCAACCCCCTCATGCTCTCACCTCAAATTAGGATTTGCTCATTCCCCCTGAAATAGGTGCAAATCAAATGCCATGTATTGAAGCAATACCCGACAAATCATGTCACTTCCCAGCCGTCCGGAGCGAAGAACGACCACAGGGCCTGATCGTCCCTTCTTCAAACTGCATCGTCCTACTGTTGTCTTCTACCTTCAGCCCTCAGCCTATTTATCCGCCCGTTTCGACGGCGCCAGGACCACTTGGGCCTTCTGCTCCTTCCCGTCGCGCAGGAACCGGAACTCCACCTTGCCCCCCGGCTTGAAACCCTTGAAGGCGGCCATGTAGTCGTAGATGTTCCTGACGGCCATCGCCCCCACCCCCACGATGACGTCGCCCTTCCTCAGCCCCCCCTTCTCGGCGGGGCTGTCGGGCTGGACGCCCGCGAGTTTATACCCCTCCACTTCGGCGGCGAAGTCGGGGATGGTGCCGGTGTAGACCCGCATCGCCCCACGCTGGCCCCCGGTGGAGGCCTTGGACTTGGAGAATGGCAGCGCCCCCTCGAGGGCGTTGAGGCGATCGAGGATCCCGCCCGCGAAGGCGGCCACCCGGGCCATCCCCTCATAATTGATTTTTTCCCAGGTGTCGGAGGGCATGTGGTACTCGTCGTGGACGTTGGTGAAGAGGAAGAGGACGGGAAGGTCCTCCTTGTAGAACGAGGTGTTGTCCCCAGCGGAAAACCCCCCCTGGTTGCGCCTGAGGTCGAACTTGAATTCATCGTTGACCGCGTCGAGGATGCCGTCCCATTCCGGGGAGGTGTCGGCGGCGTTGACGATGAGGGTGTCGTCGCGCAGGCGCCCCACCATGTCGAGGTTGAGCATGGCGATCGTCTCCTTGAGCGGACGGAAGGGGTTCTCCACGTAATAGCTGGAGCCGAGCAGGCCGAGCTCCTCGCCGGAGAAGTGGACGAAGACGATCCCCCGGCGCAGGGAGTCCCGCCCGGCGGCGAAATGGCGGGCCAGTTCGAGCAGGACGGCGGCCCCGGAGGCGTTGTCGTCGGCTCCCGGGTGGATGTCGCCGTATTTCTTCTCCGCGCGGGAGGCGTCGCCCCCGAGGCCGATGTGGTCGTAGTGGGCGCCCACGACGATAACTTCCTTGGAAGTCCCGACGGCGGGGGGGATCCAGGCCACGACATTGCGGCACGATTTGCGCTCCTGGAAGAGGTCCACCGTGAGGGCCAGTGTCCGGTCCTTCACCTCGAAGGAAACCGGCTTCTTTTCCTTGTTGATGCTTTCCTGCATCTCTTTCAAGGTCTTGCCGGACGGGGCCAGGAGCAGGTCGGCGGCGGCCTGGCCGAGTTGCAGGGAGAGGATCCGCAGGCCGGCCACCATGCCCTGCGCCCGGGGCGCTTCCAGCGTCTCTCCCGGCTTGTCCAGCGGCCCGGAAACGAAGAGGATCGCCTTGGCCCCCTTCTCGCGCGCGGTGATGGCCTTGTCCTGGAGACGGTCATAGGTGGCGAAGGGGGAATCGGGATCGTCCCCGTCGGGCGAAAGGCGCAGGACCAGGACCGCCTTGTCCTTCACCTCGAGCCCCTCGTAGTCGTCGTACTCCAGTTCCGGAGCCGAGATGCCGTAGCCCGCGAAGATCACCCCCGCCTCGGCGCTCCCAACCCCGGAAAAGAGGAGGGGGTTGAACTCCTCCCCCACCTTGAACGAACGCGCCTTTCCGTTCACCGTGAATTCAAGCCGGTTGCCCTTGCCGGGGTAGGTCCCCGCGACGAAGGGGAAGTTCTGGAAGTAGGTGCCGTCGTCCCCGGCCGGCTCAAGGCCGTATTCCTTGTACTCCGCTGCGATGTAATCCGCCGCCTTCCGGATCTCCGGGCTCCCCGTCAGGCGCCCTTTCAACTCGGGCGAGGCCAGGAACTGGACGTGGGCCTTCAGCGTCTCGGCCGATGGGACGGGCGGGATGACCGGCTGGGCGTCGGCCCAAGAGGATGCTGCGAAAGCCAAAAGGATCAGGACGGTCTTACGCATACGGGGCTCCTTCATCAGGAGGCCATTATACATTCAACGCCTTTAGTATCGGCATCGGTATCGGTATCGTTATCGTTTCCCGACTGCGTTTCCCGATTGCGATTGCGAAACCGATGCCGATTCCGAAATGCCCCAATAACCCGGTGTCTTCCTTCGTCTCCCGTCTCCCGTCTCCCGTCTCCCGTCTCTCGTCTCCCGTCTCCCGTCTCCCGTCTCCCGTCTCTCGTCTCCCGTCTCCCGTCTCCCTCTCCCTCTCCCTCTCAGCTTCTATCTTCCGGCTTCCAACTTCCGCCTATCGGCGGCCTCCGGCCTGTTGTATAATGCGGCCATGGACCAGGAAGAGCGCACCCTCGCGGCCCTCGCCAACCTCGGCGTTTTCTTTCCCCTGATGGGGCTCGTCGGCGTCTTCGGCCTCTTTCTCTCCCGCCGGGGGCGGGGGGACCGGATCCAGTTCCACTTCCTTCAGGCCATCGTCGTTCAGCTGGCGGAACTGGTGTTCCTGATGTTCATGGTGGTGCTCTACCTCTTCGCCATCTTCGGGAGCATGCTGTTCGCCACCTTCCTCCCCTCCTTCGGCCAGCCCCTCCTGTCGGCCTTCCTCCCCATCATCGTCAGCATCCTCACCTTCCTCGGGGTGCTGGCCTTCTTCCTCGCGGGGGCGCTGGCGGCCGTCACCCTCTTCTCGGGGCGCGATTTCGAATACCCCGTCGTGGCCCCCCTCCTGAAACGGTACTTCCCCTTGCCCGGGACGGGGCCCGCGCCCACCCCATGAAAAAGGCCCCCTCGGATGAGGGGGCCGTGGGTTTCCAGGAGTTTCCGGCGGGGCCTATTCCATGGCCCCCATGGAGGCGGCGTCGCCATTGGCCAGGATGCTGACCAGGGCCTGCCGGAAGTAATCGGACTTGGCCCGCACCTCCGCGGCGATGCGCTCCTCGAAGATCTGCTTCGACCGGTCGATGTCCTCCTTCAGGAGGGAATAGATGCTTCGGTTCTTGCGCCCCTCTTCCACCTTGGGCTCGTTGTACAGTTTGATCTCTGAAACGAGCAGACGGGCGAACCGGCGGGCTTCGTCGTGCTTGCGGGCCTCTTCGACGCTCATCCCGGGCTGGGCCTGGACCTGGTCGAACCCGAAACCGGGCTTCTCCTTCCTGAATCCCGAGGGGGGCCGCACCTCGACCGAACGCTTGGAGAGGTCTTCCGCCTCTGCGGGGGCGGGCGGGGGAGGCGCGGGGGCGGCGGCGGGTTTGGGTGCAGGGACGAACGCGGGGAGGACGGTGGTGGCCGCCGGGGCCTGGACCTTGGGCTGGAACGCCGGCATGGGAACGGTGGGTTCGGGGGTGGAAGCGCGCCCCTCCATTTCCAGCTCGGGGGCGGCCCACTCGGAAACGGCCGGAGATTCCGGCACGGCGTACCCCTCCGCCTCGGCCGGCTCCGGAGTGATTTCCGGCTCGGCGGCGTATTCCAGTTCGTACTGGGGTTCGGGGGCCGGTCCCGGTTCGGGGGTTGGTTCCGGTTCGGGGACCGAACCCTCCGCCCCGCTGGGCGGAGGCGGTTCGGAGACCCGGGTCTCCTCCAATTGAGGTGGGAGGGGCTTGGGCGAAGGCGCCGGGGGAGGGGGCGCTTCTTCAACCGCGTGGGGCTTCTTGAGGGCCTCCCTCCGGAGGGCCTCCAACTCGGCCATGGCGCTGACATCGATCTTCTGCGTCCGCTCGGAAACCGGGGCGGAGGGGGGCACCGGGGCCGCCGGCGAGGGGACGGGGACCGGTTCGGGCGCCGGCGCGGCCTGGGGCTGGGAGGGGCGGGCTCCTTCCACCTTGATGGGGCCGGGAGCCGAGAGGGTGGGACAGGGCAGGATCTGCCGCTGGCCCAGGAGGTTGATGGCCATGGAGGCGGTGAAGGTCAGGATCTCCAGGGCGTCGGGGGTGAGGTCCCCGGCCCCTTTCACTCCGTCGGCGTAAAGGGCCGCGGAAACCTTGTCCCGGATGACCATGGGGACCAAAAAGACCTTCTCCGGCCGGGGGCCGTCGAATCCGCGTCCGAGAATGTCCTCGCCCATGGGCTGGGTGAGGAGGGAACGCTTGGTCTGGAAGACCTGGTGGAGAGGGTTGCCCTCGCTGAGGGGAAGGACCACCGACTTGACCTTCGTGTCGTCCCCTCCCAGACGGCTGAACCCCATCCCCTTCCACCCCATGGCCTGTTCCCCCTTGAAGATGAAGAGGGCCACGCGGCTGGAGTATTTGGACGCCTCCTCCAGGTAAAGGTCCAGGATCTCCACCTGGGTCTTTCCCCCGTCCACGCGGCGCAGGGCGCCCCGCAGGGACGCCAGGTCCGGCCCCGCGGTCGAAATCACGGCCGGGGCCGCCCCGGAGGCGGTGGCGCGGGACAGCATGGAAACGGCCTTTTCCAGATCGAAGCGGGGCGGGGGGGGTTTGGGCACGTTGTGGAGGGCCGACTTGAGGGAGGCCAGCGAGGTCTCCAACGAAGCGGAATACTCCTCCGATGCCTCGTCCATCTGGTTCTTAAGGGTTTCGAGGATCTTTCGGATCTCTTCCATAGCCCCGACTATACAATTCCCGTTTGAAAAAGTCAAGAAATGGGGTATGCTAAAGGGCGTTTTCAGACCCTGAAGGAGGTTTCGCATGCCGGAGATCGCCATCCGGCTCCCGGACGGCTCCGAGGTCCGCTGCCCCGCCGGCACCCCGGCGGACGAGGCGGTGAAAACCGAGGGGCTGATGGCCGTCCTCGTCGACGGCCGTCTCCGGGACGCCTACACCCCGCTGACGGCGGACTGCGCCGTGGAGCCCGTGACGGCGGACCACCCCGCCGCCCTGGAAGTCCTGCGCCACTCGGCCGCCCATCTCATGGCCCAGGCCGTGGCGCGCCTTTACAAGAACGTCGAGTTCGCCATCGGCCCCACCATCGAGGACGGTTTCTACTACGACTTCGCCCTGGAGCACAAGTTCACCCCCGAGGATTTCGTCAAGATCGAAGCCGAGATGCAGCGCATCGTGAAGGAGAACCTCCCCATCCGCCGCAAGGTGACCGACAAGGCCGGGGCGCGCGCCATCATGGAGGGGCAGGGGGCGAAATACAAATTGGAACTGCTGGAGGAGGTCGGCGACGAGCCCCTCTCCTTCTACACGCAGGGGGAATTCACCGACTGGTGCCGGGGGCCCCATCTCCCCTCCACGAAGTCCATCCGGCACTTCAAGTTGATGAAGGTGGCGGGCGCCTATTGGCGCGGGGACGAAAAGCGCGACATGCTCCAGCGCATCTACGGCACCGCCTTTCTCACGGCCGACGCCCTCAAGGACCACCTCCGCTTCCTCGAGGAGGCCGCCAAGCGGGACCACAAGAAGGTGGGCCAGCAGTTGAAACTCTGGTCCTTCCACGAGGAGGGGCCGGGCTTCCCCTTCTTCCTTCCCCACGGCATGGTCCTCTACGACACGGTGGTGGACCACGTGAAGCGGATGCATTTCGACCGCGGCTACCAGCAGGTGAAGGGCCCCATCATCCTCAACGAGGACCTCTGGCACCGTTCCGGCCACTGGGACCACTTCCACGAGAACATGTACTTCACCGCCATCGACGAGAAGATGAACGCCGTCAAACCCATGAACTGCCCCGGCCACCTCCTGATCTACAAGGAGGACCTCCACTCCTACCGCGAGATGCCCCTGCGGTTCTTCGAGCTGGGACTGGTCCACCGGCACGAGAAGTCGGGGGTGCTGAACGGCCTCCTGCGGGTGCGGGCCTTCACCCAGGACGACGCCCACCTGTTCTGCGAACTGGACCATGTCAAGGAGGGGATCAAGGAGGTCAACCAGCTCGTCTTCGACATGTACCGGGACTTCGGCTTCACCGAGTTCAAGGCGGCCGTCGCCACCCGTCCCGAGAAGGCCATGGGAAGCCCCGAGCTCTGGGCCAAGGCGGAGGCCGCCCTGGCGGAGGCGCTCACCGAACAGGGCATGGCGTTCAAGATCAAGCCCGGGGAGGGGGCCTTCTACGGACCCAAGATCGAGTTCAACATCAAGGATTCCCTCAAGCGCGACTGGCAGTGCGGCACCGTCCAGGTGGACTTCTCCATGCCCGAACGGTTCGACATCGAGTACATGGCCGCCGACGGGCAGATGAAACGGCCCGTGATGATCCACCGGGCCATCCTGGGTTCCATGGAGCGGTTCCTGGCCATCCTGACCGAAAACTGCGGCGGGGCGTTCCCGCTGTGGCTCAATCCGCGCCAGGTCGCCGTGGTCCCGGTTTCCGAGGAGAAGTTCGGCGCCTACGCCCGCACCGTGGGCGGCCGGCTGAAAGCGGCGGGCCTGCGGACCGTGGTGGACACGCGCGACGAGTCGCTGGGGAAGAAGATCCGCGAGGCCACCCAGTTGAAGACCAACTATATCCTGGTGGTGGGGGCCAAGGAGCAGGAGGCCGGGACCGTGGCGGTGCGCCGGCGCGACGGGGCCGATCTCGGCGCCCGCCCCCTCGATGCGGTCGTCGAGACCCTGCTCAGGGAGAGAGAGACGCGCAGCGTGAATCCACTCATGGAGTGATGCGATGAAGACGATGAAGGCGGTGTTCAAGACGGGCTCGGGCGGGGGAAAGGCATTCACCGAATTGCGGGAGGCCCCGGTCCCCGAACCGAGGGCGGGCGAGGCGCTGGTGAAGGTGGCGGCCACCTCCATCTGCGGCACCGACCGCCACATCTACAACTGGGACCCCTCCATGGCCAAGGCGGTCCGGCCGCCGCGCATCTACGGCCACGAGTTCTGCGGCCACATCGCGGCCCTTGGCCCCGGCGCCGAAACGGCCTCCTTGAGCGAGGGCGACTATGTCTCGGCCGAGATGCACGTAGTGTGCGGCGCCTGCTACCAGTGCCGGACCGGCCGCGGCCACATCTGCGCCAACACCGTCATCCTGGGGATCCACGACGACGGCTGTTTCGCCGAATACGTCCGGGTCCCGGTGTCCAACCTCATCCGATTGGACGCCTCGCTGCCCCCGGCCATCGGATCGTTCCTCGACGCCCTCGGCAACGCGGTGCACACCTGCCAGCCGGTGCAGATCGCCGGCATGGATGTCCTGGTCCTCGGCTACGGCCCCATCGGCGCCATGTGCGCGGCCCTGGCCGATTACCTGGGCGCCCGCACCGTCGTCATCACCGAGATCAGCCCCAAGGGGATCGCAATGGCCGAGCAGTGGATCCGGGCCAAAGGGATCGGACACAGGGTCAAGGCGGTGGACGTGAGCGGGAAGGGGTTCGAGGAGCAGGTGGAGGCGGTGCGGGCCGTCTGTCCCGAGGGGGTGGACACGGTGCTGGAGATCTCGGGGGCCGAGACCGCCATCAACGTGGCCGCGCGGACCATCAAACGGGGGGGCGAGTTCGCCCTGCTCGGCATCCCCGGCCGCGACGCCCTCACCTTCCACGATTATGCCCACGACATCATCTTCAAGGGGGTTTCCCTCCACGCCATCATCGGGCGCCGCATGTACGGGACCTGGTACCCGATGCTCTCCTACCTTCAGGGCGGCCTGGACGTCGGCCACATCCCCAACGCCGTCTACCCCGGCCTGGACCGGTTCATCGAGGGGATGGAGCGGTTCAACGCCCACGACGCGCTGAAGGTGGTCTTCACCCTGGAGTGAGGCGGGTGGCGGCCCTGGCGGGCCTTGTCCTCCTGCTCTCGGCCGCTTCCCCCGCCGCGGAACCGGCCATCTCCAGCATCACGCTGCGCCGCTCCAACATCTTCGACCCCTCCATCCCGGCCGAGTCCTCCTGGCCCTACCGCCTCGCGAACTCCCTCCATTTCATCACCCAGGAGGCCTTCATCCGGCGCGAGTTGCTGTTCAGGGAGGGCGACCCCTGCGACCCGGTGGTCCTCCAGGAATCGGAGCGGAAACTGCGCGCCACGGGCCTCATGAACCCCATCGAGATCACCGCGGTCCCCCTCCCCGACGGCACCTGCGCGGTGGAGGTTTTCACCCGCGACTCCTGGACCACCAAGCCGGGCATCGACTTCGCCACCTACGGCGGCGAGCTCACCTACAGCATCGACCTGGAAGAGAGCAATTTTCTGGGCTGGGGCACCGAGGTGCGCCTCTCCTACGAAAAGGATGTGGACACCCGGAAGTTTCTCGTCGATTACAAAGATCCCCAGTTCCTCGGCCGTTCCTGGGACGCCGAGGCCGGCATGTGGGACACCGACGAGGGGAACGGCTTCGTCCTCCGCCTGCGCCAGCCCTTCGACGCCTTCACCGTTCCCATCGCCTTCGAGGGGCTCATCCGGCAGGATGAAATGGGGGAAACCCTGTATTGGGAGGGGGAACGGGCCCTCCGGTTCGTCAACGCCCACAAGATCCGGCGGTTCTCGTACGGCGAGAAGGTCTGGGAGCGCGGCGACCGCCTCCTGCGCCTGACGGGGGGATTCACCTGGGAAAACCAGGAATTCGAGAACCTCGAGACGCTGGAGCCGGGCCACCCGTTCACCCCTTCGGAGCCGGTGGAGTTGACCGTCCTGTGGGCCCGGGCCGAATTCCTCCGAATCCGCTACCTCAAAACCAAGGGGATCTTCGGCTGGACTTCGGACGAGGACATCCTCCTGGGGCCGCTTCTGCGGGTCGAGGCGGGACGCTCCCTCGAACTGCTGGGGGGCGACCCGGCCACCCTGCTTTCGTGCCTTTACCAGGACGCGGCGGCGAAGGGACCCTGGCTGTGGCAGCGCCGGCTGGGAGGATCGCTCAACCGCATCGACCAGGGGTGGCGCAACAACGAGTTCTTCCTGGACTCCAACCTGTTCCTCCGCACCTCCGACCGGTCCAACCTGGTCCTGGCGCTCTCCCTGGACGGGTACGACGCCCCCGACCTGCTGGGCGTGGTCTACCTGGGGGCCGAGGACGGCCAGCGCGGCTACGATTACCGCGCCGAGGCCGGAAGCCGCCGCCTGCGGGCCACCCTGCAGGAGAAGATGATGCTGTTCGAGAATGTCCTCTCCCTGGGGAACCTCGGGGTGGCCGCCTTCTACGACGGCGGGCAGGTTTGGGGCTGGGGCGTCCACTTCGCCCAAGCGAAGTGGCTCCACTCCGCCGGCGTGGGGTTGCGGTTCGAGAACCTCCGCTCCAAGGTGGGCCGCGTCGCCCGCCTGGATTTCGGCTACGCCGTCTCCGGGGAAGAACAGGGCTGGCAGATCACCTTTGCCTCGGGCGACTGGTTCGCCTTCAGCCCCTGGGGGCATTTCACGGATGGGTATTAAGAAGGCTGAAGGCGGGAAGGCGGGAAGGCGGGAAGGCGGGAAGGCGAAAGGCGGGAAGGCGGGAAGGCTGAAGGCGGGAAGGCGGGAAGGCGAAAGGCGGGAAGGCGGGAAGGCGGGAAGGCGAAAGGCGGGAAGGGGAAAGGCGGGAAGGCGGGAAGGCGGGA